>CAZMSA010000022.1:0-27899 GCA_964568825.1 uncultured Rhizobiaceae bacterium | reverse complement strand
TCGGCCGTCATCTTCCATTCCTCCTTGGTCTCGCCGCTGTCGAGGAAGACATCGATCTGCGGGATGACGTTGAAGGCGATCTGCTTGGGGAACTTCTTGGGGTCGGGCTGATCGGTGACGAAGATGCCCGTGGTCTGGTTCCACAATTCGTCCATGGCTTCCTTGCCGGCGCCGGATACCGACTGGTAGGTGGAAACCACCACCCGCTTGATGCGCGCCAGATCGTGCAAGGGCTTCAGCACCACCACGAGCTGGGCGGTGGAACAGTTGGGATTGGCAATGATGTTGCGCCGGTTGGGCCGCGCCATATAGGCTTCCAGCACTTCGGCGTTGACCTCCGGCACCACCAGCGGCACGCCGGCGTCGTAGCGCCAGCACGAGGAATTGTCGATGACGATGGCACCGCTGGCGCCGATCTTCGGCGACCAGTCCTTTGAGACGGCAGAGCCCGCCGACATCAGCACGAAATCGACTTTCGAAAAGTCGAACTGCTCGAGGTCCTGGCACTTGAGGGTGGCATCGCCGAACGATACTTCGCGACCGATGGAACGGCGCGAGGCGATGGCATGGACGCTCGAAGCCGGGAATGCGCGTTCGGCCAGGATGTTCAGCATTTCCATGCCGACATTGCCGGTCGCGCCGACCACTGCAACCTTGTAGCTCATGGGCCTTGAGTCCTTTATGGGGTTAGCGCCGGCTTCTATCACCTTCTCATCGCTAGTCAATCGGCAGGTGAAGGCGGCTCAGCCCGCCGCCTGCAGTTGCGCCAGCACCGCATCGCCCATTTCGGCGGTGCCTACCTGATTCATGCCGGCCTGCATGATGTCGCCGGTGCGGAACCCCTTGCCCAGCGTTGCGGCAATGGCTGTATCCACCTTGTCGGCCCACTCGACCATGCCAAAGGAATATCTCAGCGCCATGGCGAACGAGGCGATCATGGCGATGGGGTTGGCGAGGCCCTTAACGGCGATGTCGGGGGCCGAGCCGTGCACCGGCTCATAAAGCGCCTTACGGCGGCCGGTCTTTGCATCGGCGGCGCCCAGCGAGGCCGACGGCAGCATGCCGAGCGAGCCGGTCAGCATGGCCGCCACGTCGGACAAGATGTCGCCGAACAGGTTGTCGGTGACGATGACGTCGAATTGCTTGGGATTGCGCACCAACTGCATGCCGCCGGCATCGGCCAGCATGTGCGAGAGCTGGACGTCTTGAAATCCGTCCTTGTGGGTGGCGATCACCACTTCCTTCCACAACACGCCCGACTTCATGACGTTGTGCTTTTCCATGGAGCACACCTGGTTGCGCCGGGTGCGGGCCAGCTCGAAGGCGATGCGGGCGATGCGGTCGATCTCGTAGGTGTCGTAGACCTGGGTATCGACGGCGCGCTTCTGGCCGTTGCCGAGATCGGTGATTTCCTTGGGCTGGCCGAAATAGACACCGCCGGTCAGTTCGCGCAGGATGAGCAGATCGAGGCCTTCGACCAGCGGGCGCTTGAGCGACGAGGCATCGGCCAGCGCCGGATAGACGATGGCGGGCCTGAGGTTGGCATAAAGCGCCATGTCCTTCCTGAGGCGTAAAAGGCCGGCTTCGGGGCGCTTGTCGTAAGGCACATCGTCCCAGCGCGGGCCGCCCACGGCGCCGAAGATGACGGCGTCTGAGCCTTGCGCCAGATCCATGTCGGCATCCGAGATCGCCTCGCCATGGGCATCGTAGGCCGCCCCCCCGACAAGTCCGGTCTCGGTTTCGAAGTGCGCAATGCCGTGGACATTGAACCAGGCGATGACCTTTTTCACCTCGCCCATCACCTCCGGCCCGATGCCGTCGCCGGGCAGCAGCAACAATTTGTAGCTGGACATGCGCAAATCCTTCTTCAGCCAGTATAGTACCCCGGCCGGCGAAAGCGGGCCCTGAGCGAAACCGGAGCAATCGGTAAACATTGGGGGATTAAATGGCAAGAACCATCCCGCTCGTCATGGCGGCGGTGCTGGGGCAATTGCTCATGCCCGGCACGGCCGCGCATGCCGCTCCTCTGGTCTTGCGGCTACCGATCGTCTGCACGCTGGGGCACGACTGCTTCGTGCAGCAGTACATGGACGAGGATCCCGGTCCCGGGGCGCACGACTATGCCTGTGGCAACGAGAGCTACAACGACCACCGGGGCACCGACATCCGGGTACGCACCCTGATGGATGTCGAGCG
Source organism: uncultured Rhizobiaceae bacterium (assembly GCA_964568825.1). Lineage (GTDB taxonomy): Bacteria > Pseudomonadota > Alphaproteobacteria > Rhizobiales > Aestuariivirgaceae > CAVVDT01. Next base: position 25,703 of record CAZMSA010000022.1, on the reverse strand, counting down.
TGGGTTCGCGGTCGTTGCTGCAGCGCCCGGCACGGTGAGGGCGGTGCGCGACGGCATGCCCGACCGGCTGGTGAGGAGCGTCGCCGATCGCGCCGCCGTGGCCGGCCAGGACTGCGGCAACGGCGTCGTTATCGACCACAACGACGGCTGGGAGACCCAGTATTGCCATATGCGGCAAGGCTCGGTGGTGGTCGCAGCCGGCGACAAGGTAAAGGCGGGCACCAAGCTGGGCGATGTGGGTTATTCCGGCATGGCCGCCTTCCCGCATGTCCACATCACCGTGCGCCACGACGATGAAGTGATCGATCCGTTCACCGGCAAGGCACAAGCCAAGGCCGCCTGCAACGATACGACCGGCTCGCTGTGGGCTCCCGATGCGCTGGTCGCGCTCGCCTACCGGGCAGGAGATATTCTCGATGTCGGCTTCATGCCGGTACCGCCGTCGCTGTCGGCGATCGAGGCGGGGAATGGTACTCAAGGAGCGCCGCAGGGTGATTGGGGAGTGGTGTTCGCCTGGGGCTGGGCGATCAATCTCAAGGTGGGCGACGGGGTGGAAATCGTCCTCGACGGACCTGCAGGCCAGCTTGCCCACAACAGCCTCAGCCTGGTTCGGGCCAAGGCGCAGCTCATGCTTTATGTCGGCGCCCGCCGCCCGGCCGCCGGCTGGGCGCCGGGGCGTTACGTCACATCCTTCATCATCACCCGCGACGGCAAGACGGTGCTCAAGCTCGGGCGGGTGGCAATGATCGAGTGAAAGGCGATCAGCTTCCTCCCAGCGCCTTGTAGATGCGCATGCCCGGCCGGCCGGTCGGCGGCATGTGGTGCTTTCGCTCTTCTTGCTTGATCGCTTCGATGGTCAGCGGCCCGACCTTGCCGTCGGCCTCGCCGATGTCGTGGCCGGCCTTGATCAGGAGCTTTTGCAAGTTGAGGCGTTCGGCCCGGGTAAGACCGGGATCATCGGTCGGCCAGCGGGCGCGGATCGGCCCCAGCCCGCGCAGGCGGTCGGCGAGATGGCCGATGGCAAGGGCATAGGCCTCCGACGCGTTGTAGGAATAGATAGCATCAAAATTGCGATAGACCAGGAACGCCGGCCCCGAACGCCCGGCTGGCAGGATCAGGCCCGCCGCGGCATAACCGGAAAGTGCTGAGCCGTCGGCGCGGACGAGACCGCGCGCCCGCCAGGTGGTGAGGCTGGCGCGACGGTTTCTGCCCGTAGGCCCGTGATAGCCTTTCGGCAGCCGCACCTCGAACCCCCAGCCTTCGCCCCGCCGCCAGCCTGCTTTTTGCAAGAAGTTGGCCGCCGAGGCTAGTGCATCGGGCACCGAATGAACCAGGTCGCGGCGGCCGTCATGGTCGAAATCGACCGCCAGGCGGCGGTAGGTGGAGGGCATGAACTGGGTCTGGCCAAAGGCCCCGGACCACGAGCCCTTGAGGTCGGCAAGACGGACATCGCCCGCCGCCACGAGTTTCAGAGCCGTCGCCAGTTCGCGGGTGAAGTAGCCGGGATTGCGGCCGGCGCAGATGATGTTGGCGAGGCCGTGCGGCAGGAAGAACTCGCCATGAACGTGGCCGTAATCGCTTTCGATGCCCCACAGGGCAGCGACGATATAGCGGTCGACGCCGTAGGCCCGCTCCACCGCCCGCAAGGTTGAATCGTATTTTTTCAGCATCACCCGGCCATCGGTGATGCGCTGGGGGTCGACCAGGAAGGCCATGTAGTCCCATATGGGGGTCACGTATTCCGGCTGGGTGCGGGAAAAGCGCACCACCTTTTCATCAAAGGCAACGCCTGAAAGCGCCGCATCCGCCAGCCGCGCCGGCGCGCCGGCCCTTATGACATCGCGCTTGAGGCCCGCAACGCACCTGTCGAGCGCGGCGGCATGGGCGATGCCCGGCCCCAGCAACGCCAGCGCCAGCCCCCAGGCCATGCCGTATCGGCCTAGGGCCTGTGGACAGTTACGGTTGTGGTGCCGGTTTGACAGGATTGGCCTATATTTGCGGGCTTGAGGAGGAAGGACATGCTAGCATATTCAACGACGAAGGCGCGTGAAGATAGGCCAATCCTGTCAAATCCCTTCAGGACGTGGCCCCTTTCGCCTTTGGACGTCACTTTGAGCGGCTTGCAGGGGCGGACCCTGCGGCGCCCCTCAAAGCTAGCCAGAAACGAAAGGGGCCACGCCGGCGCCGCAACCGTATCTGTCCACAGGCCCTAGAGCCAGGGCTGGTCGCTCCCCTGTTTCTTCTCGAAGCTCTCGATGGCCGCCGACTTTTCCAGCGTCAGCCCGATGTCGTCCAGGCCGTTGATGAGGCAATGCTTGCGGAAGGCATCGATGTCGAAGCGGATGAGCCCGCCATCGGGGCCGCGGATTTCCTGCTTCTCCAGATCGACGCTGATGGTGGCATTGGCGCCACGGCTGGCGTCGTCCATGAGCTTGTCGACGTCTTCCTGCGGCAGAGCAATGGGCAGGATGCCGTTCTTGAAGCAGTTGTTGTAGAAGATGTCGGCGAAGGAAGGGGCGATGACGCAGCGGATGCCGAAGTCGAGCAACGCCCAGGGCGCATGCTCGCGACTCGACCCGCAGCCGAAATTCTTGCCCGCCACCAGGATTTCCGCCTTGCGCCAGGCCGGCTGGTTGAGCACGAAATCAGGCTTTTCCGAGCCGTCCTCGTTGAAGCGCATCTCGAAGAACAGCGCCTTGCCCAGCCCCGTGCGCTGGATGGTCTTGAGGAACTGCTTGGGAATGATCATGTCGGTGTCGACATTGGTCAGGTTGAGGGGGGCAGCCACGGCAGTGAGCTGGGTGAATTTCTGCATGGGGTCCGGCGACCTCCCTTGGAGCATAGGGCGATGATCGCCGTTGTTGCCCTAAAAACCGCTTCGCGGTCAAGCGCCGGGAAAGGTTTCACGCCCCGTTCATCATGTGTCACCCCGTGGCTTGACCACGGGGTCCATGCCGCCAACCGCGCTGCAAGCGGGAACGCAAACGGAATGGATGCCGGGATCAAGTCCCTGCATGACGGTGGTTGGGGATGGCGTCTCTACCAACATGAACGCCAGCTAAACGCGGCCCTCAGACCCGGTTCAGCTTCGTGTCGCTATAACCGGTGCCATCAACGGGGAACGGCAACACACCACCCCAAACATTCTGGAGGAGACAACACCATGATCCGCAAGAGCGTCATCGCGCTTACCGTCGCCGCCGCCGCCACGGCCGCCGCCGCGTCCACCGCATCCGCTGGCTTCAAGGTTTATTTCGGCAGTCCCTATTACGGTCACGGCTACTACAACAGCTACTACGCACCCGTCTATGTGGCGCCCTGCAACAAGGTTTTCGTCGGCTACAAGACCCGCTGGAACGGTTACGGCTGGATCCAGGTGCCGCGCTTCAAGCGCATCTGCAGCTACTACTGAGCCTGAACCCCATCTGAAGGCGCCCGCCACCGGATAACCCCCGAGCGCTCCCCCGACCGCTCCGACCCGCCCCCATCCGGCGAGCAGCGCCTTCAGAAACTTGCCAACCGGGCCGGCCCCTCCCTCCGGGCCGGTTTGCTTGTTGCGGGCTGCCGCGAGGGTGAACGAAGGACTTGCAAGGCCGGCGCCCATGGTCGAGTAGTAGACCCGCAATTTGCTGAAAGCCGGAGACTCCGACGACCATGCCTTATGTGATTTCACCTCCCGCCCAACCCTTCCTGCCGGTTGCTGCCTCGAGCGATACCTTTCCGGTTCATCGCATTTATTGCGTCGGTCGCAACTATGCCGCCCATGCCATCGAAATGGGCCACGATCCAAACCGCGAGGCACCGTTCTTCTTCCAGAAGAATCCCGACAACCTGGTCCTCAACGACGGTGATTTTCCCTATCCGCCGGCCTCCAACGACGTACACCACGAGATCGAGATGGTGGTGGCGCTGGAAAAGGGCGGGCATGACATCGCCGTCGGCGATGCACTCGATTGCATCTGGGGCTATGCCGTCGGTCTCGACATGACGCGTCGTGACCTGCAAGGCGAGTGCAAGAAGCTTGGCCGACCGTGGGAGATCGGCAAGGCCTTCGAGCACTCCGCCCCGTGCAGCGCCCTGGTGCCGGCACGCCAGATCGGGCATCCCGATCATGGCGCCGTGTGGCTGGAGGTCAACGGCGAGATCCGCCAGCAGGGCGACCTCAACCAGCTCATCTGGAAGGTGCCGGAGATCATCGCCTATCTGTCGGGCCTGTTCGAACTCGCACCGGGCGATCTCATCATGTCGGGGACCCCGGCCGGCGTGGCCGCCGTCAAACGCGGCGATCGCCTGCACGGCCATGTCGACGGCGTCGGGGATATCCATACCCGGGTGGTGTGAGCCCGGCCCTTGCCCGCACCCCCGGCTGCGCTATTGTGGCGGGAATAGCCATTGAAGCGCCCGGGGGCAGATGAAACCGGAAGGGTCCAGATACGCACTCATCAGCGGTGCCTCGCGCGGCATCGGCGAAGCCTTTGCGCGGCATTTGGCCGCCGAGGGCTGGGGCCTCATCCTGACGGCGCGCAGCGAAAGCGATCTCAACCGGGTGGCGGGCGTCCTCACCTCACAGCACGATGTGCCCATCGTGGTGATCCCGCTCGATCTCAGCCGCCCCGACGCGGTGGGATTTCTGGCCCGCGACCTGGAGCGGCGGGTATTGCAGCCGGAGGTCATCATCAACAATGCCGGCTTCGGCCTCATCGGCGCGGCGAGCGAGATGTCGGCCGAGGAACAGGTGAACATGGTCGATCTCAACGTGCGCGCCTTGACCGAGCTTTGCCTGCGCTTCCTGCCCTCGATGGTGGCGCGGGGGCGCGGTGGGATTCTCAACGTCGCCTCGCTCGCCGGCTTCATGCCCGGGCCCTACATGACCGTCTACCATGCCACAAAAGCCTTCGTGGTTTCGTTCAGCGAGGCGCTGGCGGCCGAGGTCGACGGCAGCGGCGTCACCGTCTCGGCCTTCTGCCCGGGCCCCGTCGCCACCGGCTTCCAGGCCCGTGCCGGCATGCGGTTGAGCCGTCGCAGCCTGGTCCTCAAGGTGTTGAACGCTGAAGACATCGTGGACAGCGCCTGGCGCGATTTCGAGCGCGGCCAGGCCATCATCACCACCGGGCCGGCCATGGCGGTGGGCGCCTGGCTGTTGCGGGTCGCGCCGCGCCGCGCGGTGCTGGCGGCGACCCGGCGCTTCCTGTCGCGGAGCCGGGCATGACGGCGGAAAGGCTCACCGGCAAGATGGCGCTGGTGACCGGCGCGGGGCGCGGCATCGGCCTGGCTATTGCCGAAGAAATGGTGCGCCACGGCGCCCGGGTGTGCCTCGCAGACATAGATGTCGCCGCGATCGAGGCGGCTGCCCGCGCCATCGGTCCGGCAGCGCTGGCCCTGAGGCTCGACGTGACCTCGGCTGGTGACTGGCAGGCCGGCGTTGCGGCGGCGGAGGCGCATTTCGGCCGCCTCGACGTGCTGGTCAACAATGCCGGCATCATCATACCCGGCAACGTCGAGGACTTGAGCGAAGCCGACTGGGACCGCACCATGGATATCGACCTGAAGTCGGTCTATCTCGGCTGCAAGCATGCCCTGCCGGCGCTGGCGCGCCATGCCCCGGCGGCGATCGTCAACATCTCCTCCATCGCCGCCATGGTGGCCGGGCACAATTTCGCCGCCTACAATGCCGCCAAGGCCGGGGTCTGGATGCTCACCAAATCGGTGGCGTTGGACGCTGCTCGCCGGGCACCCGGCGTCAGGGTGAATTCGGTGCATCCCGCCTTCATCGACACCACCATGGTGGACGATGTGGTGGGCGGCGACCCGCAGGCGGCGCGGCAAAAGCTCGCCCGCCAGGTGCCACTGGGGCGCATCGGCACCCCGCGCGACGTGGCAATGGCGGTCATCTATCTGGCGAGCGATGAATCGGCCTTCATGACCGGCGCCGAGCTCAAGCTCGACGGCGGCCTTTCGGCAATGTAAAAGTCAGGAATTGCCGTTATCATGAGCTATGCGCGATAAAGTCCTCATCATTGTCCATCAGGAAAGCTCCACCCCGGGACGGGTGGGCGTGAAGCTCCGGGAGCGCGGCTTCAGCCTCGACATCCGCCGCCCCTGCCTCGGCCAGGCGCTGCCGCAAACCCTTGATGGATACGCCGGCGCGGTGGTGTTCGGCGGCCCGATGAGCGCTAACGACTGCACCAGCCTCGACTTCATCCGCCGCGAGATCGACTGGCTGGAGGTGCCGTTGAGAGAGGAGGCGCCTTATCTCGGCATCTGCCTGGGTGCCCAGTTGCTGGCCCGCCACCTGGGCGCGGCGGTCACCACCCACCCTGAAGGCCGCGCCGAGATCGGCTATTACCCGTTGCGGCCGACGGTGGCCGGTGAGCACCTGGCAGAATGGCCCGGTCATGCCTACCAGTGGCACCGCGAGGGCTTCGATCTGCCGCGCGGGTCGACGCTTCTGGCCGAGGGCGATGACTTTCCCCATCAGGCGTTCAGCTACGGGCCGGCCGCCTACGCCATCCAGTTCCACCCCGAAGTGACGCTGGCCATGATGCACCGCTGGACGGTCAGGGCCTCGCACCGCTTCGTGCTGCCCGGCGCCCAGCCGCGAGCCGAGCACCTGCGCAACTGGCTGGTCTACGACCGCGCCGTCGCCGCCTGGCTCGACCAGTTTCTCGATAGCTGGCTCAACGCCGGCCGTGAAGCAAAGCGGCTTTCGGCCTGAAGCTTCTCACGCCGGCCAGTCGTTGGCGTGCACCATGATTTCCACCTCGCCCTCATCTTCAACGGCACCCTCGGCATGCTTGCGCCGGGCGACGGTGTGGATGTGGGGAGCCAGGCGGTCGTACGTCTCCAGGAACGCCTCGGCGGGCAGCAGCCCTTCGGTGGGCAGGTGCGGTGCATGGCATTTCAAGGCGTAGATCGTCACCCCGCAAACCACTTGGCGCTTGCCGTCGTGGCCATGGAAGCGAACGCACTCGCCATCGAACAACCGCTGATCGTCGAGGAATGCCAATTCGCCCATCGCTTCCTCCTTTCCGTGCCACTATTATTGAAGGCTAGATCGCAGGCGAAGATGCGTCCTTGACCTGCGTCAACGTGCCATCTCGAGCACTCACTCAGGCACCGGGCCACCGGCCCTCAGCCGCTCAATCGTCTCTTTTGCAGCCGCTTGGTGGGCGGGGGTGATGTACTGGCGCACCAAGCCGATGGCCGTGACCATGACGGTGAGGTCGTCGGTGAAGCCGAGACCGGCGATGAAATCGGGCACCAGGTCGAACGGCATGATGAAATAGGCCAGCGCCGCCAGCAAGATGCCCTTCGCCCGCAACGGCGTGGCGGGGTCCAAGGCGCAGTAATAGGCGGCGACCGCCTGATCGGCGAAGGGCACGGCGGCGAGATTGCGGGCGAGCTTCCTCCAGAAGTGCTCACGCACCGCTTCCTCGTTCGAGGCGACGACGGCGGGCAACATATATCGCCTTTCGCCGAAAACCCGCTCGCTGGCATTGTCCATTAGCAGGTTCCTCCTCTTAGATGCGTACCCTATACCAATATGGAATTGCATGGCCGCGACAACAAGGTTAACCGGTGGGGGCGCAATCAACGGATTTGAGGAGCCAGGCGACATGCAGATCACCTCCGATATCGCCGCCATCGTCACCGGCGGCGCTTCCGGCCTCGGCGAGGCCACTGCCCGGCGGCTGGCCAGCAGCGGGGCGAAAGTGGCCATTTTCGACATGAACGCCGGGCGCGGCGAAAAAATCGCCGCCGATATCGGCGGGCTTTATTGCAATGTCGATGTGAGCAACGAGCAAAGCGTCGATGCCGGTCTCGACGCCGCCCGCCAGACCCACGGCACCGAGCGCATCCTCGTCAACTGCGCCGGCATCGCCATCGGCGAAAAGACCGCCTCACGCGACAGGAAGACCGGGGCCATCGCCCCGCACCGGTTCGCCAGCTTTTCCAAGGTGATCACCGTCAACCTCATCGGTACCTTCCACATGATCTCCAAATGCGCCGCCGCTATGCTGGCGCTGGAACCGGTCACCGCCGATGGCGGGCGCGGCGTCATCGTCAACACTGCCTCCATCGCCGGCATCGAGGGCCAGATCGGCCAGGTGGCCTATGCGGCATCGAAAGGCGGGGTGATCGGACTCACCCTGCCGGTGGCGCGCGATCTGATGCGCGACGGCATCCGTTGCTGTTCGATCCTGCCGGGGCTGTTCGCCACGCCCATGGTCGATGGCCTGCCCGAGGAGGTGCGCCAGGCGCTGGCGGCGGGCATCCCGTTTCCCTCCCGCCTCGGCAACCCGGACGAATATGCCCGGCTCTGCCTGCACATCATCGAGAACGACATGCTCAACGGTGAATGCATCCGCCTCGACGGCGCCCTGCGCATGGCGCCGCGGTAAGCCGTCAGAGGCACTTGCGCCCTTGACCCCCGCCATCCATTCCGCTGGTCGCGCGGCTGGCTGAGGTCCCGGCGGAATGGACCCTTGTGCATTGCGGTTCAGGGGGGAATGAATCCTGCGCAAGAGGCGCTGGCACGAGCACTCGGGCAGAATGCTCTCAGGAAATCCCGTACTTCCACCAGATGCCGAACATGATGACGATGATGGCGACGAACTGCAGAATGACTCTCAGGCGCATCAGCTTCTGAGAGGTATTGGCCGGACCGCCGCGCATCATGTTGACGAGGCCGAGCAGCAGCACCACGAAGACGGCGGCAACCGCCGCGGGCACGAGGAAATCGAACAGGTTCATGAGGGCGAGTTCCTGTGCCGCGGGGCCGGCCTTGTCAAGAGACCTTGTGGGCGAGGCGATCGAGCGCCCGCCATGGCAAGACGCGGCGCGCCAGGCTCATCAAGGTGGTGGCGAAGGTCACCCGATAGCGCACTTTCGGGCGCGGTGCCTCGAGCGCATGGATGAGGGCGGCGAGCACCGCCTGGGGGCCGAGGCGATACGGCGGGACGATGCTGAACCTGCGGGGATCGGTCGCATCGGGCGGCTCGTGATCCCAGCGTGGGTCATGCACCTTGGCATCCTCCCTGGCCACCCGTTCGGCGTAATAGGCCCGGTGGGGCGAGGCCTGCATGTCGATGTTGGCCTTGAGCTTGGTGAAGGCGTTGAGGCGAAAGCGGCTGCGGATAGGGCCGGGCTCGATGATCGAAACCCCGATGCCGGAGCCCTCCAGTTCCAGACGCAAGGTATCGGTGAGCGCCTCGACGGCGAATTTCGAGGCGTTGTAGGCGCCGCGCCACTTGAGGGCCACGATGCCCAGCACCGATGAGCATTGCACGATGCGCCCTGCGCCATTGGCCCGCATCTGCGGGATGAAGCGGCGGGTAAGATCGTGCCAGCCGAAGACATTGGCTTCGAACTGGTCGCGCAACACGCCAACCGGCAAATCTTCAACCGCGCCCGGCTGGCCGTAGGCACCATTGTTGAAGAGGCCGTAGAGCCGTCCGCCGGTCATCGCCAGCACCTCTTCCGCGCAGGCTGCGACGGAGGCCGCATCGGCATAATCGAGCGGCACGGTCTCAAGACCCTGCGTCTGCAGCCGCGCGAGGTCGTCGGCCTTGCGGGCGGTGGCGATCACCCGGAAGCCGCGCGCCTTCAGCCCCAGCGCGCAGGTATAGCCGATGCCGCTCGAGCAGCCGGTGATGAGGACGCAGCGCGGCTCGTCGCTCAATTGCCGCCCTCGAGCAAGCGGCGGGCGATGACCTGGGCCTGGATTTCGCCGGCGCCCTCGAAGATGTTGAGGATGCGGGCATCGCACAACACCCGGCTCACCGGATATTCCAGCGCAAAGCCGTTGCCGCCGTGGATCTGCACGGCATTGTCGGCCGAGGCCCAGGCGACGCGGGCGGCAAGCAGCTTGGCCATGCCGGCCTCGAGGTCGCAGCGCCGGCCGGCGTCTTTTTCGCGGGCGGCGTAATAGACGAGCTGGCGCGCCGCCATGGTCTCCGCCGCCATCAAGGCGAGCTTGTCGGAAATGCGCGGGAACGAGGCGATGGGCTTGTCGAACTGGATGCGGTCGAGCGCATAGGCCAGACCCAGTTCGAGGGCGTTCTGGGCAACGCCGATGGCCCGCCCGGCGGTCTGGATGCGGGCCGATTCAAAAGTCTGCATGAGCTGCTTGAAGCCCTGGCCTTCTATGCCGCCCAAGAGGTTTTCCGCCTTCACCTCGAAGTCGTCGAAGCGGATCTCGAATTCCTTCATGCCGCGATAGCCCAGAACCTCGATCTCGCCGCCCGACATGCCCCTGGCCGGAAACGGCTCGGCATCGCTGCCGCGCGGCTTTTCGGCGAGGAGCATGGAAAGGCCCCTGTAGCCGGGCTCAGCGGCGTTGGTGCGCACCAGCAGCGTCATCAGGTCGGCACGTACCGGATGGGTGATCCACGTCTTGTTGCCGGTCACCTTGTAGACGTCGCCATCGCGTACCGCCCGGGTCGTGAGCGAGGCCAGATCGGAGCCGGTATTGGGTTCGGTGAAGACGGCGGTCGGGAGGATTTCTCCCGAGGCGAGTTTCGGCAGCCACTTCGCCTTTTGCTCTGCCGTGCCACCGGCAAGGATCAGTTCGGAAGCGATCTCGGCGCGGGTGCCGAGCGAGCCTACCGCGATCCAGCCGCGCGACAACTCCTCCGACACCACGCACATCGCTTCCTTGCCGAGGCCGAGGCCACCGAACTCTTCCGGCAGCGTCAGGGCAAAGACGCCGAGCGCCGCCAGTTCATCGACGATCTCAAGTGGCACATAGGCGTTGTCGAGATGCCATTGGTGGGCAAACGGGGTGACTTTCGCCTCGATGAAGCGACGCATTTCGGCGCGCATGTGTTCAGCCGTGTCATCAAGGCCGCAGTCGCCGAAAGTCGGCCTCGAGCGGGCCTCGATCATCAGCTCGACCAGCCGGGCGCGGGCGGCGGGGCTGGAGCCGTCGGCGATGAGGGCACCCGATGCGCCCTCGGTGAGGCGGGCGGCATGCTCGTGGGCGATGCCGAAATCGGCAAGGCGAGCGAATTCCTGCTGGTTCATGGGGATACCGCCGGCGATCTGGGCGAGATATTCCCCGAACACGACCTGCACCAGCAATTGCTCCATCTCGCCCAGCCGGTCCTCGCTCTCGAGGCGATGGGCATAGGCGCTCAAGGCTCTGAGGGTCTCGGCATAGGTGGCAAGCCAGGCAAGCCCGTGCACCATGTGCTGCTCGCGCTCGATTGCGGCTCCCGACAGGCGGCCGCCGGCGCTGACGCTCTTCCTGACACCGGCGCGCGCCTCGTCATAAAGGGCATCGACGGCGGCAACCGCCCCGCCGGTCAGCGCCGTGAGGTCGCCCAGCAGGACGATCGGTTGGTCGGCGGTGGTAGCCGTTTTCATGGCAACTCCCGTGATCTCGTCAATGTTTGCCGGCGGACTATAGCAGCCCATGCTGCAATGCAAAATATTACCGCTTGCGGGTGACCAGCATGACCGCGCCGGCGCACACCGCCATGCCGAGGATCTGCATCGGCAGCAATTTTTCGCCGAACAGCAGATAGGCGATGAGGGCGGTCACCGCCGGCACCAGATAGAACAGCCCGGCTACCCGCGACACCTCGCCGTGGCGGATCATCAAATAGAGCAGGGTAATGGCGCCGATCGACAGAACGAACACCAGCCACACCATGCCGAAGATCACATCGCCGTTCCAGGTGATGGCGAAATGCTCGCTCAAGAGCGCCCCGACGGTGACCACCGCGCAGGCCCCGAGAAACTGGAAGGCATTGCCGGTGCGTAGATCGAGGCGGGAGATATGGCGCTTCTGGTAGATCGAGCCGACGGTGATGGAGAGCGTCGCCAGCGCGCTGGCCGTCACCGTCTCCGGGGTAATGCCGTGGGCGCTGAAGGTCAGCTTCGGCCATACCACCAGCCCGACCCCGGCGATGCCCACCACCAGGCCGACCCAATGGCGCCAGGTGATCTTCTCACCCAGGAACGGGGCGGCGAGGATGGCGGTCATCAGCGGTTGCAGGCCGACGATGAGGGCCGAGACGCCGGCCGGCATGCCTTTCCAGATCGACCAGAACACCCCGCCCAAGTAACCGCCGTGAATGAGGCCGCCGACAATGGCGGCATGCAACGCGGTGCGCCGGTCGGGCCACGGCGCCTTCATGACGATGCCGCCCAGCGCCAGGATGACGGCGACGATGGCGAAGCGGCAGGCAAGGAAGCTCAAGGGTTCGGCATAAGGCGCCGTCAGCCGCGAGCCGATGAAGCCGGTGGCCCACAGGAAGACGAACACTCCCGGCGCGAAGGAAAGCCAGGCCGGGGCGTGATCGCTGCTGGAGGATAAGGGCTTGGAGGACATGGGCGGGAGGAGTGGTGAAGGCGGGACGCCGCTATTTAGCCTGCCGGATGAGCCATGGCGAGGGAAAAGGCGCCTCGGCTGGCCTGACAATCAGCACCGCGGGTCCTATGGTGTGATCGATACCGGAGGCGACATGGCAGGATCAATCGACAGGGACGAGGAACGCCAACCGCCCGACACCAGCGGTGGCCTGGCGCTGTTGCTGCTGGAGGCGGTGAGGCGGCTGTTTGCCGACGAGGCGGTGCCACTGGCCGGCAACATCGCCTTTCGCACCGTGTTCTCGGCGTTTCCGTTCCTGATCTTCCTCACCTCGCTTGCCGGTTCCTTCGGCAGCGCCGACCTGGCGCATTCGGTGGTGGAGTTTCTGCTCAAGGTGGCCCCGCCCGGCATCGTCGAGCCGCTGGCGCCGGAAATCCGCTCCATCCTCACCGAACCGCGCAACGACCTGATGAGCCTGGCGGCGCTGGTGACGCTGTGGAGCGCCATGGCCGGGGTCGACAGCGTCAGGGTGGGGCTCAACCGCGCCTATGACCTCAAGGACGAGCGCCCGATGATGTTGCTTTATGCGGTGAACGTGGTGTTCGTCATCGGCACGGCCATCGTGTTGCTGGCGCTGTCGCTGCTCATTGTTCTGGCGCCGGTGATGATCGCCTTCGTCAAGGCGCACGTGCCGGGGCTTGAAAATGCCGCCATCCGTTTCGACACATGGCGTTATCCCGTCGCCCTGGCACTGCTGGCGGGCGGGCTGACGCTGGCCCACATGGTGCTGCCGGCCAAGCGCCCCAGCCTCGCGGTCATCTGGCCCGGCATGGTCGTCACCGTCGTGGTGTGGATCGTGCTGGCGGTGGCCTATTCGGCCTACCTGCAATCGCTGTCGACCTTCACGCTCACCTATGCCGGGCTGTCGGGGATCTTTGCCGCGATGTTCTTCGTCTACCTCGCCGCCCTGGTGCTCATCCTCGGCGGCGAGATCAACCGGGTGGTGGCATTGCACAAGATGGAAACAGCCAAACCCTGCGGCCGCGCGGGCGATGGCGACGGACCCGGGCAGGACGGGATCGGCGAGGGCTGAAACGGGCGAACATACGCCCTCAGCTGCATTTGGAATACCCGCAGGCCATGCAGGTGGCGCAGCCTTCCTGGTAGGTGAGGGCCGCCTCGCCGCACTTCGGGCACTGACCGAGCGGCGCTCCGCCGGCCACTGCCACGGCACGGCGCTCAGGATGGGCGTCATCGCCGGCGGCCGGGCGGTGCAGGAACCCGGTATCGATCATGTGGCGCTCGATCACCTGGCCGATGGCCGCCAGAAGGCTCGGCACGTAGCGGCCCTGCATCCACTGTCCGCCGCGCGGGTCGAACACGGCCTTGAGTTCCTCGACCACGAACGACACATCGCCGCCGCGCCGGAACACCGCCGAGATCATCCGCGTCAGCGCCACGGTCCAGGCATAGTGCTCCATGTTCTTGGAGTTGATGAAGATCTCGAACGGCCGGCGGCGTCCGTCCTGCTCGATATCGTTGATGGTGATGTAGATGGCATGATCGGAATCAGGCCACTTGAGCTTGTAGGTGAAGCCGGGAAGGATCGGGTGGCGCTCCAGCGGCTGCTTCATGTAGACGATGCCGGCCTCGCGATCGGGCACGCCATCGGCCGGTGCGGGCGGCGCCTGCAGCGGCAGGCTCATCTCCACTTCTTGCGGGCCGGGTGACGAGGCTTCCAGCACCGCGCCCGTCACCGCGTTGGGCCGGTAGGTGGTGCAGCCCTTGAGGCCGAGTTCGTAAGCCACTTCATAGACGGCGCGGAAGGCTTCGAAGGAAATGTCGGCCGGGCAGTTGATGGTCTTGGAGATGGAAGAATCCACATGGGCCTGCACCGCCGCCTGCATACGCAGATGATCGGCTGGCGCCAGATCGCGGGCGGCGAGGAAGGTATCGGGCAGCGGCGCATCGGCACCGAAGCGGGCATGAAACGCCCTGACCGCGTAATCCTCCACCGTTTCCACCCGGTGGCTGCCGTCGGCATTGAGGATGCGGCGGTCGAACTTGAAGGAAAATATCGGCTCGATACCGCTCGACACGTTGCCGGCGAACAGCGAAATGGTGCCGGTCGGGGCAATCGAGGTCAAAAGACCGTTGCGCAGGCCATGCCGGGCGATGCCTTCGCGGATTTGGGCGGGCAGCCGGGCAATGCCGGCGGTAGCCAGAAGCGCGTCGCGATCATAGAGCGGGAACGCCCCCTTCTCGCGCGCCAGATCGATGCTCGACTCATAAGCTGAAACCTCGATCATGTGCATCCACTTCGCTGCCGTAGCCGCCGCTTCGGGCGAGCCATAGGCAAGGCCCAGCATGGCCAGCGCATCGGCGAGACCGGTGAGGCCGAGGCCGATGCGGCGCTTGGCCCGCGCCTCATGGGCCTGCGCTTCCAGCGGGTAGCGGGAAATGTCGATGATGTTGTCCAGCAGGCGCACTGCCGTCTTCACCGTTTCAGGCAGCGCCTTATCGTCGAGCCGGGCTTCTGGTGTGAAGGCATCGGTGATGAAGCGGGTGAGGTTGATGGACCCCAGAAGACAGGCGCCATAAGGCGGCAGCGGTTGTTCTCCGCACGGGTTGGTGGCGTGGATGGTCTCGCAATAGGAAAGGTTGTTGCGGGCGTTGATGCGGTCGATGAAGATGACGCCGGGCTCGGCGACGTCGTAGGTGGCGCGCATGATGCGTTCCCACAGGTTCTTCGCCTTCACCGTCTTGTAGGTCTTGCCGCCGAACACCAGCGGCCAGTCGCCATCGGCCGCAACAGCTGCCATGAAACGATCGCTCACCAGCACCGACAGGTTGAACATGCGCAGGCGGGCCGCATCGCGCTTGGCGTCGATGAACGCCTCGATATCGGGATGGTCGCACGACAACGTCGCCATCATGGCGCCGCGCCGCGAGCCCGCCGACATGATGGTGCGGCACATGGCGTCCCAGACGTCCATGAAGCTTAAGGGACCCGAGGCATCCGCGGCCACCCCCCTGACCGGCGCCCCGCGCGGCCGGAGCGTGGAAAAGTCATGGCCGATGCCGCCGCCCTGCTGCAGGGTGAGGGCCGCTTCCTTGAGGTTCTCGAAGATACCGCCCATGGAATCGTCGATTGCGCCCATGACGAAGCAGTTGAACAGCGTCACGTTGCGTCCGGTGCCGGCGCCGGCGAGGATGCGGCCGGCCGGCAGGAAGCGATAATCGCCGAGGACTTTCGCAAACGCCTTGGCCCAGCGCTTCTGCTCGCCCGGCGCCTCGGCCGAGGCCGCAGCCGTGGCCACCCGCGCCCAGGTATCGCTGACCGATGCCTCACGCGGTTCGCCGCCGGCATCCTTGAGGCGGTATTTCAGGTCCCAGATCGCATGGCCGATGGGATCGAGAGCGCTGTCGGATGCGGCGGTCATGGCGAAAGAAATTCCCGGCTGTGTTCCACCCATGGAACATAGAGTGAACATGTTTAAAAGTCCACTAATTCCTGTGGGAACGCCTAGCGCGCCATCGCCGCGCGGCCTTCGGCGACCAGACGAGCAGTGGCGGTTTCCACCGTCGCCTCCAGGCGTGCGGCAAAGGTTTTGCGATCGAGGCCGGCTTCAATGGGGGTGAGGAACTCGATGATGATGGTGCCGGGAAAGCGCGCGAAGCGGCGGCGCGGCCAGTAAAGGCCGGAATTGAGGGCAAACGGCACGCAGGCCACCCCGAGCTTCAGATAGAGCGCGCCGGCACCGACCTTGTAGTCAGGGGGCGCATCGGGCGCACGTCTTGTCCCTTCGGGAAAGATGATCACCTGGCGGCCAATGGCGATAGCTTCCTGGCCCTGGCGGATGAGGCTCCTCAACGCCTGCGCCCCGGCGCCGCGATCCACCGCGATCATCCGGAATTTCAGTGCAAACCAGCCGAACACCGGGATCCACGTCAATTCGCGCTTGAGAACCATGGCCGGATCATCGACCAGCGGCAGCAGGGCGAACGTTTCGAACAGCGACTGATGCTTGCCGGCGATCAGCACCGGCCCGGCGGGGATGTTCTCCAACCCGCGCACCTCGACCGCGATGCCGGCCAGCACCTTCAGCCACCATTGGCTGGCCCGTGCCCAGGTCTGCAAGGCGCGGATCGACCACTTGCGCGGCGTCAGATAGAACTCCGCCCCCACCACCAGAAAGGCAATGAGGTTGATATAGAACATCGCGTTGAAGGCGAGCGAGCGCAGGGCCAGCATGGGGTTAGCTCATTTCGCGCATGATCCTGAGCACCGACAGGCGCGCGGTGACCAGCGAGATGAGGGTGGCGATGATCGGCACCAGCATCACCAGGAGGTAGATGAGGCGCGAAGCCTCGGGCGTGCCGAAGAACAGGCTGCGGGTTGCCTGGGCGAGATCGACCGGCGCGCCGATGCCACCGAACAGCGCGATGACCAGGAACGTCCCGAGCCCGGCGAGGGTACCGACAAGCCCCGCCCTGAGGCCGGTGAGGAAGAAGCGCCGCTCCACATGGCGGGCAATGAAGGCATCGCGCGCCCCCACCAGATGCAGCACCTCGACGATGTCGCGGTTGGCATCGAGTGCGGCGCGGGTGGTGTTGACCACCAGCAGGATGGCGGCGGCGCCGGTCAGCGCCAGGATGGCGAGGCCGATCCACTGGAAGCCGGCCGCCAGGCGGGTGAGCTCTGCCTGCCAGCGGCGATGGGTATCGAGGCTGGCGGGCGGCACCGCGGCGGTGATCGCCGCCCCGAGCTTCTTGAAGTCGGGCGGCTGGCGCTGATCGATCGTCACCGTCACCAGTCGCGGTATGGGCAGATCGTCGATCACCGCCCCGGTGCCGAGCCACGGCTCCAGCAGTGCCGCCGAGCGGGCGCGGTCATAGACATCGACGCCCTTGACGCCCTTGGTGGCCATGAGGATGTCGCGAACCCGCTTGACGTCGGCCTCCACATCGCGGCCGTCGATGGGCCGCACCTGCACCGTCACCTCGCTCGACAGCTCGGAAGTCCAGCCCGACACCGTGCGGTTGACCAGGATGAGGGCACCGATGGCCAGCGTCGCCAGGTAGCACATCACCGTCATGGCGATCATCAAGGTGCCGAGCGGCGGCTGGATGCGCGGAATGATGGCGCCGGGGCGCCGGCGGGCATCGCTGGTGGCGGCCGCGGCACTCATGCGGCCATCCTCAGTTCGCCCCTGTCCAGCTGCATCACAGGCACCCCGGTGCGCTCGATGAGCTGGTTGTCATGGGTGGCGATCAGCACCGTGGTGCCGAAACGGTTGAGCTCGGCAAACAGCTTCATCAGACGAAGCGCCAGGACCGGATCGACATTGCCGGTGGGTTCATCCGCCAGCAAGAGATCGGGCTTGCCCACCACCGCGCGGGCGATGGCGACGCGCTGTTTCTCGCCGCCCGACAACACCGGCGGCATGGCATCGGCATGATCGGCAAGGCCCACCCATTTGAGCAGTTCCATGACGTCGTTGCGATAGGCCGACGGGCTCTTGCCCATGACCCTGAGCGGCAAGGCGACGTTGTCGAAGGTGGAGAGGTGGTCGATCAACCGGAATTCCTGGAACACCACGCCGATGCGGCGCCTCAGGGTGGGGTAGTCGCGGTGCGGCAGGGTGGCAACATCGCGGCCGAACAGGTTGATGAGGCCGCGCGTCGGCTTGGTGGCGAGGAACAGCATGCGCAAAAGCGACGATTTCCCCGCCCCCGATGGCCCGGTGAGCAGCCGGAACGCCCCCGGCTCCAGCTCGAAACTGACATCGCGCAGGACTTCGGGCCCCTTGCCGTAGCGCAAGCCCACCTTTTCGAAACGGACCACCGGTGCTCCCATGTCTCACAACTTAACGCCGAATTAACCATGCGGCGGCTTAATCTCAAGGCCATCAGATGCCGGACACCAGCGATGCATCAGCCCCGCGAATCACCTTGAACCCGATTGACCCGATGATAGTCGCCTGCCCTTCCTGCGCAACACGCTACGATCTGCCGCCCGGCTCGGGCGCCGAGGACGGGGCGGTGATCCGCTGCGCCGCTTGCAACCATAGCTGGATCGAATCGAGCGCCGTCGAGATTACCGAGATCGCCCACCACCCCCTCGCCGTCATCGAGGACCACAGCGAGGTCGACGACGAGGTAACGCGCATCGCCGCCGAGGCGCGCCAGGCGTGGGCTCGTTTCGAGGAACGCCGACGCGCCCGGCGGCGGCGTCTTGCCGGCTGGGCTGGTCTTGCAGCAGCCTGCGCGCTGCCGTTTGCTGCCATTTTCGCCGTGCCCGACCGGGTCGTCGCCATGGCGCCGGCCATGATGCGGCTCTACAAGGCGGCCGGCATCGCGGTCAATGTGCGCGGCTTCGACATCCGCAATGTCGTCAACCAGACCTTCGACAAGGATGGCGTCAGGGTGCTGGCCATCCGCGGCGACATCGTCAATGTGGCGGGCAGGCCGCGCAAGGTTCCTTCCATGCGCTTCGTGCTCAGGTCGGCCGACGGCCAGGAGCTTTACGCATGGACGCTGGCCAGCATCGGCAACCGGCTTCTGGAAGCGGGCAATACCACCAATTTCGTCACCCGCATCACCGCGCCGCCGGAAGGAACGGAAAATATCGAGATTCGGTTTGCCCGCCGCGACGAATTGGGTACAAATGCCCGGCCATGAAGGCCATCGAACTCAATGGACATAAAATCGAGGTGCTGTTCGACGAGGAATCGATCGCTGAGCGCGTCGACGCCATTGCCCGCCAGGTCGCGGCGGTCAAGCCGGTGCGCCTCCTGGTGGTGCCCATACTCAAGGGCAGCTTCGTCTTCGCCGCCGATCTTATCCGTGCCTTCTACCGGGCGGGCCTGTTGCCCGAGGTGGATTTCATGATGCTGGCGAGTTACCGCGACCGCACCGTCTCTTCCGGCCGGGTCGAGGTGCTGCGCGACATCGAGACCGACGTGACCGGCCGCGATGTGCTGCTCATCGACGACATCCTCGAATCGGGCCGCACCATTGCCTACGCCAAGGACCTGTTGGCGGCGCGCGGCGCACAGCGGGTGTTCACCGCGGTCCTGCTCGACAAGCCCGGCCACCGGGCGGGCCACATCGATGCCGATTTCCGCGGCTTCGAATGCCCCGACCGGTTTGTCGTCGGCTACGGCATGGACATGGCGCACGCGTATCGCGAATTGCCCTTCGTCGGCTACGTCACCAATCCCTGATTGGGCGTGAGGTCATTCGAAAAGTGGTTGCCATTTTCGCCATCATGCCTTGAGCGACACGTGCCCCCCACCGCCACCACGATGGTCCCGGCGATGAACGGAATATGGCCGTAGTTGACGCCATGGCGGGCGAACCCGCCCGGCACATTCGATGGCCACTCCGGCCAGCCCAGCCAGCATCAGGACAAACGGCAAAAGCTGCAACCGGCCAAGACTTGCCATGCGGCTGAGATGTGGTCAACATGGCCTCAGGCTGGAGCCTTTGAGGAGTTGAGTGCGTGCAAGCAGCACGGAAATTTCGCATAGCCGCGGCGAGCGCTGGCGCCGGGCTGGCCATGGCTGCCGGGCTTTTGTTGTCGGCCCCGGCGCTCGCGGGGTCGCCGAAATCATCGCAGCCTGCCGCCAACCCTTATGTGAAGCCGCCGCCGTCGAAGAAGGCCCCGATCGCCCCGGCGCCCGCTTGGGACGTGGCCGGCCACTGGACTTGGAAGGCCAAGTGCTCCACCGGCGCGTGGCACGGCGGCTGGAATATCGTGCCGACTTCGCCGTACCGCTTCACCGGCAACTATACCGGGACCAACATCGCCGATGTTGGCATCATCGTGAACGGCCGCGTCAGGGGTAACACCATGACCTTGCTGCACAAGTTCACCGATATCTTCGGCAAGGCCCATGATGACCGCGTTGCCGGCGCCTTGTACCGCACCGCCGGCGGCCTGAGGGTCACGGGCACCTCGGGCGACGAAACCTTTTCGTGCACCTTTATCGCGAAGAAATAGTACGAAAGCCGGCTGCCCATTCTGCCCCGGGCAAGTTCTCGCGCCGATCCCTCGTTTTTGTCATCCTCGGGCTTGACCCGAGGACCCAGAGGCTGTGGGCAAAGGCTCTCATGTGCGGCACTGGGTCGTCGGATCAAGTCCGGCGATGACACCACACCCGTCTCTGCACTGAGTTTGGCGGACCTCAGTAAAGGCCCTGCAGCAGGCGGTCGATATAGTCGAGTTCGAGGCGGGAGCGGGTACGGTCGCTGGCGCGGCCGCGCAGGGCATCGAGGATTTCCCTGGCGCGCTGCATGGCGCTGGCGCTGGGCAGCATGTTACGCCCCGGCCCGGTATCCTCGCCATGGGTCGGGAGCGGCCGGCCGAGGGGATCGCGATTATCGCCCCGCGCCTCGCCGTGACGGCCGTAATTGCCCTGGTTGCCGGTGCCCTGCTGCATCAACTGCTTGGCCATGGCCTGGGCACTCTCGCGCAAGCCATCGAGCGCCTCTCCCTGCTTGCCGAGCGCTTCACCGCGGTTCTGGCCTTTCAGGGCATCGGCGGCCCCTTGCATGGACCGCCGCGAGCGGCCGAGGCTTTGTGGGCTCTGCAGGCCCTGCCGGCCAAGCTGGCGCATCAGTTCCTCCAGCATCCGGCCGAGGGCGGCCTGCTGGTCGGAAAGGCTCTGGCTGGGGCTCTGGTTGCTGCCGCGGGCGCCGGGCTCTTGTCCGTCGGGCTGCATCGACATGCCGTTCTGGGCGCCGTCCGGCAGACGGAAGGTCTTGTCCATGAGGCGTTGCTGGCGGCGCATCATCTCACCCAGTTGTTCGAGCATGCGCGCCATGGGCGGGGTCTGGCCGCGCTGCATCTGGCCGATGCCGGGCTGCAGGTTCTTGAGGATGTTCTCCAGTTGCGACAGCATTTCTTGGGCGGCATCGCGCGCCCCTGAGCGGGCCAGGTTCTCGATGGTATCGAGCATGCGTTTCAAGTCCTGCGCCTGGATCTGCTGGCCCTCGGGCACCTGCTGTTGGTTATTGAGCTGGCCGTTGCGCATCGCCTCCTGCATCTGCTGGTTCATGGCAGCGACATACCGATCGAGCGCGGCGCGCAGCTTGTCCATCAGTTCGGCGATCTTTTCCGGCGGCGCCCCATCGGCCAATGCCTTCTGCAATTCCTTGCGCAGGGCATCGAGTTCCCGCAGCGCCGCCGACATGTCGCCGTCCTCGGCCATGAGGGCCACCTGCCACAGACCATCGGCCACATTCTTCAACGCATCGGAACCCTTGGCCCGATAGAGCGATACGGCGACTTCGCGCAACGCCAGATAGAGCCCCGACTTGTCGAGAATGCCGGCCGGCCACAGCATCAGCGCCGACAGCACCTTGGCGATTTCAGGCGCAGCGCCCGGATCGGCGACCAGATCACGGCGCTGTTCGACCAGCGCCCGGGCCAGCGGCTTGTGGAAATCGCGCTCAGGCAAACGGAAAGTGACGGGCTTGGACACCGTCACCTGACCGGCCTGGTCGCGTGCCTCGAGGGTGACGGTCACCTTGCGCCCCGCCCACGGGTGGGCGGTAAAATCGAAAAAGGCGCGACCCTTGGCGTTTCTGGGATTGAGACGCGGCAGCGCCACGGTGCCGGTCGGCGGATCGTATTCGAGACCCGGCGAACCATTGCCCCGGCCGTCCCTGGTCGTCTCTTCGACCAGCGCGAAATGCGCCGTCAGGCCCGCCACGCCATAATCGTCAGAAGCCTTCCACGGCAGCGCGAAGCCCCCCGTTGCCGTCACCTCGATGTCACCGGTGAGACTGGCCGCGGGCGGCGCATCGGGGATGATCGCGATACGCCATTGGGCCAGCGTCTCGCCGTCATTGCTGGCAACCACGGTGAGCGGACGTTTGAGCGCGGCTTGCGCTTCGAACACCCCCTGGGCCGCCGTCGCCTTGAGGGCGGGCCGCGCCAGTTCATCGCCCGGCGTGCCGTCCTCGTTGGGCTTGGCGAGGACGAGGGCGGGGCGGGTGGTGCCGTTGAAGCGCACCACCAGGACCGAGCCTTCCGGCACCGTGATGTCACCGCCATCGGCCTTGCGGGCCGCCGCCGACAGCATCACCGGGGGCCGCCTTGTGTAGGCGGGCGGGGTGATCCAGGCATCGACGCTGGTAACAGCGGTTGCCGCGGGCCCGGAGTGCAGGATGCTCCCCGCCAGGCGGGAGCGCCAGTCCCAGCCGCCCAACGCCACCACGGCGATGAGGGCAATGGTCAGGGAATAGCGCAAAGCATAGGGATCGCGGCTCGGCAGTTCGGAGCGCGGCCGCCCGGCGCTCAGGCGCTTGAGGCCGTTCGCCAGGCGCGCCCGGTGGGCTTGCCACAGGCGTCGGGTATCGGGTCCGGCGTTGGGGTCGGCAATCTCGTCACTGAGGGCAACCAGCGGACGGTGGCGCAGCCCCGAGGCCCGCTCGATACGCCGCAAGGCCTCCTCGTGGCTCGGAAGCCGCAAGGCATAAAGTGGCTTCAAGGCAGCCGCCAGCGCGACGACAAAGCCCGCGGCGAGGCCATAGCGGCCCCAGGCGGGCAGCGCCCCGGCAAAACCCGACAGCACGACGATGAGCCCTGCCAGGCAAGTGAGGATCAGCCACAGCCCGGCCGCCCATGCCCGCTCGGCGGTTTCTGCCAGACGGGCAAGCAACACCTTGCGGGCAATGATCGTCTCGGGATCGCGTTGCATGCTATGCCACAGAATAGCACAAACTTGGGCGAAGCAATGACCGCCTTCACATCACATCGCCGTCAGCAGTTAATGATCCTGCCACGCCGCCAGGCGGTCGAGGCCGATCAGTTCCTCGTATGACGGCCGTGGCCGCACGATGGCGAATTGTTCAGCGTTAACAATCACTTCCGGTATCAATGGCCGGGTGTTGTAGGTGCCTGACTGCACCGCGCCATAAGCACCGGCGGTCATGATGGCGATGAGATCGCCGGCCGCGAGCGGCGGCAGCGGCCGGGCACGCGCCATGTAGTCACCCGATTCGCATACCGGCCCCACCACATCGGCGATCCTCACCGCATGACCGGCGGGCGGCTCCTTCACCGGCCAGATATCATGGAAGGCCTCATAAAGAGTGGGCCGGATGAGATCGTTCATGGCCGCGTCGATGATGACGAAGTGCTTGCCCTCGGTCTCCTTCACGCGGATCACCCGCGACACCAGGATGCCGGCATTGCCGGCGATCATGCGGCCCGGCTCGATGATCAGCCTGACCCCCAGCGGCCCCAGCACCCGGCGCACCATGGCGGCATATTCGTTGGGCGAAGGGGGAATGTCGTTGCTGCCGCGATACGGCACGCCGAGCCCCCCGCCGAGGTCCACATGGCGGATGTCGTGACCGTCGGCCACCAGCGAGCGCACCAGCTCGGCCATCAGCGTAAAGGCCTTCTCGAAAGGTTCGATGCGGGTGATCTGGCTGCCGATATGCATGTCGACGCCGGTTACTTCGATGTTGGGGAGCCGGGCGGCGCGGCCATAGACATCACGCGCGGCCAGAGCCGAGATGCCGAACTTGTTCTCCGACTTGCCGGTGGTGATCTTTTCGTGGGTGCCGGCATCGACATCCGGATTGACCCGGATGGAAACTGCGGCGCGGCTGCCGAGCCGCCCGGCGACACTGTCGATGAGGTCGAGCTCCGGCTCGGATTCGACATTGAAGCAGGCAATGCCCTCCTTGAGGCCCAACGCGATCTCGCGGGCGGTCTTGCCGACCCCGGAAAACACGATCTTGCGGCCCGGCAGGCCGAGCGCCAGGGCGCGCCGCAGTTCGCCCTCCGAGACCACGTCGACGCCGGCGCCGAGATCGGTGAGGGTCTTGATGACGGCCTGGTTGGAATTGGCCTTCATGGCATAGAAGATCTGGTGGTCGGTGCCTGAAAAGGCCTCCTTCATCACCTTTAAATGGCGCACCAGCGTGGCGGTGGAATAACAGTAAAACGGCGTGTCCACCTCCTCGGCGAGCACTTTCAAATCCACATCCTCGGCGTGGAGGACGCCGTTCTGGTAGGCGAAATGGTGCATCTGTCGGGGGTCCGGGTGGAAACGGTCAGAGAATGCCGTCAAGGATGAACGGCGAGTTGGTTTTCTGCTGCTCCTTCTTGGCGCCCGGCGGCAGCTCCGGTTTGCCGCGCACGCCGCAGGCAGCCAGCAGGCCGGCCAGCACGGCAAAAATGACGAAGCGGCGCAGGATCATGGGGCCCCCGAAAGCATTGTCGCCCCCTTTTAGCGCAAGCGCTCAGGTGAATCCATCGTCTTGGCTGGACGCTGCGTTCAGCCGAGTTTCTTCAGCCAGCGTTTTGCCTCGCGGCGGACGTTGGCGGGGGCGGTGCCGCCGAAACTCTTGCGCGAGGCGGCCGATGCCTCGACGGTGAGCACCTTGAACACATCGCCGGTGATGCCGGGCTCGATCTTCTGCATGGCCGCGAGATCGAGATCGGCCAGTTCGAGGCCCCGCTTCTCGGCCACGGCGACGATGGCCCCGGTGGTATGATGGGCTTCGCGGAACGGTTTGCCGAGCACCCGCACCAGCCAGTCGGCAAGGTCGGTGGCGGTGGAATAGCCGGCGGCGGCGGCGGCCCGCATGGCCTTCTCGTTGGCCACCATGTCGCCCACCATGCCGGTCATCGCGGCAAGTGCCAGCGACAGGTTGTCGAGGGCATCGAACAAGGCTTCCTTATCCTCCTGCATGTCCTTGCCGTAGGCCAGCGGCAGCCCCTTCATGACGATCATCAAGCCGGTGAACGCAGCGATGATGCGCCCCGGCTTGGCGCGCACCAGTTCGGCCGCGTCCGGGTTGCGCTTCTGCGGCATGATCGAGGAGCCGGTGGAAAAGGCATCGGAAAGCGTGATGAAGCCGAACTGCGGCGTCGACCAGATGACGATTTCCTCGGCGAAACGCGACAGGTGGGTGGCGCAGATGGCGGCGGCGGCAAGCGTTTCCAGCGCGAAATCGCGGTCTGCCACCGCATCGAGCGAATTATGCATCGGGGCATCGAACGACAGCGCCCTGGCGGTCATGGCCGGGTCGATGGGAAACGATGTCCCGGCAAGCGCCGCCGCCCCCAGCGGCGACTGATTGAGACGCTTCCTGGCATCGCCAAGCCGCCCGCGGTCGCGGTCGAGCATCTCCACATAGGCGAGCAGATGATGGCCGAAGGTGACCGGCTGGGCCGGTTGCAGGTGGGTGAAGCCGGGCATGATGGTGGCGGCGTGGGCCAAGGCCTTGTCCGCCAGCGCCCGCATCAAGGCCTCGATCTGTTGGGTCAGGGTGTCGATGGCATCACGCACATACAGCCGGAAATCGGTCGCCACCTGGTCGTTGCGCGAGCGCGCGGTATGCAGCCGGCCTGCCGCTT
>CAZMSA010000021.1:0-28578 GCA_964568825.1 uncultured Rhizobiaceae bacterium | reverse complement strand
CCGCACGAGGTGGCGATCTCCGGCGCCCCGCCGCCGCCCGGCAGGCGCACCTTGGGGTGGTGGTAGTCGCCGATCACCGTGGTGTTGATATTGCCGAAAGGATCGAGCTGGGCGGCGCCGAGAAAGCCGACGGAGATGCGCCCGCCCTGCAGCCAGTAGCGGAACATCTCCGGCACCGAGACCGTGGTCACCGCCGTTTCGCACAATTCCCCGTCGCCGATAGAGAGCGGCAACACATCGGGTGCGGTACCGATGGTGCCCGATTCGTAGATGAGGGTGATGCCTGGCGAATGGGTGAGGCGAGCAAGGTTGCAGGCCGCCGACGGCGCCCCGATGCCGACGAAGCACACATCCTCGTCCTTCAGCGCCCTTGCTGCGGCGATGGTCATCATCTCGGACGGTGAGGCGGTCATGGCCTGGCCTTTCGCAAGGAGGCAACCCGCGCCGCGAACACCTCCGGGCCGACGGCAAGGACGTTTTCCTCGATCCAGGCGGAAAACCGCTCGCGATCGGCGGCGATGTCGTTCCACTTCAGATAGCCGGCATTGTCGCGACCGTAATACCCGTGGGCATAAGACGGGTTCGCCCCGCCCGGCACTTCGGCAATCGCCGTCACCGTCCAGCGCGGCAAAACGCAGGCGTTGGGGTGCAGCCCGGCAAAATCGTCGACCACCTCCTCCACCGTCACCACGGCGCGCCTGGCCGCCAGCACCGCTTCCTTCTGGATGCCGATGATGCCTTCGACCAGCACATCGCCGTCGCGGTTGGCCTTCTGGGCATGGATGAAGGTGACGTCCGGCTTTAGCGCCGGAATGGCCGCCAGTTCCTCGCCGGAAAACGGGCAGGTGAGGCTGCGAATATTGGGGTTGGCCTCTTTCAGCCCGGCGCCCTTGTAGCCGCGGAACATCGCGCACGGCAGCCCCGCCGCACCCGCCTCATAGGCATTGGCCATGCCGGCGTGGGAGTGTTCCTCGATCTCAACCGCGTTGGGCCAACCCTTCTCGATGGCATCGCGCACCCTGAGCAGCAGCCCGGCGCCGGGATTGCCCACATAGGAAAACACCAGCTTTTTCGCCATCCCCATGCCGACCATCTGGTCGTAGATGAGATCTGGCGTCATGCGGATGAGGGTGAGATTCTTGAAACCCTGGCGAATGGCCTCATGGGCGGCGGCGAACGGAATGAGGTGGGTAAATCCCTCGAAGGCCGCCACGTCGCCATCGTTGAGATTTTCCGCCAGGGCGTCTTTCAGCGACTGGAATTTTGCCATCGGCGCCCCTTCGATAGATCAACGCCGATCAGGTGCCATTTTCGCCAGCCCGGCGTCAATGGCAGAGTGGAGGGGTGGGTGGGAGCGACCCCAATTATTGGTGTCATCCCCGTGCCTGACACGGGGATCCACGGGCCAGTGCTCGGGCGGGTGCCCCCAAGTCTTCGGGTCAAGCCCGACGATGACACCAATGAGCGGCAACGGGGCAGACCTACGGCTTGCGCAAGCTCTCGATGAAGGCCACCAGATTGTCGATATCCGTGGTCGAGAGCACGAATTTGGTCATGGGAAAGTGCGGTTTGTGCAGGAACGCCTCGATGCGCGCAGTTGTATAGACAGCAGGCTCGTCGGCCATCTTCTGAAAATCCGGCGCCTTGACGTCGGCCTTTTCAAAGCGCGGCTTGAAGCCCGGGATGACGTGGCATGCGGTGCAGTATTCGGCGATGATCGGCGTGGCCGCCTTGGCATTGCCCTCTGCCCATGCCGGACCGGCACAGATGACCACCAGCGCGCCGGCAACGGCAACAAGTCTGAAACTGCCCATGTCTCATGTCCTTCCTCGCAATGTGGAGAATGCTAGCCCCCGGGTGGAAATACACATTGATTTCGGTCAAAGCCCCCGGCGCTTGCGCTCGGCCTCGTCCCAGGTGGTGAGCGCCTGATAGTCGGGCACGAACCCCAGGCCCTTTTGCGCATCCGAGGATACCACGCTCTGCGAAGTCACCACATCGATGAGTGCCGGCGCATTGTCGAGCGCCCGCTGGAGCGCCGCAGCCATGTCGCCCGGATCCTCCACCCGCTCGCCATGCGCACCCAGCGCGCGGGCCATGGCGGCATAATCGGAATGCCTCAGCGTGGTGCCCACCACCCGGTTGCCGTAATTGGCCTCCTGATCGTAGCGCTCGATGTTCCAGGCGGCGTTGTTGGAGACGATGACCACGATCTCCGCCCCATGCCGCACGGCGGTGTCGATCTCCATGGCGTTGATCCCGAAGGCGCCGTCGCCGGTCACCGCGATCACCTGTCGATCAGGCTCGGCCAGCGCGGCTGCGATGGCATAGGGCACCGCAACGCCAAGGCAGCCGAAGGCGCCGGCATCCATGTAGGTGCGGGCCTGAAGTCCCACGCGGGCAAAGCTCAACAGGTCGCCGCCGTCGGCGATGGCGATGTAGTCAGGATCGGCCACCTCGGCGATGGCCGCGAAAATGGCATTGGGGTGCACCTTTCCATCCGACCCCAACTTGTCGCTGGCCGGTCCCTTGGCCATGCGTTCACGATGCTTTTTGCGCAAACCCTCCGCCCAGACCGTGTCCGTGTTGGCGGGCCGGTTGCCGGCTCCCTCCACCATGGCCTGCAGCGCCAGCGCCGGGCTTGCAAAAAATTTCCGGGTCGCCGCGCCGGTTGTCGATGAGTTCACCCGCTGTATCGGAATGCCGTATGAAACGAGCATCGGGGAACACCGCCGGCGAGCCGTAGCCCACCTGGTAGTCGAGCTTGCGCCCAATGACGAGGACGCAGTCGGTTTCGGTCATCGCCGCCGCCCTCACCGCGCCCACCACCGAGGGGTGATCGGCCGGCACCAGCCCGCGGCTTTCCTGGGTATCGAGATAAAGCGCCCCCGATGCATCGAGAAAGCGCACCAGTTCACTCTCGGCTCCGCGCGCCCCGCGCCCGCTCATGACCAGTGGCCGCCGCGCCGACCAGATGGCCTCGATGGCTGCTTCCACCGCGCCCGGCTCGGGCGGCATGCAGTGCTTCGGCTTGGCCCGCATCCAGTCCTCCAGCACCAGTTCGGCCGGTACATGGGTGCGCAGCACGTCGGTGGGGACCTCCACATAGACCGGCCCCGGCTCGCCCATGTCGCCCATGGCGCGTGAATAGGCCTCGTCCAGTTCGCGCACCACCTGATCGGCCACCCGCAAGGTGCGCGCGGCGCGGGTGACTGGCCTCAATATCTCCACATGCGGGATGTCTTGCAGCGGCCCCATGTTAGCCTGCGGGCGCGAGGTGCACCCGCCGATCACCATAATGGGCATGCGCGCCAGCGAGGCATTGGCCATCGCCGTCACCGTATTGGTGACCCCCGGGCCCGCCGTCACCATGCACACGCCCACCGTGCCCGTCAGTTCGGCATGGGCATGCGCCATGTGCACCGCCGCACCCTCGTCCCTCACATCGACGATGCGGATGCCATACCGCGCCACAAAATCCCAGATCGGCTCGATATGCCCGCCCTGCAGGCCGAAGATGCGGTCGATGCCGCGGCGTTTGAGGAACCGCGCAATCCAGGCGGCACAGGCATTTTCATCGGCATTCAAGTCGATTATCATGTTTTTTCTCCCGCAATATGCATTCTGAGTAGACGATACAGAATTTTGCCGGTAGCAGTGCGGGGCATCTCGTCGTCGGCGATGAAGGAAACCGAGCGCGGCCGCTTGTAGCCCGCCATGCGCGGCTTCACCCACTCGATCAATTCCGGTTCGCTGACATGCGCGCCTTCGTGCAGCACCACCACCGCATGCACGCTCTCGCCCCATTTCTCGTGCGGCACCCCGATCGCCGCCACCTCCTTCACGGCCGGATGGCCGCCCATGACGTTCTCCACCTCCGAAGGATAGACGTTCTCGCCGCCTGAGATGATCATGTTGGCCTTGCGGTCGACCAGATGGATGAAGCCGTCTTCATCGCGCCGCGCCAGGTCGCCAACGCTGCAGTAATCGCCGCGGAAGGCTTCGGCCGTCTTTTCCGGCAGCTTCCAGTAGCCGTCGAAGGTGCAGGGGTTCGAGGAATAAAGCTCCCCCGCCTCGCCGTCGGGAACCTCGTTGCCTTGACTATCGAGAATGCGGATGCGCCCGGATCCAACGCATTCGCGCCCCACCGAGCCCAGCTTGGTCAACTGCTCTTCCGGCTGCAGCATGGTCACCCATCCTGCCTCGGTCGAACCGTACAATTCGAAAAGTCCGGAATTGTTGAAATATTCCATGATCGCCAGCTTGGTGTCGCGCCGCGCCGGGGCTGACGAGATCATCAGCTTCGAGATCCGTGAAACGTCCTGCCGCGCCTTCGCCGCGGCCGACAGCGCCAGCATCATGATGTAGTGGGTGGGCACCAGCGAGGTGAAGCTCGCCCCGGTTCGAGCCAATGTCGTGAGCAGTTCGTCGGGCTCGAAGCTGCGGCGCGAATAGACCGTCACCGGCGCCCCGCAATAGGCCAGCGCGCCGAAGAAATAAAGCGAGTTGGCATGGCACATGGGCATCACCAGCAAGCCGTGGTCGCGGCGGCTGAAGCCCAGTTCCACATCGGTGACGAGAGACAAGAGCGCCGATCCCCGATGGCTGCGGATCGCTCCCTTGGGCTTGCCCGTGGTGCCGGAAGTATACATCAGCGTCCACGCATCGCCCGGCGCCACCGCCACGCCCGGTTCGCCCTCTCCACCCGATGCGACCACGTCCTCATAGTCGCGATAGCCGGCCCGCTTGCCACCGATCAGGATGAAGTTTTGATCCGCCACCGGCAAATCCGCCCTTACCTCTTCGACGACGCCGGCAAGCGCTTCCTCGACGATGAGCGCGCGCGCCTCGCAGTTGCCGACGATGTAGGCGACCTCGGGTCCCATGAGGCGGAAGTTGACCGGCACCGCCACCAGCCCCGCCTTGGCGGTGGCAGTATAGATTTCCAGCCATTCCAGCCGGTTGTAGGCGAGAATCGCCACCCGGTCGCCCTTTTCGAGGCCGAGGCCCAAGAGGGCATTGGCCAGTCGGCAGGCGCGCGCGTTCCATTGCGAAAACGTCATCTGCCGCTCGAGGTCGGCTGCACCGATCCGCTCCGGGAACAGCCGGGCATTGAGGGCGAGGACGGCACCGAGATGCTGAATATGGCTCATGGCGGCCTTTGGCTTTTTGATGAAACCGAACCAATGACGCGGCGGCAGCTCGAAGGATTGCCGTCGCCGCCGTAGTCGGCGTACAACCGCTCCAGCGTGAAGGCCAAGAGCGGCAGGGCATCCTTGCCGCCGCCCGCCTCGATATCGGCCATCAGCCGCTGCGTCAGGGCAGCGTCGATGCGCAACGCGCGGGTTGAGCTGGCAAGCCGCCTGGCCGGTCCCTCGATCACCGTCTGGTAGGCGCCTTGCGGCATCGGCGGCAGGCTGAAGGTCTCTTGCCGCACCCCCTCCAGTGCCTTTGCCGATTGCAGTGGCTCATAGGCATCGGAGCGGATGGCGATGACCACGATCACATCGGGCTCACGCGCCAGCATCAGCGCCTTCAGCAATCCAAGGAGTCTTGCCGCCTCTTCGGCCCCCTCGGTGGCGAACAGCTCTTCTCCTTGGTCGATGGCGATGACGACGGCCGGGGGCCGGGGCGCGGTCTGCCCGGGCATTGCTTCCACCGGGTGGCTGGCGGCCAGTTCACCCAAAAGGTGAAGGAGCTTTTCAGGCCCCTCATCAACGCCTTGCTTGATGCTCGCCCGCTTGACGCCGATCCCGGCCCGCTTCAGCGCCTGTTCCAGGCAGCGGATCAGTCCCGTCTCGCCGCTCAGCGCTGCCCGTTCAGGCCGCATGACCGGCAACGCCAGGAAGTGGCGGTCGTCGCGCTCCAGCCGCGGTATCACACCGGCCCGCAGGAACGACGACTTGCCCGCCCCTGAGGCGCCGAGAATGACCAAAAGCCGCGGCGGCGCGGCTTCGCGCAGGCCCCGCAAGCGGTCGAGTGCGGCAATCGTCGACGCCTCGCGGCCAAAGAAGATGCCGGCATCTTCTGCTTCCAGTGCCTTCAGCCCGCGATACGGCGGTCGCTCGGGGTCATCGTCGGGCGGCCACTGGAAATACCCCGCATCGAGCCCGGCCCTCGTCAGCCCGGTCTTCAGCCGGTTCAACCCGCTGCGCGAAAAGGTGACATGCACCTCCTTGTCATGCGGCGGGATCACCGCGCGGAACATCTGGTGGTCCTTGCCCGACGCCAGGCTGACCAGTTGCCATGTCGCCGTCAGTTCGCCCCGCAGCTCGGACACGGGGATGTCCTCCACCAGCACACCGAACATGCGCTTGTTCAGCCGCGCGGCGAGGTGGAACTCCTTCAGGCACCAAGCCGAGGCGAGCTACGTGCGGCTCACCAGGAACACCACCACCTCGCAGCGATTCGCCGCCTCATTCAGCGCCCGTTCCCAGCGCTCTCCCGCCGCGATGCCGCGCTGCGGGTCGAGATCCAGAAACAGATCGTCCCACCCGGCCGCCAGCAGCCAGTCGCGCAGCGCCACCGCGGCGCCGTTGTCGGCACTCGAATGACTGACGAATATCCGGGACATCGGATCCAATCCTGCAATCGATGAAACGGTACTGCAGGCCCCCGGCATCTGTCACTTCTTTTGCGCCGTTCGCCTTGCCCTTGCGGCAAGCGGCATCGCTATCGCAGGCGTGGCGCGAAGGGGCTTGCGCACCTGGGGCCGGCACGGCGGCGAGATCACTTTCCGGAGGGTGAACAGACACAAATTCTCGGCGACCTTGCTATTTGGTGGCAGCATTGAAAGGAGCGCCGGGCGGCGCTGGAACTGTTCGGGTGAAGGAATATTTCGACAGAATAAAGCAACAGACTATTTGAATTTGGAGTTTGAATTCATGACCACCCCCGAGGGGGCTGGCGGCGTCATTTTTGTGGAGGCCTACCAGTGGTATGCGGCTGCGGTGGACAAGGACGCCAAGCCGGGGTCGCCGATGGCCTCCCCACGGCCGGCCAAGGTGTCGCTGTGGTCCAACTTCACCCCCATCGATCCGCTCTATCCCGGGATGACGCCGCCGACAGCGAAGGTGTTCGCACCGTTTCTGCTGGACGCTTTCAAGGACTTTCTGAATTTTTACACCCATGCTCAGAAACTCTAGGGCCAGGATATACCAGCCGGATACGAGTGGCGGCCTCTTGCCAACCCGGAATGTCTGCCATTTGGCGGGTAGGTTAAGCCCTGGCAGTTTGATATAGAGGTCCGTCACCGATCTGCCCCCTTGGCCGAGGAGCCACGCGGACCCCATGGACTTTGCACTTCAGGAAGAACAGCGTTCGATCTTCGATATGGCCCATGGCTTCGGCCAGGAGCGCATCGCGCCCCATGCCCGCGTCTGGGAAAAGGCCGGCACCATACCCAAGGATTTGTGGCCGGAGGTGGGCGCCCTGGGGCTCGGCGGCATCTATGTCGCGCCGGAGCACGGCGGCTCGGGGCTGACGCGGCTCGATGCCACACTCATCTTCGAGGCGCTGGCCATGGCGTGCCCAGCGGTGGCCTCGTTCCTGTCTATCCACAACATGTGCGGCGGCATGATCGACAAGTTCGGCAGCGCGGAATGCCGGGCCCGCTGGCTGCCGGCGCTATGCTCCATGCAGAAGGTCTTTTCCTACTGCCTGACCGAGCCGGGCTCGGGCTCGGATGCCGCCGCCCTCACCACGCGGGCGACGCGTTCTGGCAACGGCTACCGCCTCAACGGCACCAAGGCCTTCATCTCCGGCGGCGGCTATTCCGATGCCTATGTCGTCATGTGCCGGACCGGCGGCGAGGGGCCGAAGGGCGTTTCGACGATGATCGTCGAGGCGGATGCCGAAGGCTTGAGCTTCGGGGCGCTCGAAGACAAGATGGGCTGGCGCGCCCAGCCCACCGCCCAGGTGCAGTTCGACGACTGCCAGGTGCCGGCCGCCAATTTCGTTGGCGAGGAAGGATCGGGCTTCAAGTACGCCATGGCCGGCCTCGATGGCGGGCGGCTCAATATCGCGGCCTCGGCGCTGGGCGGCGCGCAGGCAGCGCTCGACAAGACGCTTTCCTACATGGGCGAGCGCAAGGCCTTCGGGCAGACCATCGACAGCTTCCAGGGCCTGCAATTCCGTCTCGCCGAAATGGAGACCAAGCTGCAGGCAGCGCGGGTCTTCCTGCGCCAGGCGGCGTGGAAGCTCGATAACGGCGCCAGCGATGCCACCAAGCATTGCGCCATGGCCAAGCTGTTCGTCACCGATGCCGCCTTCGAGGTGGCGAACGGCTGCCTGCAACTGCATGGCGGCTACGGCTATCTCGCCGATTATGGCATCGAGAAGATCGTCCGCGACCTGAGGGTGCACCAGATCCTCGAAGGCACCAACGAGATCATGCGCGTCATCATCGCGCGTGCCCTGCTGGCGGCGCGCGATTGACCACGGACGACGCGGCGGCATGATTGACTTGAAACGGCGAACCGGCGACAGGTTCGCGATGCTTTTTGCGGATTCGAGACCCTGACATGGACGCAAGCCCAAAGATGGCCAAAGAGGCGGCGGACGCAGGCGAATTGAGTCATGCCGACATCATGCTGATCGTCGTCGGCGTCTGTGTGGCGATGTTTCTTGGTGCCCTCGACCAGACCATCATCGCCGCCGCCCTGCCGACCATTGCCCGCGAACTGGGTGAATTCCGCAACATCTCGTGGGTTGCCGCCATCTATCTCCTGACGGCGACGGCGGTGACGCCGCTGTATGGCAAGTTCTCCGACATGCATGGGCGGCGGATTGCGCTGATGCTCGGCATTTCGGTGTTCATGGTCGGCTCGATCGGCTGCGCCATGGCGCCCAACATGCTGTTCCTCATCGGCGCACGGGCCGTGCAGGGGCTGGGTGGCGGCGGGCTCATATCGCTGGCCCAGACCATCATCGCCGATATCATCGCCCCCAAGGAGCGGGGGCGCTACCAGATCTATTTCGCCAGCGTGTTCCTGCTCGCCAGTCTCCTGGGGCCGACGCTCGGCGGGGTGCTGACGGAATACCTGCACTGGACGCTGATCTTCTGGACCAACCTGCCGTTAGGGGCAACCGCCTGGCTGATGACCCGTTCGGCGCTCAGGCGCCTGCCGCGCAACGACCGGCCGCACCGGCTCGATGTGCTGGGCTCGGTGCTGATGGTGGGGGCCACGGTGACGCTGATGCTGGCCCTGCATTTCGCCGGCAATGACCATGGCTGGCTGTCGGCGCCGGTCGCCGGCCTTCTGACGCTCTCGATGGTGTTGTGGCTGGCCTTTTCCTGGCGCATCGCGACAGCTGCGGAGCCGCTGATCCCGCTGGAAGTGCTGGCGAACCGGGTAGTCTCGACGGGCACGGCATCAGCTTGCTTCAGCATGGGCACCTACATAGCGCTATCGATCTACATGCCGATCTACTTCCAGAACGCCCGCGCCATGAGCACCGCAGATTCAGGGCTTGCGCTGATCCCGCTGATGGTGGGCGTCGTCATCGGCGCGACCATAGCCGGACAGTCGATGGGACGCATCACCCACTACAAGCGCGTTCCGGTCATTGGCCTGATGGTCGCCATGATCGCCACGGTGGTCATAGCGTTTTTCGACGCCCAGATGCCGATTGCGGTGTTCGAGATGGTACTCGGGTGCATCAGTATCGGGCTGGGCACAGTGTTGCCGACGACGACGGTAGCTATCCAGAACGCTGTCAAAGCACATCAGCTCGGTACCGCCACCGGCACCATGAACTTCTTCCGCCAACTGGGCAGCGCCATCCTGGTGGCGGTGTTCGGGGTCATCCTCCTGGGCGGTGCGCATAAGGCGGGCAGCCTGGCCAGCCCGGCAAGCGTCAACCCCACAGCCTTTTTCTATATGTTCATGGCAGCGGGATGCGGCTTCCTGATTGCCTTCATCTTCATTGTGTTGATGAAGGAACAGCCGCTGCGATCGAGCGCCAGGCATGCAGCCGAAGCGGTTACTGTCGATTGAAGGTGGCGGTGTGAGGCCAGGCACCCTCGATGGGCACGATCGCCTTGCCGATCGGCCACAGGGCGAGGCCGGCAAGCTTCAGGTGTGCCCAGGCAAAGGGCAGGCCGATGATGGTGATCGCCAGAAAAAAGGCGGTGACGAGGTGGGCAAGGCCGAGCCACCAGCCGGCGAAGACGAACCACAAGATGTTGCCGACCACGCCGAGCGGGCCGGTGCCTATGGACGCCCGGCCAGTCAGTTCTTCGCGGTCGACCACGGTATGTCCGAAGGGCAACAGGGTATAAAAGGCGATGTTGATCGCCGCGTGTGCCCATGGGATGCCGATGATGGTGACAGCCATGATGACAGCGGCAAAAAGCCAGCCGACGGCCATCCAGAAGCCGCCAAACACCACCCACAGCACATTGAGCAACAATGACATTTAATTCATGACTCCAAACGTCAATCTTCAGCGATGATGTCTATATGGAGACCACGGATGCCAGCCGCAAGGCGGAGCGCCGAAGGGCGGAACGACAGAAGAAAGGTTTAACCGGTGTTCTTTGACCATCTGAAGCAACTCCTCAATGGCGAGGCGCATGTCGAAAACAACGAAAAGGATATCCGCCGGGCAGTGGCGGGCCTGCTGGTTCACGCTTCGCGCATCGACGGCAATATAAGTCCCGCTGAAGAAGCGGCCAGGGACCGTTTGCTGAAGGAAAAATTCGACCTTGCCGACGGCGAGATCGCCAGCCTTGTGATGGCGGCGGAAAGCGAGGAGAAGGAGGCCGTCGACTTCTACCACTTCACCCGCACCATCAAGGATACCTACGACCGCGAACATCGCGGACGGATCATCGAGATGTTATGGGAAATCGTGCTGGCCGACGGGGTAATCGAGGCGCACGAGGCCAACCTGGTGTGGCGGGTGTCGGGCATTCTGGGCTTCACGACCCGCGAAAACGGCGATTTCCGCCGCGTCGTGCAAGAGCGCCTGGGGCAGGCAAGCCGCGGCTGAATGGCCGTGGCGAGGCTTGATGCAGCCGACGACTTGAGGCGATAACCTGCAGCTGGCGGACTACGAGACACTGGGGGGACTTGAAGGCTCCATCGAGGCGGCGGTCATGGCGGCGCTGAAGCGCGCCGATGCCAACCCGGCCGTGCCCAGGGACCACCAGGCGCGGCTCGCCCTGCTCAGGCGGGCGCTCATCCCGTGGCTGGCTGGCATTGATCCGGCAACCGGTACGCCGCGCCGGCGGGTGGCGCGCCATGGCGAGATCCCCGAAGAGGCCCGCCCCCTGATCGGGCATCTGATCGAGGCGCGGCTGCTGGCCAGCGATGTCGACCCCGAAACCCGCGAGCGCACCATAGAGCCGGCACATGAGGCCCTGCTCAGGCAGTGGGGCCTGCTGCTGGGCTGGCTGAAGGAGGATCTTGCCGCCCTGACGACGCTGGAGGGCGTGCGGACATCGACCCGCGACTGGCTTGCCAATGCCAGGGATGCGGGCTGGCTGAGCCATTCCGCCGGGCGGCTGGAGGATGCCGAGCGGCTGCAGCAGCGCGACGATCTCGCCAGCTTCCTAGGCCGCGACGAGCGGGCCTACCTGGTAGCCTGCCGCGATGCCGAGGACCAACGCCGCAACGCCGAACTGGAACAGGCCCGCAAGCTTGCCAGGGAACAGGGCAAGGTCGCCCGCCGCACCCGCTTCGGTCTCATCGCCGCCAGCCTCTTGGCCGCCGCCGCCATCGCCGCGGCCGGCTACGGGTGGGTGAAGCGCAGCGAGGCCCAGGCCCAGGCCCAGATCGCCATGAAAAAGACCGTCGAAGCCGCCCGTCAGGCCGCGGTGGCCAGGCGCGAGACGGCGCAGGCCATCTCCAGCCGATCGGCGGCGAGCCGCAATGAAACCATCGCCCTGGCGGAACTGTCCAGGGTGGCGCTGTCAAACGATCGCCCCGCCGAGGCCGTCAAGCTGGCGCTGGCCGCCTGGCCGCGAACCGGCGATGCCGCGCGGCCGCAGTTGCAGCGCACGCTCAAAACACTGGATGCCGTTCTGCCGGAAGATCGCGAACGTCTCAGGTTCAACGCCAACCACGCCGCGTTGTCGCCCGACGGCCGGCGCATCCTGACAGCCGGTGACGACAGCAACGTGCGGGTATGGGATGCGGCATCAGGCGCCCCGATCGCGGTGCTGAAGGGCGTTCACGGCGCGGTCACGTCCGCGGTCTTTTCCCCCGATGGGCAGCAGGTGCTGACGGCTTCCGCCGACGACACCGATGAGGTGTGGGATGCGCAAAAAGGCGCTCAACTCGTGGTGCTGAAGGGCCATGGCAGCGCCGTCACGTCGGCGGTGTTTTCACCGCATGGCCGGCGGGTGCTTACCGCCTCGTGGGACGGGACCGCGCGGCTGTGGAACGCGGCAACCGGCGCCCCGCTTCACGTGCTGAACGGAGAGGGCGGACCCGTCACATCCGCGATTTTCTCGCCGCATGGCCGGCGGGTGATGACGACGTCCGCCGATTCATCCACACGGGTGTGGGACGCGGCAACCGGCGCCCAACTCGTGGTGCTGAAGAGCAATTATGCCACTGTCAATTCGGCCGTGTTCTCCCCCGATGGCCAGCGCGTGCTCGCCGCGTCCGATGACTACACGGCGCGGCTGTGGGACGCGACAACCGGCGCCCCGCTGGCGGTGCTGCGCGTGCCCGGCGCCAGCATCCATTCGGCAATGTTTTCGCCCGACGGCCGGCGCGTGGTGACGGCGTGCGATGATAACACCGCGCGGGTGTGGGATGCGGTATCGGGCGCCCAACTCGTGGTGCTGAAAGGTCACGGCAAGCCGGTCAGGTCCGCGGTTTTCTCGCCCGGCGGTCGGCGGGTGCTGACGGCGTCCGAGGACTCGACCGCGCGGGTGTGGGACGCGGTAACGGGAGCCGAACTGCTGGTGTTCAAGGGGGACAGCGCAGCCATCACATCGGCCGTGTTCTCGTCCGACGGCCGCCGGGTGCTGACGGTGTCGGACGACAAGACGGCGCGGGTGTGGGACGCGGCAACGGGAGCCGAACTCGGGGCGCCGAAACGTAAAGAAACCATCATCTTGGCCGACGGCACGCAGGAGTCCACGAAGTTATGGGGCGACCCCACCCAGGTGCGCGACGCGGTGGCGGGAGCCACGCTGCTGAAAATCCAAGGATACGGCGGACAGGCCAACGCAGCCGTATTCTCGCCGGACGGCCGGCGCATCGCAATGGTGTCCAATGGCAAAGACTCAGGGGTGTGGGACGCGGCAACGGGAAACGCGACGGCGGTGCTGATTGGACATCACGGCTTTATCAGCTCTGTTGAATTCTCTGCGGACGGCCGCCGGCTGCTGATGCCCGTAGGCGATACCGCAGAGATTTGGGACTCGGTTAAAGGCGCCCGGATCGTGGTGCTGAAGGGCCATGGCAACACCGTCACATCGGCTCGGTTCTCGCCCGATGGGCGGCGGGTCGTCACGGCGTCGTGGGACGACACCGCGCAGGTCTGGGACGCGACGACAGGCGCCCAGCTTGCAGTACTCAAGGGACATGAAGGCCATGTCAATTCGGCCGCATTTTCACCCGATGGCCAGCGGGTGGTGACCGCTTCCGACGACTACACCGCACGCCTGTGGGACGCGGCAACCGGTGCATTGCTCCACGTGCTGAAAGGCCACAATAGGTCCGTCACCTCTGCCGTGTTCTCTCCCGATGGCCGGCGGATCGTGACGGGGTCGAGTGACCAGACCGCACGGGTGTGGGACGCGGCAACAGCCGCCCCGATCGCCGTGCTCGAAGGGCATACCGGATTTCTCAAATCCGCCGTGTTTTCGCCCGACAGCCGGCAGGTCCTGACAGCGTCCTGGGACCATACCGCCCGCCTGTGGGACGCCGCCACGGGCGCCGTGCTGGAGATCCTGAACCGGCATGAAGGACCGGTAAATCAGGCCAGCTTCTCAGCGGATGGCCGGCGTATCGTGACGGCGTCTGACGACGACACCGCGCGGGTGTGGGACACAGCGACCGGCGCCGAGCTCGGCGTGCTGGTCGGACATGCGGGATATGTGACATCGGCGGTGTTCTCACCCGATGGCAGCCGCGTACTGACGGCATCGTGGGACGGCACCGCGCGGGTGTGGGATGTCTCAAAATTCGGGCAAGGCGATGGCTTTGCGGTCGCCTGTCAGCGGCTGGGCAACAACACCAGCCTCGATGGCGTGATGAAGCGCTATGGCCTGTCGGGACTGCGGCCGATCTGCGGCAAGCATGACCCGTTGCCGGTCGACTTGAGCCAATTAAACTAGAGCCCCTTTCGCCTGAGGCTCAGCACCGGGTATTCGCCGGCCTTCTTGGCGAGGGCAACCCGGCCCTTGTAGTCGCAGGTGAAGCCCGCCTGCGGACGCAACGCCAAGGCGGCGGCGAAGGCTTCGGTGACATAGACGATACCCGGCGGCGTAATCGGTTCGATCCGTGCCGCGCGGTTCACTTGCACGCCCACGAACGTTTCCCGCCGCGTCATCGGATCGAGCGTCTTGAGCATCGGCCCGTAGTGCGCCCCCAGCCGCAGCTGCATGTCCTGCGACAGCCCGATCGCCGGCCTGTCGACCAGCGACAGTGCTTCTTGCATGCGCAGCAGGCACTCCGCGGCTGCGTCTATTTCGTCGAACACCAGAAAGATCCCGTCGCCCCAGGTGTTGCGCACCAGGATGTTGCCCTCCAGCGGTTCGATGGCGGCGGCCAAGGCGCCGAACACGTGCTCGAATACCGCCGGCACCTCGGCTTCGTGCACCGAACTGAAGCCGGCAAGATCGCCGAACACGATGGGCCGGTTTTCGCGGATCCCGGCTTGCGGCACCGCAGAAGGTGGCAGCGCCTCGTCGAAATCGGCAATTGGCGCACCGGCCGGCGTGATGACATGCTGTACGAGACCCAGTTTCGCCCAGGTCGCGACGTCCTCCGCCGTGCCGCCGGGGCCTCCCGACGGCCCGCCGTCCCAGATCGCCACCTGCACCACCGGCGCGTCGAGAAACTGGCTGCGCAGCAACGCCATCCCCGACGCCATGGTTCCCCCGTACCTGAAGGCGCTCACGTCTCCCGGCACCCAGTCGTCGTTGGCGATCGTCACGCTCGTCGCGCCCGCAAGGCAGCGGTCGAAGCGCGGCACCCATTCCTCGCCACCGGTTTGCCTGACCGAGACTTCGCGAAAGCTGTCGACGTCGAAGGGCAGCACCACGTTGAGGTCGGCGCCGCGGGCGATAAGCGCTTCGGCAAAGATGATGTCGGCACCTGCCGCCAGTGCGCCATAGCCAGTGCTGGCATCGAGCTGTTGCAGAAGCCCTGCGATCTTCGGCGCAAGCGCGATCGCCTGATCCTGCGTCAACCTACTTCCCGGCATGTGGCCAAGGTAGCGCACCACGCATCCCGATCTGAGCGGGTCGAGAATTTCAGCGCCGATGCCCATGGCCTCGCAAACCCGGCCGAGCTGGCGTCTGGTACCGGTCCGCGCCGCCGGGTCGGCCCGTTCGCTGGATCGAAGCCCGGCCAGGGCGATTTCCGACGCCGCCCCTTCACGGTTGCCAAGCAGGAGTTCGCATTCGGCCCGGGAGGCGTGGGCATAATAGTCATCGCCGACAATCACCTTCAGCGTCTCGCTCGCCAATTGTCGCGCGCGCTCGGCATTGCCCGCCAGAAGATGCAGGGTCGCGGCATTGACGCCGGCATGTTCGGTGCGATGGGCGTGAAAGATGCTCTCATAGGCATCCGCCGCCCGTTCGAGCAACGCCGGTTGCTGCTCGGGCGCAGCCTCAAACGCCACGTCCTTCAGGAGCCGGGCGCCCAGCGCCGCCACATCGCTCGCCAGTTGGCGTTCTGGCGGTCGCGCGGCATCCATCTGCCAAAAGCGATAAAGGCGCTGCGCCTCGGCCGTTGCTCCCGATCGTGCCACCGCCAGGATGGCACGATGCTTCAAAACGATCGACTGCGGATCGCTCCGCAGCCCCTCGCTGGCCAGATCGTAAGCCCGGAACAACTCACCAAGCGCCAGCGCCCGGTCGATGTCGACAAGTTCCGTGACGGCTGGCTCCTCAGGCATGACCATGATCAATCATTCCCGCATGTCTTGCTTCGACAAAAAGTCCATCTCCCGCAGTGGTGCCGGGTCGCGGCGCGTTATAGCGCATCTTGTTCGAGCTTACCGGAAATGACCGCGCCCGTAACGGGCACATGTTGCGCACGCACCGGATCGGCCCGGTCGGCACTTCAGCTACGCGGTCACGCCCTACCCGCCGGAGCCTGTCCCTTCAATCGCGATCCTAATGCAGTTTGGTCAGCGTCGCCAAGAAACCGCGTACCGCCGCTCAAATGGCCACTGCTGGCGACAATGTTGAACACCCAGCTGCTCAATTGGCAGCGCCCCGTGGCGGTGGCGGCCAGCTTGAGCCGAGCGAGATCGGCAAACTGTCCCTTCGGGTATTTCTTGAGGTAGGCCTCGAAGAACGAGGCATTGGTCTCATTGCGGATCGATTCCCAACAGGAAACCTCGAACGCGCTTTCATCCACCGACGGCGCCTTGACGACCGGCTTTGGTGTGGGTGCGGCCACCGGCGGTATCAGATAGAGTTGGCGACCGGGGATTGAGCCATAGGTGAAGGGCTCCTGCTGGCCGCCGGTCGAGGCCAGTACCTTGTCACGCATCTTGCGGAACAGGAAGTTCACTTCAAGGCCCGGTTGATCGATGAGCGACAGCAGCGCGGCGGAATAGGGACTGTGTCCGTTGCTGCCGTCCTCGGCGATAGTGCCTTCGCGCGCCGCATAGCTCACCAGCGTGCCCACCGCCGGCTCGACCCGCAACAGGCCGCGGCCGTTGGAGCGGTTGGCGGAGGCCACGTCGGAGCCTTGCGCGACGCGTGCGAAGTCGCGCAGCGCCCGGCGCATGTGGCTGTAATCGAGGTCGCTTTCCTTGTGGACGGCAAACCCTGTCTTTTCGAATGCCGCCGTCACGGCGGCCGCGTCGTTCACAGGATTGGGCAGCCGGGCAACATTTTGATAGGCCGAGTTCCCTATTACCAGCGCCACGCGCTTTTCCGCCTGCGCCGGCGCCACTAGGGCGAGGAATACGCCCGCAAGGACTGCCGCGATTTGCACAGCACGTCCCATTGCAATGCTCCGCTCATAGAGGCCATGAATGCCCTGGCCGGCGTTACCCACAAGCGACATTTCCCGGATCAACCGGAATCCGGCGATTAATTTGGGGTATTTTTGTAGTTCCGGCAAGATTGAGTGCCGGCCGCCACGCGTCAAGCACTCTCAATGCGAGCGCCAGGTCCGTCGTCATGCCGGGGAGGGTGCCGAGCATCGGATCGAAGGCCAGACCGCCCATCCGCGCCGGTTGAAGGTGCGGTTCCCCATGTCGCTTCCGGATCAAAAGCGGCCATTCTGGCAGGTGCACACTTATGTCCGCTTCACCTCCGATAGCGGCCATCATCCCGAAGGCCTCAATTCGGCAGCGATGGGCCAGAAGCCGACAACCTGGACGACGGAGCGCGCTCTGTTGCTAGCAAAATATCGCTATCTCGCCGATGTTCTTCGCTTTCGCCCTTACGGCATGCCCATACCGCTTTTGGATGGGTTCGCTCAACTCATCGCGAAACTCGGCGCTCAAACGAATAGCCCCCAAGCCAGCAGCCCCGTCCAGGACGTCCTCAAGGTGCACCTGCTCCAGACGTGCGGCCCTGTTAACTTCCGGACCGATCAGCGTGAATTGATGACGGGTGGTCGATCCGAAATCTCCGCTCAAGACCATGCCGATGTGCAGACCAATCCGCAAATGCAGCGATTTATCGCCGATGCAAATCTTCGCCACCGCGCTGACCGCCTCTTCGGCTGCTCTCAGCGCCTGCAGGCACTTGAGATTGGCGGGCTCGGTATCCGACAGCACCCAGAATGCCATCATGCCGTCACCGATGAACTTGTCGATGTGTCCGCCATGGTCAGCAACCGGCGCTGACTGCGCATTGAAGAACCTCTGCATGATGTCAGCGGTTCTGCTTGGCGGCATCTGGACCGTATACATGCTGAAATCGACCACATCGGAGAACCAGATTATCGCGCGGTGGACCCGGTAGTCGGTCGGTCTTTCACTACCGGATTGCAGTCTGCGACCCAGTGCATACTCGTTCGTGTAGGCGTGCAGAATGTACGAGTCATCCTCCAGTTGCCGGCTCAACGTCGCGGTCTTGTTGCTCGTGTCCTTCAGCTTGAGCGATATGATTTTTGCAATGTTCCGCCAGATGATGTCGGCTTGTGGATGCTGCTCGATCTTGGCTTTATCGATTTCGAGCAGTTCAACCTGGTTCTCGCTCACCACCAGGTCGTACCAGCGCCGGCATCCGTTGCCGAGGATGTTCTGCTCCCCGACGACCTCGTTCTCGCGGCGCATGAACAGCGTGCGATTGCCTTCGCGCACCGAAACCGAACCAAGAACGATGACCCACAGCGCCTCCGCGGCGTCGCCGTGTTGGCAGACAAAATCCCCTTCGGAATATCGGCAAGGGCAAGCATCGAGCGCAAGCACGTCGGTCACATCGTCAACCAGT
This sequence comes from uncultured Rhizobiaceae bacterium, assembly GCA_964568825.1. Taxonomy (GTDB): domain Bacteria; phylum Pseudomonadota; class Alphaproteobacteria; order Rhizobiales; family Aestuariivirgaceae; genus CAVVDT01. The sequence goes on along the minus strand of CAZMSA010000021.1, from coordinate 9,989 downwards.
CCGCTAGCGATCAGTGCAGCTTCATACCTAGGCCGCATTCCCTGACTAGCAGGACCAGCTGGACATTTCTCCATGGCAGCCTTGCTTACGTTTAGCATTGGCAGTGCCCCTGATCGTATGTTTGAAGAAAGCCACAAAAAGCCGGGCACTGCATTGCGCCAAATCAAACCTCGTTACGCAGTCTGTCCGGGTCTCTGCAGCCAGCCTCCAACAGCAAACACCCAAGGCCGATACACGCTGGCACCTGGATGAGGGTCTTGTCTCGATCAACTGCGCCCGCGTTCATATTCCAAACGGATAGGTATCGGGCAGGCCCTCCAGTTCGGCCGTGTCCAGCGGTTTTACAGCGCTGGTCTGGTCGATCCATACATAGTCGTCGAACTGGCTCGGCAGGCGGGCCTCGAAATAGTGGCTCGCCAGCTCCGTTTCCGGCCGGTAGATGACACCGATGGCGCGCTCCAGGCGCGGCCGGGCGAGTTCGGAGACGAGTTCGCCGGGACCACCGCGCAGGGGCAGGATGAGCCCCGGCACGTTGGTCAGGTGGAACTGGTGCTCGTAGCTCTGGCGGTGCGCGGGGCGAACCGCCTTGATCTCCATCGCTCCGTCCCAGTTGGAGGCGGCCGCCACGAACCCGTGATCGGTGCCGAAGCCGATGCGATAGGAAGCCTGCCCCCATTTCTCAGCGCAAAGCTGGCCGATATTATGCTCGCCACGCGCACTCATTTCGGTCGCCGCGGCATTGCCGATATGCGAATTGTGGGCCCACACCACGGCCTTCGACTGGCCGCCGCGAAACGCCAGCAACCCTTCGAGCGTGTCCATCATGTGGCTGTCACGCAGGTTCCACGAAGCGCGCGAGCCGTAATACATGGTCCGGTAATAGGCCTCGGCATTGGCCACCACGCGAGCATTGCGCTCGGCATCGAGGAAGCGTTCGCCATCGAAGCGGGTGAGATCGTGGCGCTTGACCAGGAGGTCGCCCAACAGTCCCACCACCTCGGCCTCGCAGGAATGATAGGCCCGGGTCAGCGCGGCATGGCCATAGGCCGCCGGGTCGGCCTCCCATGGGCTCAGGCAGCCGTAGCGCTGGCGGGCGATGCGGGCAAGATCGGGGCTCACGCTGTCGAGATAGTCGATGACGGCGCGCACCGAGGAATAAAGGCTGTAGAGATCGAGGCCGTAAAACCCTGTGCGCTTTTCATAAGGGACATCGAAATTATAGCGGTGCAGCCAGTCGACGAATTCGCGCGTCTCCTGATTGCGCCACATCCAGGTGGGGAAACGGGCAAACGCCGTCCATTCGCTGGGTGGCACGTCGCGATGGCGCACATAATGGTCGATCTTGGCCGCGTCCGGCCAGTCGGCCTCGGCGGCCACGATGTCGAAGCCTTTCTCCACGATCAGCCGCTGGGTGATGCGGGCGCGCATGCGATAGAAATCCGAAGTGCCGTGGCTCGCCTCGCCGATGAGAACCACGCGGGCATCGCCTATGCGCTCGATCAGGGGCACCAGATCGGCCTCATCGAGATCGGTAAAGGTCTCGCCATGCCGTGAGATAAGGCCGGGCAGGCCCTCCGGCATCCGCGGCCGCGTCTGCACGGTGCGTGGGGCGCCGCGCTCCCAGCTTTCCTGGTCTTCCCAGCCTTCTTCGCCGATCAGCGGCACGAAGCGGACGTCCGCCAGGTCCTCGCGGTCGAACGCGGTCTCGCTTACCCGGGTGATGCGAATGAGCTCCTGAGAGATATTGCTGCGGCCCACCGGGATCACCATGCGCCCGCCCACCTTGAGCTGGCGTTTGAGGCTGACAGGTATTTCCGGTGCCCCGGCCGATACCAGAATGGCATCGAAAGGCGCCTCCTCGGCCCAACCTTGCGTGCCATCGGCATGGCGGACGTGGACGTTTGTGTAACCGGCATCGGCAAGTTGCGCGGCGGCCTTTTCGGCCAGTTCGCCGATCCTCTCGATGGTGAAGACCCCATCGGCGATCTCGGCCATGACGGCGGCCGCATAGCCCGAGCCGGCACCGATCTCCAGTACCTTTTCACCGCCCCTGAGGGCCAGCGCCTCGACCATGTAGGCCACGATATAAGGCTGCGAGATGGTCTGCCCGCCGGCAATCGGCAGCGGCCGGTCGTCATAGGCAAATTCGCGCAACGCGGCAGGGAGAAATTTTTCGCGCGGCACCCGGCCCATGGCCTCCAGCACTGCGATATCACGTACGCCACGGGCATAGATGTGGTCGGAAACCATATCTCGACGGCGGTATTTCAGATCGCTCATGGTACAAGCCTCCATCAACTTTTGCGCAAGAATGACGCATTTGGCGGTCGCGCGTCTTAATTTGGATCAATCGAGAAGGCCGCCGATGCCTAAAGCGTGAGAAAGCCATCGGGCATGAGGCTGGTGGCCAGCATCACGGCGTTGATATCGGCATGTTCGCGCCAGCTTGCGGCATCGCGATTGTGCGGTTGCAACCAGAATTCCTCGATTTTCTGAGCCAGGAAGTGATGGCGAGCCAGTTCATCGAGCAGGCCCCCGGCCTCGTTGCCCACCCGCCCCCTGGCCGCGTCCCCAAGCCAGTGCTGCATGCGGGCAACGCCATTCAGTCCGATAGACAGCCCCAGTTCGCGAAAGGCCAATCGCCATTCGGCGGGTTGGTTCAATCCGCTGCGGGCCGCGAAGGCGTTGAGGCCCGCAACAGCATCGCCGAGCAGCTCCGTCACCAGCGTTGCGTCGTCAAAGGCATTGTCGCCAGTCATCATCTGCAGCACACGGCCGGCATCGAACAGCAATCCCCCGAGACCAAGCGGATCATCGGTTGCCCACTGGCGCCCCTTGCACATCTCTTCAAAGGCCGAAATTTCTCCGGAGAGGTCAAGGTGCGGTTCGGGCCCGCACTGCCGGACAATCAGGCGTTGCACCTCGCGTGCAGTGATCAAGCCGTCGAGCGGGTCGTGATGACCCATGCTCGCCACCTGCGGGCGGGTCAGGTCGATACTCATCTTCCATACCATGCGGGAGGAGCCGGCCGCCGCGACATGCACGAATGCGCCTTGTGCGGCCCTCATCAACTCTGCCGCCCAGCGGGTATAGGTCGCATCGCCAGTCACGGCGCCGACGCGGCAAAGCGCATGCATCCACTTGGTCAGATAGTGAAAGTATTGCCCGTCGCGGTCCCATTCGAGGCGCTCATCGAAGCGCTCGGCGGGCCTCCGCTCGGCAAGCTTCTTGCCGATCCGCAACCCCCCGGCGGTGGGATGCAGACGTCCTTCGCTCTCGCCCAGCCCGCTGATCCAGCCGCTGCGCCCATCATCGCCACGGTGGCGGCCCAGTACGTCGTGGACTTGTGCCACCAGTGCCAGCGCCAGATCATGCCATCTGGCTTCGCCTGTCGCCTGGGCAAGCTCGAGGAAATTGCATACGGCAAAGGCGTCGGTCCACAGGTACCGTCGCGGCGGGCGCGTGGCGTCCGCGATCCCGGTTCCGCTGGCGAACCCCTGCATGAGGTTGCAAACCGTCGTGACTGCCGTTTGCCGTTCCATAAGGGGCTCTTTCGCTGGCCGCTGGCGCGTTTTGCTTTCTTTATGAACCGATACATCCCAAGCTCACGCGGCTGCAAATCCGTCAAAGGCGACATTGATGTTCCTCTTGTTGCAATTAACTGACATTTCGGCATCGCGGGATATGACCTGTGTCAACGAACTGCGTCGATGTCGCTGGTCCAATGTGAGCGCAAAAGGTGAGGTCTTGCCCCTTGAACGTGCAAATTGACGGCGCTCATTCCGACAAAGGTTCACGCCCGGCTGTCTTCGAAGCCCGGGGCCTGAGCAAGATCTACCGCATGGGTGAGGTTGAGGTCCATGCGCTGCGCGATATCGACCTCGACATTTATGAGGGTGAAGTCGTCGTGCTGCTTGGTCCCTCGGGTTCGGGCAAGTCTACCCTCCTCAACATCCTGGGTGGTCTCGAAACAGCCAGCGGCGGCACGGCCCGTTGGCGCGACCATGATCTGGTCGGTGCGGACGAGGCGATGCTGACACGCTATCGACGCGAACATGTCGGCTTCGTGTTCCAGTTCTATAATCTCATTCCCAGCCTCACGGTGCTGGAGAACGTGGCGCTGGTGTGCGAGATCGCCAACGACCCGCTCGATCCGCGCGAAGCCCTGGCCCTGGTGGGGCTGACCCACCGGCTCGATCATTTCCCTTCGCAATTGTCCGGCGGCGAGCAGCAGCGTGTGGCGGTAGCACGCGCTATCGTGAAACGACCTGACGCCTTGTTGTGCGACGAGCCGACGGGGGCGCTCGATTATGACACCGGCAAGGTCGTTCTGGAGGCCATCGCGCGGGTAAGTGCCGAGATGCGAACGACCACCGTCATCATCACCCACAATGTTGCAATTGCCGGCATGGCCGACCGCGTGCTGCGGCTGGGCGGCGGCCGCATCGTCGGCGTCACCCGCAACGACAAACGCCTTTCGCCCGAGGAGATGCACTGGTGAGCCTGCTCGACCGCAAGCTGGTGCGCGATATCAGCGCCATGCGCGCTCAGGTGATCACCATTGCGCTGGTGGTGGCCGCCGGGGTGGCGGTGTTCACCGGCTCGATTTCCACTTACGATTCGCTCCTCGCCACTCGCCAGGCCTATTACCAGCAAGCCCGCTTCGGCGACGTCTTCGCCAACCTGAAGCGCGCGCCGCTGGCGGTCGTTTCCCATCTTGAGGAAATTGACGGCGTGGCAGCGGTGGAGCCGCGCATCGTGCGTGACGTCATCCTCGACTGGCCGGCCTCGGATGTGCCCGTTTCCGCCCGCATGGTGTCGGTGGTGAACGGCGGCAATGAGCGTCTGGAGCGACTGCATTTTCGCGCCGGCAGCGGCCCGCAACCTGGCGCCGCGCGCGAGGTGGCGATCAACGAGGCCTTTGCCGAGGCCAACGGCCTCAAACCCGGAAGCGACCTGCGCATCATCCTCAATGGTCGGGTGCAGACATTCCATGTCACCGGCATCGCCCTGTCACCGGAATACGTCAATGCCATCAAGCCGGGGATGTTCATCCCCGATGATCGCAGTTTTGCCATCCTGTGGGTCGATCGCTCGGCCGCCGAGGCAGCCTTCGACATGACCGGCGCCTTCAACAATGCGGTGATTGCAACCGCACCCGGCGCCCATCTGGCGCAGGTGATCGCCGATGTCGACCGGGTCCTCCAGCCGTATGGCGCCGTGGGGGCGATCGGCCGGCACGACCAGGCCTCCAACCGCTTCCTTGACGACGAACTCAAAGAACTGCGGGCCACCGCGCGCACTGTGCCCCTGATCTTCTTCGCCATCGCTGCCTTCCTGCTCAACGTGTCCATAGGCCGCCTCGTCACCGCGCAACGCGAACAGATCGCGGCGTTGAAGGCCCTCGGCTTCGCCAACCGACCGATTGTCATGCACTATCTCAAGCTGGTGACGGTCATCGTGGTGCTGGGAGCATGCCTCGGCATTGCCGGAGGCATCGCGATGGGCCAGGGCATGATCGTCAGCTATCGCGATTTTTTCCGCTTCCCCTCGCTAAACCTGCACCTGACGGCCTGGTCTGCGGTAGCAGCGGTGCTCATCAGCTTTGTAGCCGCCATGCTCGGCGTTCTTTCCACTGTGCGCCGCGTGGTCGCGCTTGCGCCGGCGGTGGCCATGCGGCCCGACGCGCCGCGCGGCTTCCGCCATTCGCTGCTCGAGCGGGCGATGGCGCGTATGCGGATCAGGCCGCGGGTAATGATGATGGTGCGCAACATGGCCGGGCGACCGCTTCGTGTCCTGTTCACCGTCGCCGGCATTGCCTTTGCTGTGCCGATGGTGGTGCTCGGCCTATTCTGGCGCGATGCGCTCGATCACATGATGAGCGTCCAGTTCACCCTGATCGAGCGCGGTAACATGATGGTGTCGTTCCCGCAGCCGCTCGATCGCGGCGTGCTTGCCGACCTCGCGCGTCAGCCGGGTGTGGTGGCGGTCGAAGGCGAGCGCTATGTCGCCGCTCGCCTCAAGGCCGGCCAGCGCAGCTATCTGACAGCGGTGATCGGCCTGCCGCCAGGTGGCGTGCTGCGCCGCCCTCGCGACAAGGCGCTGAAGCCCATCGCTCTGGCTCCCGAGGGTCTCACCCTGTCGCGCATGCTGGCCGGACGCCTCGGCGTTGGTCTCGGTGACAAGGTCGGCATCGAGGTGCTGGAAGGCCGCCAGGCGAGCCGCGATGTCGAGGTGACAGGCCTTGTCGACGACATCCTCGGCATGAGTGCCTACATGGACCTGGCCGTCTTGAACCGCATGACCGGCGATGGTGACGTGGTGTCGGCCGCCGAGCTCTATGTAGAGCCGCAATCGGTCTCAGGCCTCGGACAGCGCTTCAAGCAACTGCCGATCATCGAAGCGGTCACCATGAAGGCAAACGCCATTACCTCCTTCACCGACAAGGTGAAGGCGATGGTCCTGGTGAGCGCGGCGATCCTCACCGGCTTTGCCGTCATCATCGCGGTTGGCGTCGTCTACAACAATGCGCGCATCGCCTTGCAGGAACGCGCCTGGGAATTGGCCTCGTTGCGTATTCTCGGCTTCACACGCGCCGAGGTTTCAGCGATCCTGTTCGGCGAGTTCGCGTTGGAGATCGCCCTCGGCGTTCCGCTCGGCTTATGGCTGTCGCAAGTCATCGTCAATGTCATTGCCCGCTTCAGCTCCAACGAATCGTTTCAGATACCGCCGGTGATTCTACCCCGCACCTTCATGGCGGCCGCCCTGGTGGTCATGGTGGCAGCGCTGGCGAGTGCCTGGGTGGTAAGACGCCGCATCGACCGGCTTGATCTGGTCGCCGTGCTCAAGACAAGGGAGTGAGACCATGGGCGCGTATGCTGCCCGCATTTTCTGGTTTGTCGTGGCTGCGGCGGCGGTTGCGATCATAACGTGGATGCTCATGCCGCAACCCGTCACGGTGGAAACGGCCCGCGTCATCACGGGCCACTTCGCCGCAACCGTGGATGAAGACGGCAAGACACGGGTGCGTGAGCGCTACGTCGTCGCGGCCCCGCTGGCCGGGCGCTCGAGCCGGATTGCATTGAAGGTCGGCGATCAGGTGAAGGCTGGCGATGCCGTTGCAACCATTCAGCCAGCGCCGGCACCCCTCCTCGATCCGCGTGCCCGCCGCGAGGCTGAAGAGCGGCTGTCGAGCGCCGAGGCCGAGTTCAAGCGCACCCAGGCGGTGATCGAACAGGCGCGCGCCGAGGCTGCGAAGGCAAAACTCGACCTCGACCGCGCCCGCATGCTGGAACTGCGCGGTGTTGCCACGCCGGAGACCCTCGAACGCAATACGCTCGCGGCACAAGTCGCTGACCGCGAACTGAGGGCCGCCGAATTCCGCAACGAGGCCGCCGCCCATGAAGTTGAGCAGATCCGCGCGTTGATCGCCCGCTACGGCCAGGTCAACAGCGGGCCGGTCGAAAGCTGGACCGTGACAGCGCCGGTTACCGGCGTCGTCCTGGCGGTGCGACAGGAGAGCGAAACCATTGTGTCGCCGGGAACGCCGCTGGTCGATATCGGCAATCCGCACGACCTCGAAATCGTCGTCGATGTGCTGAGCAGCGATGCTGTGGAGATCCATCCCGGCGCTGCCGTGGCGATCGAGCATTGGGGAGGCTCGGGAGCCCTTGAGGGTCGCGTCCGCCGGGTGGAACCCACCGCCTTCACCAAGTTGTCCGTGCTTGGGGTCGAGGAGCAGCGGGTCAATGTGGTGATCGACATCACCTCGCCGCCTGATCGCTGGACGGGCCTCGGAGACAGCTATCGTATCGAGGCGCGCATCACGGTATTCAGCCGCGACAACGCCACCATCGTTCCGGCCGGCGCGTTGTTCCGCCAAGGCAAGGACTGGAAGGTCTATGTCGTCGCCGACGGTCGTGCCGAGCTCCGCGTTGTCGAGATTCTGCGTCGGGGTGCGCGCACAGCCGCCATCGCTTCGGGCCTAAAGCCAGGAGAAACGGTCATCGTCTATCCAGGCGACAGCGTTGCACCGGGTGTGCAGGTGACCACGCCCTGACGAACGATCAAGGTTGCAACGGGTATACGTGCACGCATGTCGCATCTGGGTTGCAAGCTGCCGGGGTGATCGTCTGCTGAGAGGCGACCGACAACCGCCTGCTGCATCCGATGGTCATGGCTATCAAGCAAGCCCAGCTTGGAGCCCTGGCTCGTTGCTACTGGTGCCCCTTCGGCGTCCACACCGCCGCCATGCGCTGCGCCTCGGCCACCTGGTCCGCCCGCATTAATTTGACGATCATGTCCATATTTTTTTGGGCAGGCTTTCGCGTGGGCTCACTGTTCTGTGCCACCGCCAAACTCCACCACATGTAAGCAAGAGTATAGTCGCGGTCTACGCCGCCACCGCGACAGTACATGAGGCCAAGATTGTATTGTGCAAGAGCAAATCCCTGCTCGGCGGCCATGCGATACCACTGCGCCGCTTCCGCGTCGTTTTGCTCGACGCCATGACCCTTCTCGTACATGATGCCGAGGTTGTTTTGAGCATCGTCAAGCCCTTGCTCGGCCGCCTTGCGGTACCATTTCACCGCCTCGGCATAGTTCTGCCTGACGCCCTGGCCTTCGTCGTACATCGTACCAAGAGTATTCTGGGCATCGCCAACGCCCTGCTCGGCAGCCTTTCGATACCACTTCGCCGCCTCGGCGAAGTCCTGCATCACGCCCTGGCCTTCGTCGTACATCAGGCCGAGAAAGTATTGGGCATCGGCATCGCCTTGTTCGGCAAAAGGCCGAAGCAGCTGCATCGCTTCGACATAGTCGCCCCGCATTCCAGCGGTCATGGCATCGTTCCACGGATCCACAATTGCAGGGGGTTCCGTCCACCGCTGAAGACGCGTCGTCAGCATATGTCGCAGCATCGTCGTGGCCTCGACTCGATACCGGCAGCCTAACTTGCCGTCGTCGGCTTGGCCAGCATGTCGGCTGGTTGGACCCGCCGCCGACCGCTTTGTCTTGGGCTACCTGCTCGGCCTATTACCGCTCGTGTCGGCAGCATCCGGATTTTCCGCTTTCGCTTTCCTCCAAGGCAGGCTGCGTTTATCGGAGGCAGGGCGCACATTGGCGGCGTATCGGGCAGCCCCAGCCTGTGCGGATCGACATAGCCGTGAAACGGCAAGGGCCCCGCAAGGGGCCCCTGGAATTTCCCACCCGGCGACAGAGCCTAGAAGTGGAAGTCGAGCCCGGCCCGCACGATGCTGAACTTCACGTCCGTAAAACATCTGGTGTTGCAGGCACCTGTAATATTCAAGCGGCCCAGATCCGTATAGAGATATTCGATCCTGCCGGTCACATTGCTGGAAAACGCATGCTCGATGCCGGCACCCGCGGTCCAGCCCACCCGTGCCTTCCGGCCACGCGCCGCGGCAAATCCGGGGAAGTAGGCATCCAGACCGGCGGCAGCAGCACCGCCGGTGATGTAGGGCATGGTGTTCCCCATCGCGTAGCCGAGCCGGGCGCGCGCCGTAGCGAACCAGTTGACATCGAGATCGCAACTGACACCGCAACTATAAAATGGCGCATTGGTGAAATTGCTCGGCGACGACGAATGGAGGCTGGAGAACGCGAAGTCGCCTGTGATGCCCAGCACCACATTGCTACCCATCATCATGTTGTAGCCGGCCTCGCCGCCCACGACGACGCCATCAAGCGTGGCGCTCTACGATTTTGCATGGAAGAGTCGCTCGGAGAAGAAATCATGTCCGAACCCGTAGCCGAGGTTAGCGCCGGCATAGGGACCCGACCAGTCGAACATCGGTGGCATTGGACTGGCCGCCTGTGACGTAAGCGGCACGCACATGCACGCTGCCGCTGCTACCAATGCCAAAATCGAACGCTTCATCATTTTTGTATCCCTTACCCAGTGGTTACCAAAGATTTAAGAGCGTGTTTGAAAAGTGCGTGTGTCACGGCCAGCGCCTGATAAGTGTCGC
>CAZMSA010000020.1:0-28694 GCA_964568825.1 uncultured Rhizobiaceae bacterium | reverse complement strand
TGTCGGAAGAAAATTCCTGATCGCGGAAAACCGTGAGGCCTTCCTTCAGGCAAAGCTGAAACCAGTCGCGGCAGGTGATGCGGTTGCCGGTCCAGTTGTGGAAATATTCGTGCGCGATGATCGCTTCGACGTGGGCATAGTCCTGGTCGGTGGCGGTGTCGGGGGTGGCCAGCACGTACTTGTCGTTGAAGACGTTGAGCCCCTTGTTTTCCATCGCCCCCATGTTGAAATCGCTGACCGCGACGATCATGAAGCGGTCGAGATCGTATTCGCGGCCGAAGCGTTCCTCGTCCCATTTCATCGACGCCTTGAGCGATGCCATGGCCCAGTCGCAGCGGTCCTGCTTGCCGTGCTCGACAAAGATCTGCAGCTTTACCGTGCGCCCCGACGCGGTGACGAATTGATCTTCGACGCAAGCCAGATCCCCGGCCACCAGCGCGAACAGGTAGCTTGGCTTTGCATGCGGGTCCTCCCAGATGGCAAAGTGACGGTCGGTGCCGACGATATCGCCCGCCATCACCAGATTGCCGTTCGACAAAAGGTGCGGCGCCTGCGACTTGCGGGCCTCGATCCGCACCCGGTAGCGGGCCAGCACATCGGGCCGGTCCAGAAAGAAGGCGATGCGGCGGAAGCCCTCGGCCTCGCACTGGGTGCAATAGACGCCATTGGAAAGATACAAGCCCGACAGCGCCTTGTTGGCAGACGGATTGATGGACGTCTCAGTCTCGATGCATATGGCACGCTGCGGCGGCTTGTGGATGGTCAGGTGGTGGTCGTCGAGGGTGTACTTGTCCGGCGTCAGCGGCACGCCGTCGATGTTGATGGCATTGAGCTTGACCCCCTCGCCATCCAGGACCAGCGGGCCGCCGGGTTCGGCACAGGCGGGGTTGGGCAACAGGTCGAGGCGCGTCGTGATGCGCGTATCCTCGTGGTTGAGGCGCACGTTAAGCGACACGTGGTTGATCATGTAGGCGGGCTGCCGATAGTCGGAGAGGCGGATCGTCTGGGGCGTATCGGTGCGCATCATTCCCTGAAAACCGGTTTGCTGTGGATGTTTGCGAACATGACCTTCTGTCATATGCGCGTTAAGGACAAGTAGTGTCAGAACCGCGTCACCCGATAGGGTTTAAGGTCGACGTTGGGCGGGCTGCCGGCGACCAGGCCGGCGACAAGGCGTCCGGTGGTCGGCCCCCAGGTCAGGCCCATGTGGCCGTGCCCGAAGGCGAACCAGACATTGTCGTGGTTAGGGGCGCGATCGATCACCGGCAGCGAGTCCGGCGTGCCCGGCCGCCGGCCCATCCATCTGCTGACGCTTTGATCGAGATCGCGCAACCCCGGCAGGATGCGCTTGGCGTTGTGCCACAAGACATCGGCCCGCCGCCAGTTCTCCGGCGCATCGAGGCCGGCGAACTCGTCGGTTCCCGCCACCCGGATGCCATCATCGAGCGGTGAAAGGGCAGCGGGCGCGCTCTCGCGGGTGAGCGCGCGCGAAATGGTGACGCCGGGATGGGGTATCGTCAGGTGGTAGCCGCGTTCGGCCTCCAGCAGCACCTTGATGCCGAGGCGGCGCGCCCACAGATGCGACCACGCACCGGCCGCGACCACCACACCGTCAATGTCCAGACTGCCGCCGCTGGCGAGACGCAAGCCCTTGACGCGATTGTCGCTGATGACGAAGTCGCTCACTTCGTCCGCAACGATGGTGCCGCCGTTTCCGGCAACCGATTCGGCAATGCGGGTCACCACGGTGAAGGGATTGCGCACATGATACCAGCCGCCGCGGAAGATGCCGCAGGCAAAATCATCTGCGACTTCGGGCTCGATTTCCGAGATTTCGCCCGCCGAAAGGCGCTTGCATTCATAGCCGTAGGCCGCCCTGGCCCGCATGACGGCTTCATGGCCGCGATATTCGCTTTCGGTATCGAACAGGTGGATACCATCGCGCAGCACCAGAAGATCTTCAGCACCGGCCTGCTTGAGCAGGCTCTTGTGGTCATCGAGCGCCAGACCGCACAACAAGGCACGCGCCTCGGTGATGGCGGCCGCCCGGTCAGGCATCGCCGCGCGCCCCAGCGCCAGCATCCACGGCAGGACTTTCGGCAAATAGCGCCACCTGATGGTGAGCGGGCCTTCGGGATCGATGAGCCAGCCCGGGATCTTGGTGAAGATGCCGGGGTAGATGGTCGGCATGACCCCGGAGACGACGACGCCGCCGGCATTGCCGAACGAGCATCCCATGCCCGGCGCGACGCGATCGATGACCGTGACCTTCAGGCCATGGCGTTGCAGGAAGGCGGCCGTCGATATGCCGACGATACCCGCCCCGATGACCGCGATATGCCGGTCGGCATCAGCCATGGTTTTCCATCTCCTCGCGGCGTTCGCGGAAGAACCCCCGCGCGAACGCTTCAAACGCCGTCATCAAACGCGTCGGCCGAAAGCCAGATAGCCGGGCCAGAGCGATCCGTCCAGCCTCAGCGCGCTCCTTGATGGGCCGGATGGCGAGTTTTCTGCCCTCATAGGTAATATCGCCCGGCGGCCGGGTGACCAGCAGCGAATACCCCAGACCCTGTCCGACCAGCCCACGCACCAGTTCCAGCGACGGCGAACTGTGGACCACGTTGGGCTCCAGTCCCTGGGCCTTCATCAGGCCGAGAAAGTAGCTGCGGCTCGGCGGCACATCGAGCAGGATCATCGGTTCTGCCGCCAGATCGTGCAGCGAAACCTGATCGGCTGCCGTCAGGCGATGATCGTCGGGCAACAGCACATGCGGCGGAAAAGCCGCCAGCGGCGTGGCGGTGACATCGTCGGGCAGATCGACATCGTAGAGCAGGGCAAGGTGATAGCGGCCATCGCGCAATCCCTCGATCAGGTCGCCCTGCATGGCCTCGTGGATGCGTATGTCTGCTTTCGGGCTGATGCGGGTGAACTGCGACACCAGGCCGGGAAGGAAGGCCGGGGCCAGGGTCATGTAGCTCGCCAGTTCCAGCGTGCCGCGCGGAGTGCCCGTGGTCTCCGCCGACTGCCGCTCGATCTCGCGGGCGTGTTCGAGAAGATTGCGGGCATAGACCACCAGCCAGCGGCCCTCCGGGGTGGGCGAGACCCCTTGCGCATGCTGGCGCACCAGGAGCTGAATGCCGAGCTGGTCCTCCAGCTTGGCGATGGCCGCCGACACCGTGGGCTGCGTCACGTTGAGGCGATGGGCGGCGCGAGCCACCGAGCCCGCCTCGGTGACGGCGACGAAATATTCCAGCTGGCGCAGGGTGTAGCGGATCATGGTTATATAGAGTTTAACTATTCATGGAAGTGAAAGAAACTATTTTTCCTATTTAGCGTTTGCACCTATGGTCCGCCTATCATCGAATTGAGGAGGCCAATGCCGTGACCGCCATGCCGAATGCCAATGACTTCGCGTCCAGCCCTGCTTCCTCTGTCGCGCCGGGCGATTTCGTCTCCGCCATGGCAATGGCGGCAACGGGTGTGTCGGTGGTGACGACCGACGGCGAGGCGGGCCGTTTCGGCATCACCATATCGGCGGTTTCCTCGGTTTCCGCCGAGCCGCCAATGGTTCTGGCGTGCATCAACCGCAAGAGTCCGGCGGTGGCCGCGATCGAAGCCAACGGGCGGTTTGCCGTCAACATGCTGGCCGGTCACCAGGCCGGTGTCGCCCGCACCTTCGCCGGCCGCCCGGATGAAGGCGCGCCTTATGATTTCGCCACCCACGACTGGCTGAGCGGCGTCACCGGGCTGCCCTGCCTTGCAGGTGCTGCCGCCCGCTTCGAATGCCTCATTGACAGCGCCATCGATGCCGGCACCCATCGCATCTATATCGGTTGCGTCGTGGTAGCCGTTGCCGGCACCCTCGATCCGCTCGTCTACGCCGCCCGTGACTTCCGCCGCCCCATGCCCCTTGACCTTAAGAACTAGGAAGGACCTTCCATGATCCGTAACGGCAACCAGTACCGCGACAGCTTGCGCGACGACCGCGAAGTGTGGATCAACGGCGAAAAGGTGCACGACGTCACCACCCACCCGTCCTTCAAGCCGGTGGTCGACATCCGGGCGCGCATCTACGACATGCAGCATGAAAAGTCCCTGCAGGATGTCATGACCTATACCGAGGGCGGTGAGCGCTTCGCTACCGGCCTGCGCCTGCCCTACACGCCCGAGCACTGGAACGACAAGCGCAAGGCCGTCGATGCCGTCATGTGGGACATCGGCGGCATCGTCACCCGGGTCGGCGATGAAACCATCGGCGAGATGTGGTCGCTGTGGGACGGCAAGGACATCCTCAACGAGATCGACCCGCGCTTTGCCCAGAATATCGAGCGCCACATCCATACCGTCATCAAGGACGATCCCTTCCACGTCTCCGCCAACACCGATCCCAAGGGCGATCGCTCCAAACGCCCCCAGGACCAGGACCCCGACATGCTGGTGCATGTGGTCAAGGAAACCGACGCCGGCATCGTCATCCGCGGCGCCAAGTACGAGACGGCGGCGGCCTATTCCAACCAGGCCTTCCTGAAACCCACCATCGCCAACTGGGGCGATGCCAAGCTGTCGGACTATGCGCTGGGATGCATCGTCCACATGAACGCGCCCGGCGTCAGGCATATCTGCCGCACCGGATTCACTGGCCGCGCGCCGGCGCGCGATTATCCACTGTCGAACCGATTCGATGAGATCGACACGCTGATGATCCTCGATGACGTGCTGGTGCCGTGGGAGGACGTGCTCTTTTACCAGCACACCCGTGCGGCCTCCTTCATCCGCACCACGCTGCACCGCTATTCGGCCTTTCCTTTCGTGCAGCGCACGCTTTCCTTTGCCGACCTGATGATCGGCGCGGCCTTGTGGAACGTCAAGCAGACCGGTCTCGACAAGCAGCTGGCGGTGCAGGAAAAGCTCGCCGAGCTAGCCGTGTGGCGCGAGGGCATCAACGCCCACCTGACCGCCGCCATCGCCACCGGCGAGGAAAGCCCCAACGGCCTCTTGATGCCCAACCAGTCGCTGCTGTTCACCGGCCGGGTGCATGCCATCTCCAACCTGCCGCGGGTCATCCATCTGGCGCGCGAACTGTGCGGCGGGCAGATCTGCGTCACCCCCGACGCGGCCGCCTTTGAGAACCCCGAGACAAAACCGTGGCTGGACAAGTTCTACACCATCAACGATGAGTGGGTGGCCGACGATCGCCGCCGCCTGCTGGCGCTGGCCCGCGACCTGCTCAATTCCGACTATGCCGGCCATCGCCTGACGTTCCAGCTGTTTGCCCAGTCGCCGCCGTTCGCGCATCTGGCAGCCGTCTATCGCAATTTCGACTGGTCGGGTCCGCTGCAATTCGCCCAGAAGGCGGGCGGCCTCTCCGACCGCATCTGGGGCTCGACCGAAAAGGCGGCCGAATAGGCCCAACCCAACCAAAGGAACGCTTTTTCCATGCCCACCCATCGCCGCATCCGGCCCTTCAACACCAAGAAGACCTACGCCGAGCAAAAGCTCGACAACGACCTGTGCCAGGCGGTGGTGGCCAGGGGCACCATGGTATTCCTGCGTGGCCAGGTGGCCCAGGACCTCGACACGCGGGGCTCGCTGCATGTCGGCGATGCCGGCGCCCAGACCGCCAAGGCCATGGAAAACATCAAGCTGCTGCTGGAAGAAGCCGGCTCCGAGCTAAGCCACATCTGCCGCATCGTCGTTTATCTCACCGACATCCGCTATCGCGAGGCGGTGTATCAGGAAATGGGCAAGTGGCTGAAGGGCGTCTTTCCCTGCTCCACCGGCCTGGTGGTGCCGGCCCTTGCCCGCCCCGAATGGGTGGTGGAAATCGAAGTGACCGCCGTCATCCCCGACTGAGGGTTTGCCATGAGCAACGAGACCGACCGCCCTCTCGCGCAACTTGGGGAAGTGGCGATGCGCCCCTTGAGCGCGGCGCGTGCCATGCCGCCCGGTCTTTATACCTCGCCCGACATCCACGCGCTGGAACTGGCCCGCATCTTTGCCCGCGACTGGCACTCGCCCGGCCTTGCCGCCGAAATCCCCAACCCCGGCGACTACCTGACCTTTTCCATCGCTGGAGAGCCGATCATCGTGGCGCGGGGTCGCGATGGAGAAATCTCCAGCTTTTCCAACGTCTGCCGCCATCGCATGATGACCATCCTTTCCGGCCGCGGCAACTGCAAGCGCATCGTCTGCCCCTACCACGCCTGGACCTACGACCTCGACGGCAAGCTGATCGGGGCCGGCCACATGCAAGGGGCCGACGGCTTCGACAAGTCCGGCATCGCGCTTCCCGCCATCCGCACCGAGGTGTGGAACGGCTGGATCTATGTCACCCGCAACCGCACGGCCCGGCCGGTGGCTGAGCTTCTGGCGGGGCTCGAGCCCGTCGTCGCGCCCTATCGCATGGCGGGTTACATCCCCGTCGTGCATCAGGACCATGTGTGGCAGACCAACTGGAAGCTGCTCACTGAAAACTTCATGGAAGGCTACCATCTGCCGGTCGCCCACAAGGCCACGGTCGGCGCCTGGTTCCCGGTGGGCGATACGGTGTTTCCCCAAGACGTCGATCCCCATTTCACCTATCAGACCTTTACCAAGGCCGACAAAGCCACCTACGGCCGCGCCCACCCCGACAACACGGTGCTTCAAGGCGCTGAACGCTTCACCTCCATCCTCCCCACCATCTATCCCTGCCACATGTACGTGCTGGCGCCCGATCATCTCTGGTATCTGTCGCTCAGGCCCAGGGGCGTCGGCGAAGTGGAGGTGCGCTTCGGCGTAGCGGTGGCGCCGGAAGTGCATGCGGCGCTGGGCAATGGGTTGCAACAATGGGTGGACGAACTGGTCGCCTTCTTCGACAAGGTCAATGCCGAGGACCGCTTCGTGGTCGAGGGCATTTATCGCGGCGCCTCAGCCCCTTCCGCCGAGGGCGGCCCGTTAAGCTGGCTCGAGCGCGAGATTCATGATTTCATGAGCTATATCCATCGCTCACTGACGGGACATCCAGAATGACCTTTTCCATCGTCGGACGCTGCGAGCGCACCGGCATGTTCGGCGTCGCCATCACCACCTCGTCGATCTGCGTGGGAGCGCGCTGTCCCCATGCCCGCAGCAAAACCGGGGCGGTCGCCACCCAGAACGTCACCGACCCGACCTTCGGCCCGCGTATCCTCGATCTTCTCGCCAAGGGCCACGACGCCGACGATGCCCTTGCCCGCGCCATTGCCCGCCAGCCGCACCTCGACTACCGCCAGATCACCGTGGTCGACAACAAGGGCGAAACCGCCAGCTATACCGGCAACCATATCCTCGGCACCAATTCCATCGCCGCCGATCACGGCTGCCTCGCCGCCGGCAACCTCCTGAAGTCGGTCGAGGTGCCCGCCGCCATGACCGATGCTTTTGTTGCCAACGCCCGCGAGCACCTGGCCGAGCGTCTGTTGCGGGCGCTCGAGGCCGGCCTTGCGGCAGGCGGCGAAGGCGGTCCGGTCCATTCCTCGGCGCTGCTGGTGGTCGATGCCGAACCGTTTGCGCTGGTCGATCTCAGATGCGACTGGGACGACGATAACCCGGTCACCTTCCTGCGCCGCCTGTGGGAGGATTACGAACCGCAGATGCAGGCCTACCGCGACCGCGCCCTCGATCCGACCAAGGCCCCAAGCTACGGCGTCGCCGGCGATCCCTGAAAGCGGTGGAGCAGGCACGGCTTTGCTGCCTCCGCTGGCCGTTTCGGCCGCGAAGGTCCCGGGGGGTGGGAAAAGCGCCGGTTCAGCGCTTGACTGTTTAGAGGATGCGCATTGCCGGCGCTTTCCCCGTGGCCTTGTGAACGGGCGGCTGGAGTCTTTAACACGCAAAAAGCTCGCCTGACGGGCATGCCGGATAACGGCCATTACAGGCCGGCCGGCACCAGTTCACCGCCAGGGTCAATGCCTTAAGCGCGCGTCCGGACCGTAGTATCCGGACCCCTGAGCTAGGACACACCCGCACCCCGGTCCGCCGTCATCCGTAGGGACTGCGAACGGAGAGCCACATCCGCCTCCCCGTGACCGGACGGCTCGCGAGCCACGCCCCGGGAGTGGGAGACCAACAGGAACAAACATAGAACATTATAGTCCGTTTGTCAAGGACTTTTTGTTGGATGCGGTGATTTTGTTCCTCATTGCCACCCAAACCGTTTGCCTGCTATCCGACATGACGCAAGCCGGGCTTGCCCATGGCTGCCACGCCACGCCACGCAAGGCGCCACGGCAGGCCTCGCCGCCGGGCTGCCATGCTGCCAGGCCACTAGGCCAGCCCCATCCGCGCCCGTGAGTGCGATCCGCGCCCTGGTCCCGTATGCAACAGGTGCGATTCAAGCCAATCTGCCGCTTTGCTGCCAGATGAGCCGGTGGCGCTCCACAGCGGACTGTGAGAGAGTCCCGTGTCGGCAGGAACCGGCTGGCTTTTCGGTAGTCGATCGCGAACCGGGGGAGAGCTGTGAGTATCTTTGCCGCCATCGACTTCGAAACGGCCGATCATGGGCGGGACAGCGCCTGTGCGGTTGGAGTCATCGTGGTCGAGGGCCGTCGCATCATCGAGAGGTACTATCAGCTGATCCGGCCGCCGCGGCGGGAATTCATGTTCACCTACATACACGGCCTCACCTGGGACACTGTCCGGGACAGCCCGACGTTTGGCGAGATGTGGCCCGACGTCGAGGCATTGATTGAGCCTGCCGAATTTCTGGTCGCCCACAATGCGCCATTCGACAGGAGCGTGCTCCACGGCTGTTGCCGGGCTGCCGGCCTTCGCCCACCCGAACACGAATTCGTCTGTACGGTGAAATTGGCGCGGGCAACCTGGAAATTGCCCTCAGCGAGGCTTCCGGTTGTATGTCAGCATCTCGACATTCCGCTCAACCACCATGATGCGCTGTCCGATGCCGAGGCGTGTGTATTGATCGCGATCAGAGCGCTCGGCGCGGCGTGAAGCGACAGACAAGTGTCACTGCCTTTGGCGACAGCGCCCCCACGTTGATGTGCAAAGGCCTTGTTCGGGTAAGTCCGGCTTCTTTCATGGCTGCGCTTCGGGCCGGAGCCCAGACGGTCTCGACATGCCTGACGCCTTGCGAAAGAAAGGCATCGGCCGGAAGCTGCGGCCACTCATGATAGCCCGTGCGGAGCCTGCTGATGTCGACGCTGTCACGGCAACGCCATCGTGGCTGCTTCGAGCGCACCCTCAAGGAGCCCACCGAATTCGTGCGCCATTTCGCTCGATGCCAACCTGATCCTGCCGTCCCAGATGTTGGTCAAGGCATGGGGTGTGCCATAGGCAGGATGGACGGTGGGGGCAGTGGCGTCAGCGGGCGTTGCGGTAAACGCTTGATGGGCCCAGTCCTCGATGAAGACATGAACCGGATTAGCACCTTGCGGGCCAAAAAGCGCGGCAATTTGCGCCACCGAAAGGGTCTCGAGATCGAAGTCCGGCTGTGCGCGCACATGTGCCGGAACGCCCACAAACCCAAACAGGGCGCCAAGCCGGCCATCGGCAGGTGAAGCGTCATGGATCTCGACGAGGGGGCCGCGATGGCTCATGGCATCGCCCGACAGGCCCATCTGTCGCCAAAAGGCCGTCTCATAGACGGCAACCACCTTGGCATGAGCGGCCATCCAGGTGGGTATGGCCTGCATCGCCTGCATCTGGTCGGGCGAGAAGTCGGGCGCAAAACTGATTGCATGGGCGGCGATGCGCGGCGGCACAGCCAGATAAACACGCTCGGCAGAAATCCTGCCGCCGACGAAGTCGACGTCGACGACCCTTCCCTTGAGAGTGATGGAAGTGACGGCCGAATTCAGCTTGATGTGGTCAGGACCGAGACAGACCGCCAGCGCCGCGATGAGCGTGGCGAGGCCTCCATCGATCCGCAAGGCCCCCGCCATGGTCGCGAAGTCGAGGTCGCGGCGCACGTCACCAAACTGGTCTTCGAAGACCAGAGTGCCGGCCGCATATTGCTCGAAAATACCGAGATGAAGGTTTTGGGCCAGGCGAGCCATGCGCTGCTGTCCCGGCCAGAACCAGGCAGGACCAACATCAAAATGCGCGATCCCCGCTGCACTGCTCACGCTGCGCGAAAAAGCCCTGCCGCCCAACCGGTCTCGGGCTTCCAGTATCATGTAGGACTGTTTGCGCCGTTCAAGTTCACTGGCGAGGGCAAGGCCGCTGAGGCCACCGCCGATGACTATGGCGTCGAGGGGCGTCACAATCGTTCTGACATGCAACGAGGATCAGGCAAGGCACTTTTCTGCATCAGTGATTTGCGGTCGCTGGCGCGCTTGGCGGGACGCGCAGATGACCCGTCTTGATCCATACCTTGCACCCCTTGCGTCCGGCTTTCGCCTTGAGCGTGGCGCCCACGGGCAGGCGCAGCCAGGACTGCTGTTCAAAACACTCGCCTGATTCCGTGAACGCACCTTCAAGGACGAGGAACTCACCGCCACCATCAAGCGTCAAACCGACATCGGCGTCGGGGGCCCAGCGCTCGAGGCGCACGTCTTCAAGGGTGTCGGCATGCAGCGGCATCGCCTCCACGCCGGCGCGTCCCGGCACCGCGACGAATGATAGTGAGCCCGTGTCGATGCGCATCTGATGACGGTCATCGGGATCGAATTGCCAAAGTTTCACGAAGATCGTGCATCCGGACTCCGATCCTGGCGTGTGGTGGGTTGTCGGTGGGTTGCGAACGTAGGTTCCGACGGGAAAGTCGCCATGTTCATCCTGGAACACCCCCTCAAGAACAAGGAATTCTTCGCCTCCACCATGGGTGTGGGCGGAGAATTTGCTGTTGGGCGCATAACGCACGATGGATGTGGCGCGGGCCACTTCGTCACCGATGCGATCAAGCATGCGGCGGTCAACGCCCCTGATGGGCGAAGGCGTCCACTCAAGGCGCGCAGCGTGAACCGCGGCGCGCTTGGAGAAATCGGCGTTCAGTTCCATGGGGCAGCCCTCACCGCTCGATGCAGATCTCTCCAGCATTGCGCGGGCGTCTGGATGTGGCAATGGTCGTCATGCCTCGAACCGGCCCCATCGCCCAACGGCCGGCAAGAGGCCGAGAGCGCTGGACATGACCGGAATACCGACGTGATATTCACCTGCACAAACGCGGTGGTTGGAGTTCTCGATGACCTTGCAGCTTCCGCCAATTACACGGGCCCCGCATCCTGCAAAGCGCCGCCTAGTCGGGCCTTATGGTGGTGGGTGTCATCCGCTGGATGGGCATGAGCGACCTCTTCTTCCATCGTTGACCGGCGTGATGCACATGCCAGCTCCTGGCCCAAAGCTGGCATTGTGAACTGCTTGCAAGGTGCCAGCAATTGCAATGGAACAGAGCCCCCGCTGGAATAATATTGGTAAAACGGCGCAATGAGTTATGCTTGAGGGCCGGAGTGCTAGTCGGCATCGCCCATGCGGCGCTCGGCGCTTGCTTCCTCGCCGCCGGGTTCTTGCGGGCCCACGGCGGGCGGCGGGGGCGCCGCCGGCGGCCGTTCGGGGCGCTCGGCGACCATCTCGGCACGGTAGCGCGGCAACGCATCGGGATATTCCTGCTGGATGAAGGCGATGAGCGCTTCGCGCACCTCGCAGCGCAAGTCCCAGCAAAGTCCGGAATTGCGCGCGCTCACCAGCGCGCGCACCTCAATGGTTGTCTCCTTGGCGTCGGTGACCTGAAGGTTGACCACCTGTCCGTCCCAGTTCGGATTGTCCTTGACGATCTCGTGCAGCTTTTTCCGCAGGGCCTGCACTGGCACCGCATAGTCGAGATGGAGAAAGACGGTGCCGATGATGTCGGCACTGATGCGGGTCCAGTTCTGAAACGGCTTTTCGAGGAAATAGGACAGTGGCACCACCAGCCGCCGCAGGTCCCATATCTTCACCACCACATAAGTTGCGGTGATTTCCTCGATGCGTCCCCATTCACCTTCCACGATCACCACATCATCGAGGCGCACCGGCTGCGACAGGGCGAGTTGCACTCCTGCGATCAGGTTGCTCAGGAGCGGGCGGGCCGCAAGGCCCACCACGAGCCCAGCAACGCCTGCCGAGGCAAACAGGCTGTAGCCATATTGACGCACCGATTCGAAACTCATAAGCGCGAAGGCAGCAGTGAGGATCACGATGAGCACGTTGAGCGCGCGCTTGAGCACGCGCGCCTGGGTCACCGCCTTGCGCGCCTGCAGGTTGTCCTCGACATCGAGTTGGAAGCCGTCGACATAGCGTTCGGCCGCGATGTTCGAAGCAATCAGAACGACCCAGCCGATGAGCACAATCACCGCCGCTGCCAGACTGTTGCGCACGCCAGTACCGATCTGGGCTGACGGAGGAAGGATCGGCAACGCCACGTAGACCGCCATCACCATCACGCCAAAGCGTGTGATGCGCCGCGTCCTGTGAAAGATGCTGCGCAGGTGTGATGGCCAGCGGTCGACCTGCCGCTGCATCAGCCAGATAATGAGCAATTGCAGCAACAGGGCAACGATGACGATCAGGGCGAACACCCCGGCAGCGACAAGCCAGGGGGGCGCCCATGACAGCATGGGAAAAAGCTCGATGATGCGTTTTGCCGTCATTTCTCCCGTGTGGCGTGTTGGCGTCGGACTCTTCGGACGGGCCCGGTGCAAGGAATACTCAAAGCGTCAAACGAATGCCAGCGGCGCTTGCGTTCGACCCTTCGTGGTACCGGGCACCTGCAACAAACACAACGCTGCAGGTTGGTTTCTCCTTTGGCGCTACCTATTTTCGCTATTGGACTTGTGGTGTACGCACGCTGACCGGCCCTTGGGTTCGATGCAGGCGAGACGCACTGAACCGCGCATGTTGGAGCCACCGCCAAACCGGTAAAGCCATCTGATATCGTCCCCCCTCTGCGTGCATGATAACAACGAGGGGCTCCATGTTCAGGGAAGCTGACAGATGAACAACTTGACTGCATATCCCCAGGGCTTGAGTCCGGTTTCGCTCACGGACTATGAGGCTCTGATCGGTGCCGAGACGGTCGAGCGTATACTCAAGAAGGCGGCGCGCTTGAGCGACCTGCACGTCGTGAACGTCAATTCCACCTACTACGGCGGCGGGGTCGCGGAAATTCTGTCCTCCCTGACCCTGTTGATGAACGCCGCCGGCGTCCGCACCGGCTGGCGTGTGCTCCAGGGCCGGCCTGACTTTTTCAGCATCACCAAGAAGATGCACAACGCGTTGCAGGGCGATGAAATCAACCTGAGCGAGTTGAAGCGCGAGGTTTACGAGGAGGTCGTAGGCGAGAACGCCATGCGCACGCATCTCGATCATGATCTGGTGATCGTTCATGATCCGCAACCGCTGCCGATCATCGGTCATTATCGCAAGAGAGCTCCCTGGGTGTGGCGCTGCCATGTGGATCTCTCAAATCCGAACAAGGAGCTATGGTCCTATCTCGCGAGCTTCGTCGAGCGCTATGACGCCATGGTCGTCTCGCTTCCCGAATACGCTCGCGACGTCACCCCGCCACAGCGCTTCATCATGCCGGCGATCAATCCCTTCTCGACGACCAACAAGGGCTTGTCGGAAGAAATGATCGGGGATCGGCTCGATCATTACGGTATCCCGACCGACCTGCCGATCGTCGTGCAGGTGTCGCGTTTTGACAAATGGAAGGATCCGCAAGGGGTAATCGATGCTTTCCGCATCGCCCGAAAGCAAGTCGATGCAACCCTGGTGATGGTTGGCAATGTGGCGACCGACGACCCCGAGGGTCAGCAGCTTTTCGAAACCTTGTGCGGGTGCCGGGAAGAACGCATTCACATCCTCTCGGTGCAGGATAGCGCGCTCGTGAACGCCTTGCAGCGCCGTGCTGCCGTGGTGCTGCAGAAATCGATCCGCGAAGGGTTTGGCCTCACCGTGACCGAGGCTATGTGGAAGGGCGCCGCGGTGATCGGCGGCAATGTCGGCGGCATTCGTCACCAGATCGAAGACGATGTGAACGGTTTTCTCGTCGACACTGTCGAGCAGGCGGCTGCGAGGATGGTTCAGCTCTTGAAGGATGCCGATCTGCGCCGCAGGCTGGGGGAGAGAGCGAGGGAAACAGTGCGCACGCGGTTCCTCATGTCACGCCTGATGGAGGATTGGCTGGACCTGATCGGATCGTTTGAGCCGCACTTCCGACTGAAGGGGACGAGCAGCGTATCCAGTGGGAGAAGGCCATGAGTGCCGACAAGGCTGAAGTCATCTGGTTTGAAAACTTGCGACGCGCCGATGTGCCGCTGGTGGGCGGCAAGAACGCTTCACTGGGCGAGATGGTCGCCAACCTGGCCGCCGAAGGGGTCAGCGTGCCGCCGGGCTTCGCTACCACCGCTGCGGCCTATCGGCGCTTCATCGAGGAGAACGGGCTGAAGCAGGCCATCGCTTCGGCGCTGACCGATTTCGAAGGCGGCAAGCAGACCCTTGGCGAAACCGGCCAGACTATTCGCTCCATCTTCCTGCACGGCGAATGGCCGCAACAAACCGCCGAGGCCATCACCGCCGCCTACCGCGATCTCTGCAAGCGCATGGGCAAGCCCGATGCCGCCGTCGCGGTGCGCTCTAGTGCCACGGCCGAAGACCTGCCCGATGCCAGCTTTGCCGGCCAGCAGGAGACCTATCTCAATATCCAGGGAGAGCGGGCGCTGCTGGAGGCGTGCCGGCGCTGCTATGCCTCGCTGTTTACCGACCGCGCCATCAGCTACCGCCAGGCCAACGGCTTCGATCACCTGGAGGTGGCGCTGTCGATCGGGGTGCAGAGCATGGTGCGTTCCGATATCGGCGGGTCGGGCGTGATGTTTTCCATCGACACCGAGACCGGCTTCGACAAGGTGGTGCTGATCAACGCTGCCTGGGGTCTTGGCGAAAACGTCGTGCAAGGCGCTGTCGACCCGGATGAATACGAGGTCTTCAAGCCGCTTCTGGCGGATCCTTCGCTCACGCCGATCATCGAAAAGAAGCGCGGCGAAAAGGCATTGAAGATGATCTATGCGAACGGCGACGAGCAGCCGACCTGCAATGTCCCGACTTCCAAGGCCGAGCGCGCCGCCTTCGTGCTCGGCGATGACGACATCCTCACGCTGGCGCGCTGGGCGTGCATCATCGAGGATCACTATGGCCAGCCCATGGACATGGAATGGGCCCGGGACGGCGAGAGCGGCGAATTATACGTGGTGCAGGCGCGGCCCGAGACCGTGCAGTCGCGGCGCGGGGCAAGTGCCCTCAAGACCTACCGGATCAAGCGCAAGGGCAAGAAGATCGCCTCCGGGCTCAGCATTGGCGATGCTGTTGTGGCCGGCAAGGTGTGCATGATCGAAAGCCCCCGCGACATTGCCCGCTTTATCGACGGTGCTGTTCTGGTCACCCAGACAACCGATCCGGACTGGGTGCCGATCATGAAGCGGGCGGCCGCCATCATCACCGATCATGGCGGGCGCACCTCGCATGCCGCCATCGTCAGCCGCGAGTTCGGCCTGCCGGCCATCGTCGGCACCGGCAATGCGACCCATGTCCTGCATCATAAACAGGAAGTGACGGTTTCCTGTGCCGAGGGCGATGAGGGCTTTGTCTACGAGGGAACCGCCGAGGTGGAGAGCGAGGATATCGACCTCTCCAACATCCCGGCGACCCGAACCAAGGTGATGCTCAACCTCGCCAATCCGGCCGCCGCCTTCCGCTGGTGGCGGCTGCCGGCCGACGGCATCGGGCTGGCGCGCATGGAATTCGTGGTCAACAACCATATCAAGGTCCACCCGATGGCGCTGGTGCGCTTCGAGGAGCTGAAGGACGCCGCGGCCAAGCGCGAGATTGCGAAATTGACGGTGGGCTATGACGACAAGCCGCAATATTTCGTCGACCGGCTGGCTCGCGGCCTGGCCCGCCTTGCCGCTGCCCGCCATCCCGACCCGGTGATCGTGCGCATGAGCGATTTCAAGACCAACGAATATGCCAACCTCATCGGCGGTGCCGAGTTCGAGCCGGTCGAGGCCAACCCGATGCTCGGCTTTCGCGGCGCCTCACGCTATTACTCGCCGCGTTATCGCGAAGGCTTCGCACTCGAATGCCGCGCCATTCGCCGCCTGCGCCAGGAAATGGGGTTCCGGAATGTGATCGTCATGATCCCCTTCTGCCGCTCCACCGCGGAGGCCGACCGGGTGCTCGAGGTGATGGCCGAGAACGGCCTGAAGCGCGGTGAGGACGGGCTTGAAGTCTACGTGATGTGCGAAATTCCCTCCAACGTGATCCTCGCAAAGGCCTTCGCCGAGCGCTTCGACGGCTTTTCCATCGGCAGCAACGACCTGACGCAGCTTACACTAGGTGTCGATCGCGATTCCGAAGACCTTGCCGAACTCTTCAATGAGCAGGACGAGGCGGTCAAATGGATGATCGCCAGCGTCATCACCGCAGCGCACAAGGCCCATGCCAAAGTGGGCCTGTGCGGCCAGGCGCCCAGCGACCATCCCGAATTCGCCGAGTTTCTGGTCACCTGCGGCATCGATTCCATGTCTGTGAGCCCTGATAGTTTCGTGCCGGTCAAAAGGCGGGTAGCTGCCGCTGAGGGCAGGTTGAAGAAAGGGGCAGGTGGCGCGGGGGCTGGGTGACGTGAGCGAGTTCAGGCGGGATCCAATCAGCGGTGCCTGGGTCATCGTTGCCCCGGAGCGCAACCGGCGCCCGCAGCCGTCGCGACGCAAAGGTGCCGGGTCACCGGCGCCTCGCTTCGATCCGGACTGCCCCTTTTGTCCCGGCAACGAGGCCATGTTGCCGACAATCATCGAAGAGAGCGCAGGCGATGCGCCACCGGGGTGGCTGACGCGCGTCGTTACCAACAAATACCCCGCCCTCAGCCCCGACGACGGACCGCCCGCGGCGATGGAGCAAGCCGGGCTGCGCATGTCCGGCTATGGCTTCCACGAGGTGATCATCGAGACGGCGCGTCATGATGGCGACCTCTCAACCCTGGACGCTCCCGGACTCGATGCCATTGTGCACACGTACCACAGACGTTTTGCGGATCTGGCCGGACGGACCGGCATTCGCGCCGTTGTCGTTTTCCGCAATCATGGCCGCCGGGGCGGGGCTTCCCTGACACATCCCCATGCGCAGGCTATCGCCACCGCCCTCATGCCGCCGCGGCTCGCCGATGTTGTTGAAAGGGCGCATGCGTATCACGCGCGCAACGGGCAATGCCTGATGTGCGCGGAACTGGCGCTCGAGCTTTCTCTCGCCCGGCGTATTGTCGAGGTGAGTAAAGACTTCGTAGTCCTCGTGCCCTATGCAGCGGCGGCACCGTGCGAGATGTGGATTGTCCCGCGGCGACACCAGGCCTCGTTTGCCGAGGCGCACGATGGGGAACTGGTTGAACTCGCTCGTGTGCTGCAGCGCACATTGCGGCGGCTGAACACCGTCATCGGCGATGCGCCTTACAACTTCGCCATCGAGTCCGTGGCAACGCCTGGCGCTGATTCCCAGCATTGGCGGCTGTGCATCATGCCCCGTATCGCGGAGCCCGGCGGCTTCGAACTCGGCAGTGGTCTCGCCATCAACCCGTCGAGCCCTGAAGACGACGCCGAGGCCTTGCGCCTTGCACCGGCTTGAAGGCGTTCAAGCGGGCTGTTGCGATGCCAATCCGATCAGTGGTGCGGCGTGGTTGGTGACCAGGCGAACCGGCACCGCCGCCATGCGCTTCGACATCTTGCCCTTGGCTGCGAAGTGGCGTCGGAATGCCTCGATGTCAGCGTGCGCGTGCCAGCCCCGAATGACGCTACCGAACAGATAGAGCCCGCCCCATGCCGCAGTTGCCAGCACCAGGTCGCCGCAAACGCGGGCCAGCAGCGAGGTGAACATGTCCGCGCTCTGGCGAGCGATCTCGTCGCTGTCCAGCCGTTCGAAGATCTCCTGCGCATGCCGCACGGCTGTCGGGACACCTGAGTGTTGCCGGAAATAAGCGTAAAGGGTCTCAAGGCCCGGCCCCGACAGCACATCCTCGATACTTTCAAGGCGCGACTGCGTTGATTGGCAAAGCGCGAACTCGGCCGCGGTGGTTGCCGCAAGTGCGATATGGCCGGCCTCGCTGGCGATGCTTATCCATCCACTTGGACCGGCAATGAGGCTCGCGGCACCGAAGCCGGTTCCCACATTCACCGCCAGGCATGTCGCGGACGCTTTGACCTCAGGCCCCACCCCGGCGATCGTCAACACGTCGGCAGGCTCAAGGATCGGAATCGACAGGGCGACCGCCTGCAAATCGTTGAAAAGGCGCACCGCACAACCACCCAGCCGCCGCGAGATGTCCTTGCGGCGGATGGTCCAGCGGCCGTTGGTCAGCCTGATTTCATCATCATCGAGGGGTCCGGCCGCCCCGATCAGGGCGCCGGAGCAGCCTTCGGCGCTGTCGCCGAGGCCCGACATGTAGGCATCGAGTGCATCGAGGAATTGCCCGTAAGCGGCGGATTGGTGCTCCACGACATCTTCGATGCGGCCACCCGGGCAGGCGCGCGCAAACCGCACATTGGTTCCGCCCACATCGGCAACCAGCCGCCAACTGCTCATTGCAGCTCTACTACCGGGCTGCGGGCAAGCGCGTTCAGGAAGTCCCTGCTCCATGCGTGCACATCGTGGCGGCGAACCTCAGCCAACAGCGCCTTTTGCCGGCGTTTGCGCTCCTTGAGCGGCATGCGCAGCGCCTTTTGCAGGCTCTCGGCCATTTCGTCCACGTCATAGGGATTGACGATCACCGCTTCCTTGAGCGCTTCGGCGGCGCCGGCGAACTTCGACAGCACCAGCACGCCGGGATCGTCATCGTTCTGAGCCGCGACATATTCCTTGGCCACCAGATTCATGCCGTCTCTCAACGGGCTGACAAATCCGACATGCGCCTCGCGCAGCAGTACGGCCAGGGTCCGGCGCGGGACATGGCGGTGAATATAGCGCAGCGGCGTCCAGTCGAAGTCGCCGAAGCGGCCGTTGATCGCCCCGGAGAGCTTCTCCAACTCGTCACGAATATCGGCATAGGCACCCACATCCTCGCGCGTCGGTGCCGCGATCTGCATGAAAGTGACGGCCTTTAGGTTCTCGGGATAGAGCTCCAGCAGGCGGCTGAAGGCGCGCAGGCGGTCGGGAAGCCCCTTGGTGTAGTCCAGTCTGTCGACGCCGATGATGAGCTGGCGCGGCACGATGCGCTGGCGCAGTTCGCGGACGGGCTCGTTGGCTTTGTAGTCCGTCGCCATGGCGCGAAAAGCATCGGCATCGATGCCGATAGGAAAGCAGCCCATCGACGTCTTGGCACCGAAGGCTGACGTGACGCCGGTGTCGTCTGTGGAGCCTCCGCCATGTTCCTCGACATAACGGCGGAAATTGCCCAGATCGGTCATTGTCTGAAAGCCGACCAGATCATAGGAGAACAAGGTGCGCACCAGCCACTCATTCTCCGGCGCGGCGGCCAGAATCTCGGGCGGGCAGAACGGAATGTGCAGGAAGAATCCGATTTTTTGCCGGTGGCCGCGCTTGCGCAGTTCGGCGCCGAGCGGAAACAGATGGAAGTCGTGCACCCAGATGATGTCATCGGGCCGCAGGAACGGCGACAGGGCATCGGCGAACTTGGCGTTGGTGCGCTTGTAGCCCTTCAGATAGGTTGACTTGAAGTTCACCAGATCCAGCCGGTAATGCAGCATCGGCCAAAGCACGCCGTTGGAAAAGCCGACATAGTATTCCCGATAGTCGCGCTGGGTGAACGGCAGCGTGACGGTGGTGACGCCAGCCGTCTTGGTGATCTTCGGGGGCACCCGCGTGCTGGCCTCGACGGTTTCTCCATTCCAGCCGAACCACAGGCCGCCGCTCTCGGTCAGGGCCTCGCTCAAGGCGACCGCCAGCCCGCCGGATTGCTGCGGGTCCTTGAGATCCGCGACTCGATTGGAAACCACAACCAGCCTGCTCAAACGACCGCCTCCCACGGACGCGAGAGCCGCATCGCGCCATTGATGATTCCGACCATAGAATAGGTTTGCGGAAAATTCCCCCAAAGCTCTCCCGTGGTGGGATCGGTATCTTCCGAGAGTAATCCAAGATGGTTGCGGCATGCCAGCAGAGATTCGAAAATATCTCGGGCCTCGTCCTTGCGTCCAATTTTGGCCAATGCATCCAGCCGCCAGAAAGCGCAGATATTGAATGCTGTCTGCGGCAACCCGAAATCATCGGCGGCTTCATAGCGCTTCATGTGAGGACCTTGCGCCAGCGTTTTCTCGAGCACCTCCACGGTGCTTACAAAGCGCGGATCGTGTGGCGAGATGAATCCGACCTCCGCCATCAAGAGCACGCTGGCATCGAGCGAGTGCCCTCCGGCACTTTCCACGAAGGCCTTGCGTTCGTCCGACCAGGTGTTCTCGATGATGAACGCCTTCACCTCTTCGGCGCGCGCCTGCCAGTGGCGCGCCCGTTCCTGTTCGCCCAGATGCACAGCTATCTTTGCCAGCCGGTCACAGGCCGCCCAGCACATGAGGCTTGACGAGGTGTGAACCGCCGCGCGTGAGCGCAGCTCCCACATCCCGGCGTCCGGTTTGTTGTAGAGATTGTAGGCACGCTCTCCCGCCTTCTCCAGACGATTGAAGTCCTGAAGCCCCGGCTTCATGGCCAGCCGGGTGTCGAAGAATGTCTGCACCGCACCCAGGATGACGTTGCCATAGACGTCGTGCTGATGGTGCTCGTAGGCCGCGTTGCCCACCCGCACAGGCCCCATTCCCCGATAGCCGGCAAGATGGTCGATGGTGCTCTCGGGAAGCCTGCGTTCCAGCCCGATGCCGAATACCGGTTGCAAGTGTCCGCCGTCGGCTTCGGCAACCACATTCATCAGCCAGCGAAAGTAGTTCTCCATGGTCTTGACCGCCCCGACGCTGTTCAAGGCGCGGACGACAAAAAATGAATCCCTGAGCCAGCAATAGCGATAGTCCCAGTTTCTGCCGCTTCCCGGAGCCTCGGGAATGCTCGTGGTAAGCGCCGCGACGATCGCCCCCGTCGGCTCGTAGGTGCACAGTTTCAAGGTGATGGCCGCGCGTATCACGGCATCCTGCCAGTCCAGCGGCAGGGCAAGCCTTCCCGACCATCCGCGCCAGTAATCCAGCGTGCGCTCCATGAAATTTCTGGCCGTTTCGGCCACGCTACCCTGCAGCGTCTCATCGGGGCCCAGAATGAGGTTCAACTCGTCCTCGAGATTGAACTCCCTCTCGTCGGCGAGGTAGTCGATGGGCGCATCGGTGGTGAGGCGCACGGCGAAACTCGGGCCGACAAAGCGCATGTGATTTGAGCCGCGGGTGATTTGCGGGGAACGCCCACCATATTCGAATGTCGGCCGCACGCGGATGGTGATGCGTGGCGCGCCCTGTAATGGCCTGATGCGTCGAATGAGCGTCTGAGGTCGAAAGATCCGGTCGCGCCAGTGGAAACGGGGGGCGAAATCGATCACTTCGATGCTTCCCGTCGTGGCATGCAGAACGGTGCGCAGAACCGCTGAGTTGCCCTTATAGGTCTGCTCGCTGCTTTTCAGTCCGGCCAGCCCGATCTCGCAGGTACTGTCAGCGCCAGCTTGCGCATCTCCCTTCAGCAAGGTGGCAAAGATCGGATCACCATCGAAGCGTGGCAGACAGCACCACACGATCCGCGCCTGCTTGTCGATGAGCGCGCCGAAGCTGCAATTCCCCACAAATCCGAGATCGAGTGTGCTCACGTTCAACGGGTCTCCGGCATAGAGGCCGCCGATGTGGCGGCGAGGTGGATGCTCAACTCGCTGAGCCAGTGCAGGAACGCATCGGTTTCAGCAGCCCAATAATCGGCCCGCGAATCCTTGCTGCCAATCCTGATTGACCTGCCACCCAGCTTGGCAACGGCGCGAAAGGCATCTTCGTCGGTGACATCGTCGCCCGCATAGATCGGGCAGCGACCGCAAAACGGCGCCTCTGCCATGAAGTCGACGACCGCATCGCCCTTGGTCCGGGCGGCCGCCTTGATCTCGATCACCATCTTTCCCGCCAGGACCTCGGCCGGCTCATGTCCGGCAACGGCCCGCGACACCTGCTCGCGACAAAAGCCCTCAAGGTCTGGTCTCTGGCGGTAATGGAGCGCCACCGATCCCGGTTTCGCCTCCAGCCACACCCCGGGGGAACCGGCAACGAGTCGCTGCAATTCAATCGTAACGGCCTGCAGGACCTGCTCATCGAAGGCCGTTTCGTGCAAGCGACCATGGATGTCGCGGCGCATCAGCCCGTGGATGCCGGCCACGGCGAAGCGGTCGGGCGCGACCAGCCGGTCGACATCGTCGATGCTGCGGCCGGAAATGATGGCCACCGCTCCATCGAGTGCGACGTCGAGGGCGGCAAGGGCTTGCTTGGTGCGATCCGCCACCACCACTGCTGCCGGGTGCTCGGCGATGGGCGCCAGCGTGCCGTCCAGATCGAGAAGCAATGCAACATCGTCCGGCAAGAGCGTCGAAATATCGAAATTGGAAAGAGGCTCGCACATGACTCCGAAAGATGAATTTCGCCTGAATGAGGTGATGCCCCAGGGGGCAAACACAACGTCTGGATCGCGTTCGTCGCCGGGAACCGTAGAGGTGATTGCATTAAAGGCGCAACAACCGATCCGCAACATGGATGCTCCAAGGTGTAGCCGCTCGTGCCCCGGCCTCGGCAGTGCACACCCTAAGTGAGCGGAATGATCGCGATTTGATTGATGAGACGCCGCACGTCGTCGGCCAGGCAGAGTTCGGTTCCCGGGGTCAGAACTGCGGCTGTGCCGGCCGCGCAACCAAAGCGGAAAGCCTCAAGCAGGGGTTTTCCCAACGACAGCGCCCATGCCATCGCGCCAGTGAAACTGTCTCCGGCCCCGACCGCGCTGAGCGGCTTCATGACCACGGGCGCTGCCCGCCAGGCACCATCGGCGGTGACCAGGAAAGCCCCCTGTTCGCCCAGCGTCAGGGCCACGACCTCCACCCGGCCGTCCGCGATGAGCTGCCTGCACACTTTCATCTGCGAGGCATCGTCTTCGAGCGATGCGCCGGCCAACCCGCACAATTCGCGCAAGTTCGGCTTGATGAGATAGACGCCTTGTGCCAACGCCGAGTTGAGCGCGGGGCCGGACACATCAAGCAGCATCCTGACCTGGCGGCTTTGCGCGAGCTTGGCGATGCGTGCATAGAAATCTTCGGGCACGCCCGATGGCAGGCTTCCGCTTGCCACGATGATGTCGGCATCGCCGGCATGCGACGCACACGCCGAAATGCAGCGCTTCCACTCCGTCTCGCTCAGCCGCGGCCCGGCCAGCACAAAGCGGTACTGGTCTCCCGTGGCGGTCTCGAGCGCAGTGAAATCCTCGCGGGTTTCCTCACCAATGTGGATCGGCAGGCTCGCAATCCCTTCCGCGGCCACCAGCTTTTGCAGCAGACCGCCCATGATGGTGCTGGCCGTGTAGATGGCCGTGACGTCGCCCCCCATCCGACCGGCGACCCGGGCCACGTTGATGCCACCACCGCCGGCATCGCGGCGCATTTGACCGCAACGCAGCTTGCGAATGGGCGCTACGCGATCGACCGAAACCGACAGATCAATCGAGGGATTGGGAGTGATCGTCAGGATCCGGTTCATTGGCTTTGCTCGCACCAGTTGTCAGGTGGCATGTTTGATAGGGATCAAGGCGGAAGGTTCCTTATGCGCTACGTGTTGTCAAATGATGCACTTTCATGTTGCGGTGGATGTATGGTCATAATAGGCATCAAGCCCTTCGTGTCGATTTCCACATCGATGGTATCAGAATGAAACGTCAGGCAGGTCCATTTCACGTTCCCGGAGCCCTTCCCCCCGACCTGGTTCGCGTCGAGGCTTATTGGCGCGGTCTGTTGCGGGGCGATGCCAGTGTGCCGTTTTCAGATGACCTCGATCTCCAGGCCTTGCCGGATTTGCGCCCGAGGCTGTTTGTGATTGACGTCTTTGCGATGCCCGAGCGGTTTCGTTTCGCCATCGTGGGAGACGAGGTGTCGTCAACAACGGGGCAAATGCTGGCCGGCCGCTTCGCCGATGAGGTCGAGCCGCATTACGTGCTCGATTACTTCCGCGCGCAGGCCTCAGCGACGGTAGAAAGCCGAGCACCGTCGTTTTACCGGCAAGAAGCAGTCAAGCCGTCCGAAGGTCGGGGCTATTCACGCTTGCTGTTGCCTATGTGGCGGGACGGTCACGTCAACATGCTGCTGGGCGCGGTTCAGTGGAGCACTGCCGCAAGCGGCTGACGGCGACAGGTAGCATCGTCGCAGCCCAGGCAAGGCGCGATACGAATGGCATGAACTCCAAGCAGGATATTTCAGGCTGCGCGACCGCCGCATCGGCCGGGCGGTCGTGGATTTGGCAATGCCGATCTCATCGCGGGCATGCGCGGCCAGCGCGTTGTGCTGCATCAGTTGAGTGGCGACCTGATCGGCCAAGTCCCGATCGAGTCCGCGCCTGTGATGGATGCCGGCGAGCTCATCGTGTTCCTGCTGCGGATGCTTCTCCAGTTCGCTCCGCGACATTTCGAGTTGGGCCGCGAGCCTGCCGTTAGGGCTCACCCCCTTGCGGGGCCACGGAATATGGGCGTCGTCGGTGAGGGGTCAGCGGCCCTCGACGGCGGCCAGCACGTCGTCGATGCGCTGGCGGGCGCGCTTCAGGTCTTCGCTCTCGCCGGCAAGGAACACCCGGCCCGAGGCGCCGATCATCTGCACGTCAACCAGGGTCAGGCCGGGGGCGGCTTTTTCCGCCTCGTTGGCGGCAACCGCGGCGAACAGCGCCGGCGCCATCTCGTAGACCAGGAGCGACTGGCCGTTGAGGATCATCGAGGCCTCGCGGGTGCGGTTGAGGATGATGGCGTGCTGGTCGGCCAGATCCTCGATGATGTCGCTGAACAACGTTTTGGGCTTCAGGTGATGGGCGGCGCTGGCGCCGATGCCCTTGAGGATCGCCTTTCCCGCCCGCTCGATGAGCGAGCGATCCTTTGCATGCAGTTCCAGAATGCCGAACTGGCGCTCGGTGAACAAAAGGCCCGGTTCCAGCTCCGGCACTGCCTTGAGCGCCAGGTCGCACACCCGGTGGATGGCCAGCGCCGGGGCGACCTCGACGATGAGGCTGGTCTCGCCCGCAAACGGCGGATAGCCGCGCGCCCGCCTGGGCGTCGACATGTAGGCCGCGAATTGCGGCTGCAGATCCTCCACCAAAAGGTAGACCCGAAGCTCGGTCATCTAGCGGCGCCTTACGGCTTGGCGTTGGCGGCGGCAAAATGCTTGCCGAGGTCGGCGTGCGGGCGCGGGATGACGTGCACCGACACCAGTTCGCCCACCTGGTTGGCGGTCTCGGCACCGGCTTCCGTCGCCGCCTTCACCGCGCCGACGTCGCCGCGGATGATGACCGCCACCAGCCCGTCGCCCACTTCCTCGCGGCCGACGATGACGACGTTGGCCGCCTTGACCATGGCGTCGGCGGCGGCAAGTGCGGCCACAAAACCCTTGGTCTCGATCATTCCGATTGCCTGGTTGGACATCGATGTTCCTCCTTGATGGTCCTATTTGTGCTCGTCGATGGAGCCGATGATGAGCGCATCGACCGGCGCCTTGATCTTGTCGAAATAACCGGCCGCGACGGAGCCTTGCGTGATCAGCACGTCCTCGCCCTCACCGCAGCCGAGCGGATCGAGGGCGATGAGGTGCTGACCGCTTTCCGTCTCGACCTCGAGCAATGCGCCCTGCGGCAGGGTGGCGATGCGCTTGGTCGCCCACAGCCTTCCGATGACACGCGCCTTGATCATCGCTTCGTCCTTTCGATGGCGATACCGCGCTGGCGTGCCCTGTCGCGGGCGAGCGGCGTCAGGCGCACCTTCGGGGTGATGCGGATGGCACCGGTTCCATCCGGCAGGGCATCGATTTCGCGCTCGGTTATCAGTCCGGTGTCGAATTGCGTGGCGATGGCAACTGGTGCCGCCGCCGAGAGTACTGGTCCCTGGCGATCGCCGGAATTGGTCTTGCCAAGGCGGAACACCCAGCGGCCCTGCTCGATCTCGGCGCGCGCTGCTCCGTCGCGGGTGACCTCCATGAGGTGCCGCACAAAGGCCGCGAGATCGCCATCGCTGGCGATCGCCACCGTCTCCTCGCGCACTTTCGGTCGCGGTGCCGAGCTCCCGGCCGAACGCTCCGAGCGCACCCGCCGCAGTTCCTCGGCCAGCACGTCGCGGATGAGGGTTCTCAAGGATTCGGCGTTCATCGCCTCTAACGCCCCTTCGCCCTGGCGCCCAGATCGACGAGG
The DNA here is from genome assembly GCA_964568825.1 of uncultured Rhizobiaceae bacterium. Lineage (GTDB taxonomy): Bacteria > Pseudomonadota > Alphaproteobacteria > Rhizobiales > Aestuariivirgaceae > CAVVDT01. The sequence goes on along the minus strand of CAZMSA010000020.1, from coordinate 2,364 downwards.
GCGGCCTCGGCCGCCTCGCGGGCATTGCGGATTTCCGCTTCGTCGCCGGCCAGATAGACCCGGCCGTTGGCGCCGATCATGCGGTAGTCGACAACCTTGATGTTGGCGGCCTTTTCAGCCTCGTTGGTGGCGATGATGGCGTAGGAGGCCGGTTGCATTTCAAGGGTATAGAGCGATTCGCCCCCCAGTATCATGGAACCGAGCTTGTTGCGGTTGATGAGGAAGGCGTGCTGCGGGTCGATGCGGGTGATGATGCGCGAGCCCAGGATGGTGGGTTTGGTGGCCTCTTCAGCGCGCGCCCCCAGCGCCTCCAGCACGGCCTGCGCCGAAGCCTTTACGGCGGAAGTCGAGCGCGAGTGGAATTCCAGATAGCCGAACTGGCGCTCGACCACGAGGACGCCGGCCCTGACCTCGGTGTGCTTCAGGGCGATGTCGGTGAGGGCCTCGATGTCGAGGCCGGGCGCCACCTCGATGATCTGCGCGGCATCGTTGGCGCGCGGCAGGTGGCCGCGCATCCAGGTCGAGACATAGGCGAGCGTCTGGGCCTGCAACTGGTCGATGAAGATGAAGGATCGAAGTTCGGCCATGGGTTATTCCTTCAGCGCCGAGCGCAGTTCTTCGGCGATGATGCGGCGGATTTCCTCGCGAAGGCTGTGATAGCTCTGATCGTCCTGGCGCCCCGGTGCGCCAGCCGCGGGTCGGGTCTTGCCGGGCACGCCGTCGGATGGCGCCTCGGGCAGCGGTCCCTTGTGGGCCGGCTGGGCAAAGCTCATGGCGTCGATGGGATCGTCGCCCTCGACCGGCCAGGCTATGCGGGTCCAGTTGACGAGGTGCTGCGGGCCGATGTTCTCGCCTACCGACGAGCGGCCGAAGAATCCGGTGCCGATGGTGAAGGTGGGGGCGAGATGGGTGCCCATGCCGGCAGCACCCTGGCTGCACGGCGCATTGACCACCACCCGGTAGACCTCGACCGCGCTGGCATAGTCCATGATGGTCTGCGGATCGCGGGCATGGATGGCGGCGGAATGTCCGGCACCGGAAAGACGCAAAAGGGCGCGCGCCTGCATCAGCGCCTGTTCCTTCGAGCGTGCCACGTAGAGGCCGAGCACCGGGCACAGCTTTTCCCGCGACAGGTGTTCTTCCGGGCCGATATGGGTGATGGGGGTCACCAGTACTTTCGTCTTGGCGGGCACCTTGATGCCGGCCTGAGCCGCGATCCACGTCGCGTCGCGCCCCAGCGCCTCGACGTTGAAACCGCGTTCGTGGAAGAGATAGCGCCTGAGGGCTGCGACCTCTTCGTCGTCGCAGACATGGGCGCCCGACTGCTCGAAGGCCCTCATCAGCGGCTTTGCCATCGCCTCCACGGTGATCGCCACGGATTCGTTGGTGCACAGGATCGAGTTGTCGAAGGATTTCGACTCGACGATGAGCCGGGCGGCTTCTTTGGGATCGGCATCGGCGGCGATGAACACCGGGGCATTGCCGGGACCCACGCCGATGGCCGGATTGGAGGAGGAATAGGCCGCGCGCACCATGGCGCTGCCCCCGGTCGCCAGGATCACGTCGGTCTTGGGCGAGCGCATGAACTCATCGATGAGGGGCAGGGTGGGGCGCTCGACCACCTGGATTACCGCTTCCGGCGCGCCGGCTTCCTCGGCGGCCTTCGCCAGCGTCATGGCGGCGTCGATGCAGCATTCGCGCGCTGCCGGATGCGGCGAGATGACGATGGCGTTGCGGGTCATCAAGGCGCACAGCACCTTGAAGTTGACCGTGGCGATGGGGTTGGTGGAGGGGATGAGCGCGAAGATGACGCCGGCCGGGCGCGGCAGCTCGATAAGCCTTTTTTCGGCATCGATGCGCGGGTTGACGAAATCCCAGTCGCGGTAGTGTTCGACAAACGGCGTGCTGGTCGCCTCATTCTTGATCTTCTTGTGGGCGGCCACCCCGAAGCCCGTCTCGCGCACCGCCCATTCGCCGTAGTCGCCCGCCTTCGCAAAGGCGGCCTTGGCCGTTGCCTCGGCGATGGCAAAGGTCTGGGCGCGGTCGAAGCGCTGATAGACCTGGGAGGCCCAGCGCGCCCGCTCCAGCACCAGGTCGGCCTTCGCCGCCATCTCCGCGGGCGTGGTGGAAATGTCGACCAGATTGCGGATGACCGGATCCATCACGCCACTCTTTTGCTCCCCGAGCCCATCACCTCGCGGCGCGCCGCGCCTACTGCCACCTCGACGCGGCGCAACAGGTCCTCGCTCAAGCCTTGCGTCATCAGGATTCCCGGCTTGAACTGCAACACGCGCGGATCGAGGGTGGAAAAGATCGCCCACACGCCGTTGCGGTAGAGGTGCTTCATCACCGGCTTGGCGCCTT
>CAZMSA010000019.1:0-28773 GCA_964568825.1 uncultured Rhizobiaceae bacterium | reverse complement strand
CAACTCGATCGATTACAACGGCGGCCTCGCCGAAGTGAAGGCCCAGGTCGAAGCCCACAACGTGAGCTGGGACATTGTTGATGTCGAACTCTCCGACGCGGTAAGAGGCTGCGACGAAGGCCTGTTCATGAAGATCGACCCCAAGATCCTGCCGCCGGCCCCCGACGGCACCCCCGCCATGAAAGACTTCCTGCCGGGCACTGTTGTCGATTGCGCGGTCTCGACCATCATCTGGTCGACGGTCTATGGGTATGACAACGACAAGATCGGCCCCAAGAAGCCCACGACCATGGCCGACTTCTTCGACATCAAGACCTGGCCCGGCAAGCGCGGTCTGCGCAAGAACCCCAAGGCCAACCTGGAGTTCGCCCTGATCGCCGACGGCGTTCCTGTAAAGGACGTGTATAAGACCCTGTCAACGCCGGAAGGTGTCGATCGCGCCTTCGCCAAGCTCGACACCATCAAGAAGAACGCCGTGTGGTGGGAAGCCGGCGCCCAGCCGCCGCAGCTTCTGGCCGACGGCGAAGTGTCGATGACCACCGCCTATAACGGCCGCCTGTTCAACGCGGTCGCCAACGAAGGCAAGCACTTCAAGATCGTGTGGGACGGTCAGGTATGGGACCTCGATCTGTGGGCGATCCCCAAGGGCGCGCCGCATGAGAAGACGGCGCTGGACTTCCTGAAGTTCTCGACCGACACCCAGCAGCTCGCCGAGCAGGCCAAGTATATTTCCTACGGCCCGGCGCGTGCCTCCTCGATCCCGCTCATCGGCATGGATGCCACCGGCAAGATCGATATGGGCCCGCAGATGCCGACGGCGCCTGCCAACTTCAAGAATGCCTTGCAGAACAGCTATGAATTCTGGGCTGACAATCAGGATTCCCTGAACGAGCGGTTCAACGCCTGGCTGGCCAAGAACTGATCTTACGCTTTTTGAATTCCGGGCGGGGCCGACCCGCCCGGAATGTTTTACTGTTGATGCCGCTGATGGCGGGAACGGGCGACAACGACCAGCAAGACCCGCGCCGGCAACTTGGGGATGGGGAGGAATTGAGATGGTGGATACGGCCCATACCACCGGCGAGATGATTGCCGATGACGGCGTGCCGTTGAAGGTCAAGCTGGCTCGCGCGACTCGCCGCCAGAAGATCCGCGCCCTGCTGCTGGTCGCCCCGCTCGCCCTGTTCATCGTGCTCAGTTTCGTCTGGCCGATCACGGTGATGCTGCTGCGCTCCTTTGACAGTCCCGAATTCGGGCGTGTCATGCATCGCACCTCGGCGTTCCTGGAAAAATGGGACGGCAAGGGCGTGCCGCCCGAAGGGCCGGCCTGGAAGGCGCTGGTCGAAGACCTCGTGCAGGCCCGCGAGGACCAGACCATCGGCAAGGCCGCGACCGTCGTCAACTTCGAGATGCCGGCCGCCCGCAGCCTGTTCACCAAGTCCGCCCGTCACGCCAAGAACATCACCGCGCCGCCCTACAAGGACCAGCTTCTCGCCGTCGACGATGGCTGGAACAGTCCCGAACTGTGGGCGCTAATGAAGCGCCTGGCGCCGGCTTTCACCCTGCGCTTTTATGTCAACGCCCTCGACCGTACTTACGACAAGAACGGCAACATCGTGCAGCAGCCCGAGAACCGGCGAATCTATCTGCCGCTGTTCTGGCGCACCTTCGTGATGAGCGGCACGGTGATGCTGTGCTGCCTGTTCCTCGGCTATCCCGTCGCCTACCTGCTTTCGGTCCTGCCGCTGAGGACGTCCAATCTCTTGATGATCATGGTGCTGTTGCCGTTCTGGACCTCGTTGCTGGTCAGGACCACCGCCTGGATCGCCATGCTACAGCGCGAAGGGGTCATCAATTCGCTGCTGGTGTGGGCGCATATCATCTCCGAAAAGGAGAGGATGCAGCTCATCTTCAATTCCACCGGCACGACCATTGCCATGACCCATATCCTGTTGCCGTTCATGATTCTGCCGCTCTATTCGGTGATGAAGACGGTACCGCCGTCCTACATGCGTGCGGCGCGCTCACTCGGCGCCAACCAGTTCACCGCCTTTACGCGGGTCTACATGCCGCAGACGATACCCGGGGTGGGCGCCGGATCGCTGCTCGTCTTCATCCTGGCCATCGGCTACTACATCACCCCCGCCCTGGTGGGCGGCGAGACCGGCATCCTGATCTCCAACATGATCGCCTATCACATGCAGAAGTCGTTGAACTGGAGTCTGGCAGCGGCGCTGGGAACCATCCTGCTGGCCGGCGTCATGCTGCTCTATTGGCTCTATAATCGCATTGTCGGCGTCGACAACATGAAGCTGGGTTGAGGAGGCAAAGATCATGGGACTTCCGCCTTATGCCGCGACCTGGGAACGCATCTGGTATTACGGCTTCCGCTTCTTCTGCGCGCTGGTGTTCCTGTTCCTGATCGCGCCGATCCTCATCATCATCCCGCTGTCGTTCAACGCCGATCCCTATTTCACCTTCACCAAGGGCATGCTTGCATTCAAGCCATCGGCCTATTCGTTCCGCTGGTATCTCGACATCTTCCAGAACGGCATGGTCAATCCCGGCCTGCCGAAATTCTCCTGGGCCTGGCTGGCGGATTCCTGGCAGAATGCCCAGTGGATCCACGCCACCAAGAACTCGTGGTTCATCGCCATTTGCGCCACCATTCTGTCGGCATCGCTCGGCACACTGGCCGCCCTCGGCCTGTCGCAATCCCAGATGCCGGCGCGCAATTTCTTCATGTCGCTGCTGATTTCGCCGATGATCGTGCCGCTGGTCATCACCGCGGCGGGCATGTTCTTCTTCTTTTCCAACGTCGGCCTGTCGGGCACCTATCTCGGCATCATCCTCGCCCATACGGTGCTCGGTACGCCGTTCGTGGTGATCACCGTGACGGCGACCCTCATCGGATTCGATCGCAGTCTCATCCGCGCTGGCCAGATGCTGGGTGCGCCGGCCCATACGGTGTTCCTGAAGATCATCATGCCGCTCATCCTGCCGGGGGTGATTTCCGGGGCGCTGTTCGCCTTCATCACGTCGTTCGATGAAGTGGTGGCGGTGATCTTCCTCGCCAACTACGACCAGCGCACCATCCCGCGCCAGATGTGGGCCGGCATCCGCGAGCAGATCTCGCCGACCATCCTGGCGGTGGCCACCATCCTGATCGTCATCTCGATCATGCTTTTGACCATGGTGGAGTTGCTGAGACGGCGCTCTGAACGGCTCAGGGGTCTCTCGCCGGCTTGAGTGAAAAGGCCACTGCCGGGCGGATCGACGATGCATGATGAAGTTGAAATCCGGCCGGTCCGGGCAAGAATCCGCTGGGTGCTTGCTATGCTCATGGTGGCCATCGGGCTTGCCGGATCGACGGCCAGCGAACTGGGCACACCGGCGCGCGCCGCCGCCACTGCCGCGACCCAGGTTGATATGGCCCTGGTCCTGGCGGTCGATTGTTCCTACAGCGTCAATGCCACCAGGTTTCGTCTGCAGATGCAGGGCATCGCCAATGCCTTTCGCCAGAAGGCGATCCACGATGCCATCGCTCGCGGCACCCTCGGCCGCATCGCTGTGGCGCTGGTGGAATGGTCCGACGAACAGAACCAGGTGATGCCCATCACCTGGCAGTTGATCGACAGCCGCGAGGCCGCCCTGGCGTTTGCCGACATTGTCGCAACGACCCCGCGCAAGCTGGCCGAGGGCGGCACCGCCATCGGCGCGGCGCTGAAATTTTCTGAAGCCGCCCTGCTTACCGCCCCGGTCGAGACACGTCGTCGGGTGATCGATCTGTCCTCCGACGGCCGCAACAATCGCGGCATCCGGGTGAGCCTTGCCCGCGACGACGTGGTCGGCAAGGGAATCACCATCAATGCACTCGCCATCTTGAGCGAGTGGCCGACGCTCAACTACTATTTCGACCAGCAAGTGGTGGGCGGGCCTTTCCACTTCACCATCATCGCCAACGACTATGCCGCCTACAGCGAAGCCATCTATCGCAAGCTCCTGCGGGAAATCACCTCGCCCGGCGTGTCCTGAGGCCCGCCCATGAGGACTGTCTGCGGCGAAGATGTGCATCGGCTTTGCGATTGGCGAAAGCTGGTGGCGGCACTGGCCGAGGGTCACCGTGGCCCCCGCCCGCTGACCGGGCGCGCCGGGCTCGAAATTGAGATGCGGGGTGAGCGCCAGTCCTACCTCAACCTGCCGGCCTGGCTGCCGGGCATCGCCGTGGGCACCAAGCTGGTGACGGTGATACCCGACAACCCGGACCGCTTCCGCGATGTGCCTGCCATCCAGGCCGCCTATGTGCTGTTCGACGGCAATGACGGCTCCCTGCTCGGCCTTATCGACGGTACAGCGCTCACCTACCGCAAGACGGCGGCCGATTCAGCCCTCGGTGCCATGCTGCTGTCCCGCGACGATCCCGAGACGCTGGCGCTGGTCGGGGCAGGGGGCCTTGCACCCTACCTGGCCCGCGCCCACCTGGCGGTGCGTCAGTCGATCAGGAAAGTGCTGGTGTGGAACCGTTCAAGACCCCACGCCGAGGCGGTGGCGGCGGGCTTGCGGGCCGATGGCGTTGATGCCGAATTAGCCGGCGATCTCGAGGTCGCGGTGCGCCGCGCCGACATCGTCACCTGCTGCACCGCCTCCACCGAACCGCTGGTCAAGGGCGCATGGCTGAAGGCCGGCAGCCATCTCGATCTGGTGGGGGCCTTTACGCCCGACATGCGCGAATGTGACGATCAAGCGGTAAAGCGCGCCCGGCTGTTCGTTGATTCTTTTGAATATGCCGTCGACAAGCCCGGCGACCTCGCCTCGCCGCTGGCCCGCGGCGTTATTTCACGCGATGATATCGAGGCCGATCTTTTCGATTTGTGCCGGCCGGACTACGCGGTGAGGCGGCGCCCAGATGACGTAACTCTCTTCAAGAACGGCGGCGGCGGACATCTCGACCTCATGACGGCGCTCTACATTTGGCGCACCCTGGCCGATCCGCCAGTCTGAGGGAGATTTTATGTCTGAGCCGTTCCCCAATCTGTTTTCGCCCCTAAAGCTGGGTGGCGCGACGCTGAAGAACCGCATCGTGTTCGGCGCCCACACGCCCAATCTCAGCCATGAAGGCATCCCCGGCAAACGCCACTTTGGCTATTACCGCGAACGCGCCCGCGGCGGCGCGGCAATGATCGTGGTGGAGCCCATGCCGGCCCACCGCACCGGGGTTTTGACGCGCGGCAACTTCCTCGCCGAGACCGACGAGTTGATCCCGCATTTCCGCAAGATCACCGACGAATGCCATTCGCACGGCACCGTCATGTGCCACCAAATCTACCATGTAGGTGGGCACGGCGATCAGGAGAACTCGTGGGAGCCCTACTGGTCGCCCTCAGGGATTCCCTCGATGCACGATCCGTGGGGCAGCCACGCCATGACCGGGCCTGAGATCGACGAACTTGTCGCCGCTTTCATCGAATGCGCCCGGCGCGATCGCGACGCCGGCTTCGACGGAATCGACCTGTTCGCCGGCTACAACTGCGTCATCGACCAGTTCTGGTCGCCACTCACCAACAAACGCACCGACAAATGGGGCGGCAGTCTGGAGAACCGCCTGCGCTTCAGCGCCGAAATTTGCGAAGGCATTCGCAAGATGGCGGGTTCCGGCTTCATCATCGGCATGACGGTGTCGGGTGCGGAACCCTATCCGGGCGGGCTTTCGATCGCCGACAAGCAGGAGATCATTTCCTGGCTCGACCAGCGCGGCCTTGTCGATTATTTCTCCTCCGGCACCGGCAGCTATCTCAACCAGTTCTCGAAGATCGTGCCGAGCTTTCATTTCGGCATGTTCCTGGGAAGCGATGATGCCGCCCACTTCAAGCAGGTGGTAAAGCACGCCAGGGTGACGGCCGAAGCCCGCGTCAAGACGCCGGCCAATGCCGAAAAGGTGCTCAGCGAGGGAAAAGCCGACCTGGTCTCCATCGTGCGCGGTCAGATCGCCGACCCGAATCTGGCCAACAAGGCCAAGGGAGGCCATAGCGCCGACATCCGCCCGTGCATCTCCTGCAACCAGTTGTGCATTGGCCGGCGCATGCGCGATTACTGGCTTTCCTGCCTCGTCAATCCGTCGGCCGGGCGCGAGCACGAATGGGGCGGCGATGCCACACCGCCAGCCGTTGCCCCGCGCGATATTCTCATCGTCGGCGGCGGACCGGCCGGGCTGGAAGCCGCCCGCGTGGCGGCCGAACGCGGCCACAAGGTGCGCCTGGTTGAAAGAAGCGGCGAACTGGGCGGCCAGTTCCGTCTTGCCGCCGGCCAGCCCGAACGCGGCGAGATCGGCGCTTTTCTCACCTGGGCGGAAGGCCAGCTCGAAAAGCTGCAGGTGAAGGTCGAATTGCGCAAGGACATGACGGCCGAGGAGATCCGCGCATCCGGCGCCGACGCCGTGGTGCTGTGCACCGGCTCTGTGCCGTCGCGCTCAGGCTTCCAGCGTGCCTACCCGCACCGCGACGGGCTGCCGGGAGCGGATCAGGAAAATGTCTGCACCATCCACGACGTGCTGGAGGGCAAGGTAGTGCCGGGCACAAATGTGCTGCTGCTCGATGATCTCAACGGCTGGTGGCCGGCCTCGGGCACGGCGCTGCATCTCGCCCAGCAGCGCCACCGCGTGACCATCGTCACCGCGGCGGAAAAGGCCGCCGGCCAGCTCGATCATTCGATGACCGGCGATACCACCCGCGAGCGCTTCGCCAGGATGGGGATCGAGGTGGTCCTGGCATCTTCCCTCGACAGCTTCGAGGGCTCAACCGCGCGCATCATGAACCTTTATACCGGCGACATCGAGGAGCGCGAATTCGATACCCTGGTGCTGGCTACCACCAACGAGCGCGATGACCGCCTGTCGCGCGAGCTTGAGGGTTCGGGCATGCAGGTGCACGCCATCGGCGACACGGTGCAGGCCCGCACCGCCTCAATGGCAATCTACGAGGCGAGGAAGCTGGGGCTGACGCTGTAGGGAGTGGGTGGCTCCGCACATTTCTCGGCGTCATGCCGGGACTTGATCCCGGCATCCATGCCGCCAAGGCTGCGGCAAGCGGTGACGGCAGCGGAATGGACCCCGGGGTCAAGCCCCGGGGTGACGGCGTTTAAGGTTGGCGGATGCTCTAGCCCGTCGCCTCGGCCAGTAGCGCGTTGAGATCGAGCCGGGCGGTGACCATTTTCAGATCGCCATTGGCATCGCGCGGCCACTCGGCCTCGGGGCGGTCGCGATAGAGTTCGATGCCGTTGCCGTCGGGATCGGAGAGATAGAACGCCTCGCTGACCCCGTGGTCGGAGGCACCCTCCAGCCGGATGCCGGCGGCGATGAGTCGCTTCAGGGCATCGGCCAGGCTGGCGCGGTTGGGATAGAGGATCGCCACGTGGTAGAGGCCGGTGGAGCCGGCAGGCGGCGGTGACCCACCCTCGCTTGCCCAGGTGTTGAGGCCGATGTGGTGGTGATAGCCGCCGGCCGAAATGAACGCCGCCTGACGCCCGTAGCGCTGCGTAATCTCGAAGCCGAGGACGCCGGTGTAGAAGGCAAGTGCCCGATCAAGGTCGGCCACCTTCAGGTGCACGTGGCCGATCCTCACCTTGGGGTCGATGGTGCGTACAGGCACGGCGGCTTCGGGCTTGGGTGTAGGGGCGTTCATGACGGGTCTCCTTTGGCGATCAATATAAGCACCGTGTCAGGCGCTGGCCACGCTCCACTTGCGCAGGGCCTTGACATTGTCGAGCGCATAGGCGCCTGAGCCAAGCGCCGCTTGAATGACCAGCATGGCAGCATAGAACAGCGGGAATTCCCAGCCGCCGCCGTGGTTGGAGAACACCCAGCCGTTGCCGGAGTGCACCCAGATGGCGCCCAGCAGCACCGGCAGCACGCCAAGCGCCGCAAGCCGGGTGAAGACGCCGCCGATGAGAGCAAGGCCGCCGAAGATTTCCGCGGTGATGGTGAGATAGGCGAGAAAGCCGGGCAGCCCGAGGGATTCGAAATAGCCGACGGTGCCGGGGATCGTGAAGATGAACACCTTCATCAGGCCGTGGGCGAGGGTCATCACGCCGAGACTGACGCGAAGGCCGAAAATGCCGGTGGAGGCGAGGGTCTGGTCGTTCATGGGTCTGGTCTCCTGATGTTGCCTGTCTGTCTGATGCGCTCGGGCATCCCATGGCGTTCAATTTAATTGCTGAGCTTGAAATGATAATAGTTTGAATTTGAGCTATACTGTCTCTCAGAAGGAGACAATAATTGGATCGGTTCCAGGCGCTCGCGGTGTTCGTGGCGGTGGTGGAAAAGGGGAGCTTTTCCGGCGCCGCCGCGCAGTTGGGCCTGTCGCGCAACATGGCCTCGCGCCACGTCATGGCACTGGAGGATCATCTGAGCGCCCGGCTCATCAACCGCACCACCCGCTCGGTCAGCCTGACCAGCCTCGGGGCGGCCTATTATGAGCGCGCCCGCCAGATCCTCGCCGAACTGGCCGCCGCCGACCGCGAGGCCTCGCTGCAGTCGCTCACCCCCAGGGGCCGGCTGGCGGTCAATGCGCCGGTCGCCTTCGGCACCCGCCATGTGGCCCCCGGCCTCAAGGCCTACAGGGACCGCTTTCCCGAGGTCGAGGTCGAACTTACCCTGAACGACCGCTATGTGGACCTGGTGGAGGAGGGCTTCGACCTCGCCATCCGCATCGGCCGGCTGGCGGATTCGAGCCTCATCGCCCGCCAACTCGGCGAGATCGGCACCAGCCTGTGCGCGGCGCCCGGGTATCTCGAGGCCCATGGCACCCCGCGTTCGCCTGCTGACCTCGCCCGCCATGACTGCCTCGGCTATGCCTATGCCGCCAACCGCAACCTGTGGCGCTTCACCGGCCCTGAAGGCGATGTCGAGGTGAAGGTCAAGCCGTCCTTGTGGTCCAACAACGGCGATGCCCTGACGGCGGCGGCCATCGCCGGCTGCGGCATCGTTCCCCAGCCCGACTTCCTGGTGCGCGATGCGCTGCTCGACGGCCGCCTTGAGCGCATCCTTGAGGGTTATGAACTGGCGCGGCTCGGCGTGCATGCCGTCTATCCCCATTCGCGCCAGCTTTCGGTCAGGGTGCGCACCTTCATCGACCACCTGGCGGGAAGCTTCCGGCCCCCACCCTGGTCGATCCCTTGATTTGTGCCGTTTTAGGGCAGAGAACAGGAGCCTCGTGACGAGGCGAACCGGGGCTTATGACGTTTCCATACCCGTCCATATTCCGACCACTCAAACTCAACCACATGATGTTGAAGAACCGCATCGTGTTCGGCGCCCATACCGCCAACATGTCCGATCGCGGCCTGCCGGGTGCCCGCCATCTCGCCTATTACCTCGAGCGCGCCATCGGCGGCGCGGCGATGATCGTCGTGGAACCGGTGCCGGTGCATCCGACCGGCGTATTGACGCGCGGCAATTTCCTTGAAGGCTCGGATCGCGTCATCCCACATTTCCGCAAGATCACCCTGCGCTGCCATGCCCACGACGTGGTGATGATCCAGCAACTCTACCACGTGGGCCAGCACGGCGATGGCGCCAATTCCTATCTGCCCAACTGGTCGGCTTCGGGGATGCCCTCGTTGCATGATTCCGACGGTGGCCACCGGGTGTCGGAGGTGGAAATCGAGGAGCTGATCGCCGCCTTCGTCGCCGCCGCGGTGAGGGCGCGCGAATGCGACTTCGACGGGGTGGAGATTTTCGCCGCCTATCATGCCCTCATCGACCAGTTCTGGACGCCGTGGTCCAATCGGCGCAGCGACAAGTGGGGCGGCAGCTTTGACAACCGCATGCGATTTTCCGCCGAGATCCTGGAGCGCATCCGCAAGCGCTGCGGCAACGACTTCATCGTCGGGCTGGCCGTCTCCCACGACGCCAAGGCGCCGGCGGCGTTGAGGATCGACGATCTCGCCGAGATCGCCCGTTGGCACGACGAACGCGGGCTGATGGACTACATCACCTGCGGCACCGGCAGCTATTTCCGCAGCGAGCCGATCATCCCCACCCATATGCACGAAGGCCTCGAAGGTGCCACCTCGGCCGCCCGGCTGAAAGCGGCCGTGCGGCATGCGGTGGTGCAGGCCGAAGCTCGCATCGACCATCCCGACAAAGCCGAGGCGATCATCGCTGCCGGCCAGGCGGATATGTGCTCGATGGTGCGCGCCCAGATCGCTGATCCGCACCTTGTGGCCAAGACCAAGGCCATGCAGCCGGAGCGCATCCGCCCGTGCATCGCCTGCAACCAGCAGTGCATCGCCCGGCGCTACCGCGACTACTGGATCTCCTGCATGGTCAACCCCTCGGTGGGGCGCGAATGGGAATGGGGCGGCGATCGCATCAAGCTCTCCGGGCGCGGCCGCCATGTGGTCGTGGTGGGTGCGGGCCCCGGTGGCCTCGAGGCGGCGCGCGTGGCGGCTGAACGCGGCGCCCGCGTGACGCTCATCGACAAGCTGGGCGAGATTGGCGGCCAGTGGCGGCTTGCCGCCCGCCAGCCGACCCGCCAGCGCATCGCCGATCACTTGAAGTGGTATGCCGGCGAACTGGCGCGTCTCGGCGTGATACTGCGTCTCGGCGAGGAGGCTACGGCCGACACCATCGTGGCCGACCGTCCCGACCATGTTATCGTCGCTACCGGCATCCTGCCGGTGACATCGGGCTTCCAGCGCGCCCTGCCCATGAACGACGAACTGCCCGGCGCCGGTCACCCCAATGTCATGAGCTATCATGCCGTGCTGGAAGGCGGGCGCCTCATTGGCGAACGGGTACTGGTCGTGGACGATCTCCACAGCTGGCGCGGGCTCGGCACTGGCCTCTATCTGGCCGAGGCCGGCCACAAGGTGTCGGTGATGACCGCAAAGCCGCTGCTCGGCTCCGAACTCACCGGCACCGGCGCCGACGCCCTGGGGCGGGCGCGCTTTGCAAGGGCAGGCGGGCGGGCCATGGCCGATACCGCGCTCAAGGCCTGGGGCGAGCCCGGCAATGACGGCTCCGAGGCCTTCATGGTCAACCTGTTGACCGACGAGACCTTCACAGAGCGCTTCGATACGCTGGTGCTTGCCACCGTCGCTTCACCCGATACGCGCCTTGCCGATGCGCTGGCGGGGCTTGCCGGGGCGCCGGCCTTCACCGTCATCGGCGACTGCAATGCCCCGCGCAAGGCCCACATGGCCATCTACGAGGGTCGCAAGGCGGCGTTGCCTCTGTAGAGGCGGCTCACACCTGAACAACGCTGGCGAACTCCCAGGCGACGTTGGGGGGATTTTCGCCGATGCGCAGTGTGGTGTCATTGACGAAGTGATGGGGCGGCACCGGCAGGTTGTAGGGGGCGGGGACGCCGGAATAGACGCGGCCTGTGCCATCGTACTTGGAGCCGTGGCAGGGGCAGAAATACCCCCCCGGCCAATTCGCGACCGGCTGCGAAGGATTGGGCTTGGGCAGGAAATCGGGGATGCAGCCCAGATGGGTGCAGATCCCCACCAGGACGCCGATGTCCTCCTTGATGGAGCGATGCCAGTTCTTGGCATAGGGCGGTTGCTGATTGACGTCCGAATTGGGGTCGGACAACCGCTGCACATCTGCGGGCGCCTGGAAGGTTTTGAGCAATTGTGGCGTGCGGCGCGTCACGAGGATCGGGCGATCCCGCCACACGACAGTGATCTGCTGGCCGGGCGCCAGCTGGGAGATGTCGACATCGATCGGTCGACCGGCGGCCAGCGTCTGCGCATCGGGATTCATCTGGTCGACGAACGGCCATGCCGCCAGCACCGCACCGACGCCGCCGACCACGCCGGTAGCGATATAGATGACATCGCGCCTGTTCGGTTCCGGTGACGCGGCGGGCTTGGGGAGTGTGATGTCGGACATGCTGCGGTCTCCTGTCATCGCGGGTTCAGACAGACGAAAATCGGCATTCGCCTGACGTGTGGCGTCAACTTGTCATTGCCGTCAATAGTCAGGATATGGTGCCTGAGCCGCCTTATGGCAGGAAAGTTACAAAGCCTTCATGTTGAGGACGGATTTGTCGCAGGGGGCTTTCACGTCGCCACGCTCGCCTCGATGGGCTTTTGCTCATCACGTTCATCTTGTCGAAATTTCCGGCTTGACCCGTCGGTTGGACGCTCCTACAGCGCTAATCGCCTGGCAAGGCCCTTAAAAAGGCGCCAGGGCCTCGGGGAGACGGTGCACCCATGAAGTTCAGCTGGAACGGGACCGAGAAGAGCCGCCCAGGGATCGGCCGGGGTGTGATCGAATCTGCTGCAATGAGGATTGCCTGAGATGCAAGGCACAAGCGAATTACTGGCGCTCTACCAGGCCATTGTCGATGTTCTGGCGGCCGACCGATCAGGGCTGAACGGTGTTGCCATCGCGCGCCAGGCATTGGCTGAACGGGTCAAGTCAGGCGAACCCGATCTACACCACCTGGTGCCGCGCCGGGTCGCCGGCTGCGCCCACCTGCCAGCCGCGCTCGAGGATGCCCGCCGCCAGGGTTTCGCAGCCATCGCCGATGCCATCACCCGCGCCGATCCGTTCCTGCAGTGGGTCACCTACGACCGCTATCCCGTTGCCGGCATCGGTGAGCGCTTTGCCTCCGGCCATGCTTTTGCCGGCGTGGCGGGGATCGGCGAGGGCCGCTTTGCCGGCGACGATGTTTCGGCCGGCATCTTCGTCATCGCGCCGCGCACCCTCTACCGCGACCATCGCCACCCGGCGTCCGAACTCTATTATCCGCTCAACGGCCCGTCCGGCTGGCGCTTCGAGCAGGGTGAATGGAGCGACCGGCAGGCTGGCGAGCCGGTGTGGAACGACCCCAATGTCGTCCACGCAACCCGGGTCTACGCAAGACCCTTGCTGATGTTCTATGTGTGGACGAAGGATGTAACGCTGCCGGCATCCGTCGTGCCCGCCGCCGATTGGCCCGAGGTGGAGGCGGCCCTGTGAACGCTTCTCCCGACGAACTGGCCTGGGCGATTTCCACCATCGCATCGGCACTTCACGGCTGTCACGGCGGCGAACCGGGTGTGGGCGAAGTGATGGCCCGCCTCGGCGAGCAGGAATTTGCAGCCACCACCTGCCAGCCAGTCAGGCCGGCGCGGCTTCCCGCCTGTCGCTTCCTGCCCGATGTTATCGGCGAGGCGATGGTGCATTCAAGCCATGCCGCCGCCGCTATCGCCGCCATCGAGGACAGCCTCGACTGGCGCCAGAACCCCAACTACTCCGATGAAGCCATGGGCCAGCCTGGTTACATGCGGAACTACGCCTATGCCGAACTGATCGGTCCGTCGGGGCCGTTTGCCGGCGATGATTTCCTCCTCGGCCTGTTCGTGCTCGGCCCCGGCATCCACTACCTCGACCACCACCACGCCGCGCCGGAGCTTTACTGGGTGCTGACCGAAGGGTCGGAATGGCGTCGCGACAGCTCGGGCTTCGTGCCGCGCCGCGGCGGCGAGACCATCTGGCACGAGCCCTGGGTCAGCCACGCCACCAGGACCGGTTCCAACCCGCTGTTGGCGGTTTACGCCTGGACCCGCGACACCAAGGCGCATGCCCGTCTCAAGGCGCGCCAAGACGCCTGAATAGGGCCGCCGGGTTGATCTGGATCATGGCCGCGCCCGGGGGGTCGGGCCTAGACAAACAACAGGTTCTGGCGACGAAGGGGTATGACCCATTGCATGCGCCGACGCGACGGCGATGACAGTTACTCAAAAGCACCTCAGGCCTTCGGGACGGCGACAGGGTGCCTTGGGGGCCCGGCGGGTAAGGGGCCAAGGGCTGCCCACCGGGCTTTGATACTGCGGATTGACGGTCAGATCCTCACCCGGCGCGGATTGCCTCGACCCGGAAGCCGTGGCGCATCATGTCCCTGACAGCGGGATGGGTACGCAAGCGTTCGGCCAGGTCACAGGCCAGCGACCAGGGCTGCCAGTAGGCTTCGTCTTCCTCCCCGAAGAGCGTATCGGCGGGCAGCCGCTCGGGCCGTCCGGCGAAGGCGGCGATCTTGCCGGCCTCGGTCAAAAGCACCACCGCCGCCGCCGGCTCCGTCCGCCAGCGGCGCTCCACGTCGCGCTTGCGGCGCGCCTTCGTCAGATCGATCACATTCATGGAATGAAGTGATCGCCGATTCGCGGTTAACAGACGGCAAACGTCGATGCGGCAAACGGCAAATTACCCGCGCTGTGGCGTTCTGATCCGGCAAGGGATTCGATCCGAGCGAACCACGAAGCTCTCCTCCCCACAATGGGGAAGGGACCAGAGGACGCTGCCCCTAGACCTCTTCCCAGGGGAAGCTGTCGAGGCGTTCGGCGCACGTTTCCTTGATGACCACCTGGGTCTCCAGTTTGATGCACGCCTCGCCGCCTTCCTCGCCGATGAGGCTTTCCACGCAGATCACTTCGTTGACGTGGAAATGGCCGTCATAGGCCTTGGCGAAGTCGGGGTGTAGCGGGATCGACGGCCATTCGTCCGCCATGCCGACGCCGTGCAGAGCCACCGAATAGCGGTTGGCGACATACTTGTCGGGAATGCGCCAGGATTTCTCGTTGAATTCGCGAAAACTCAGTCCGGCCTTGAGCAGTGAGAGGTTGTGGTTCACCTGTTCGAGGGCGGCGGAATAAAGCTCGCGCTGCTTGTTGGTCATGCGCGTATGGCCGATGGTCCAGGTGCGCGACAAGTCGGCGCAATAGCCGTAAGGCCCGATCATGTCGGTGTCGAAGGCGATGATGTCACCCGTCTGCCCGACGAAATCGGATGCCTCCTTGAACCACGGGTTGGAGTGCTGGCCGATGGCCAGCAACCGGGTCTCCAGCCATTCGCCGCCGGAGCGGATGTTCTCGTAGTGAAGTTCCGCCCAGATCTCCTGCTCGGTCTTGCCGGGCAGTGAATGCTCATAGATGCGCGCCATGCCGGCCTCGCACACCCTCACCGTCCACTTCATCAGTTCGAGTTCATCGGCGCTCTTGATGGAGCGGGCGATCTCGGTGATCTGCTGGCCCTCGATGATTTCGACCCCGCGCTTCTGCAGGGCGATGACGCCTTGCGGCTCGCAGCGGTCGATGGCCAGGCGCATGTTGCCGCCGCCGCGGGCTTTAAGGTCGGCAACGATCTCGTCAGCCCATTTCTCGACCCGCTCAGGCAGATTCTGGCCCGACGACATGTAGAACCAGGTACTGGCGGTGCGCACCTCGTCGATGGTCTCGATCCCGTCGGTGAGGTGCTCGGCGCCCTTGTATTCGAAGTCGATGCCGTAGCCGTCGGCGAACAGCAAGGCGTAGTGGAACATGTTGTGGGTGGCCCACAACTGCATGTTCGACACATCGAAGATGTAGCGAATGTTGATCGGATCGTAGAGCAGGATGGCGGCGCAGCCGTGACGGGCGACCTCATCGACCATGCGCTGTTTGCGGTAGCCGCGCGCCTTGACCAGCGTTGCGTGCGGGATGGGGCTCTTCAGCGGCTTGTCGGCGCCTTCGGCGTTGAGATAGGCCGCCTTGCGTTCGTCCTTGAATATCTTGTCGAGCATGCCCGTCGTCTCCGCTGGTCGCCAGCCCCGTTACCGGTGAGCGTCGCGGATGTTGTCACGGAAACTCGCAAGGTCCAATGAGCCAGAGCGGCATAGCGCGATCAGTTTTCGTCAATCTTGCGGCCCGCCTCGGCCCACGCCATGGCAGCCAGCGCAGCCAGCGTGCAGACGGCAAAACCCGCCACCAGCGGTGTCACCGAGCCGTTGTAGAAATGTCCGATGAGCCCGCCGCCCAGCATCGACATGAAGGTGGCGAGTGAGCCAACGACGGCCGAGGCGGTTCCTGCGATGTGCCCCATAGGCTCCATGGCAAGGGCATTGAAATTGCCGAACAGCATGCCGATGGCAAAGAACAGCACCGCGAAGCTTGCGAGAAGCATCGCCAGAGGCGGCTTGCCGTGTTGCGCCAGGGTGTAGGCGAGAAACAGCATCGAGACCGCCACCGCGACGATCAGCGCGGTCCACGACAGGCGGCGCATGCCCAACGCCATCACCAGCCGGGCATTCACCAGCGTGGCAACGCCGAGGGCCGCGGCCAGCCCGCCGAAATACAGGGGAAATTCCTTGCCGAGCCCGTAGAGGTCGCCAAATATCTGCTGCGAGGTCTGCAGGTAGGCAACGAAAGCCACGAACACGAAGCCGGTGGCGAGCACGTAGCCGAGGGTGCGGCGGTTAGTGACGACCACGACGATGTCACGCATGGTGCGCCCCAGCGACAGGCGGTGGCGGTCATCGGGCCGCAGCGTTTCCGGCTGGCGCAGGCCAAGCCAGGTGACGCCGCAAATGGCAAGCACCACGAGCAGGGCAAAGATCATCCGCCACGGCGCCACCAGCATGATCGCCTGGCCGAGGGAAGGGGCGAGGACCGGCACCAGGATGAAGATCGACATGGCCAGCGACATGATGCGCGCCATCGCCCGGCCCTCGTAGAGATCACGCACCAGCGCCACCGAAACGATGCGCGGCCCCGCGGCCCCGAAACCTTCCAGCACGCGCCCGGCCAGCATCGTCTCGAACGACGTTGCCGTCGCCGCCATCAGCGAGCCGGCGATGAACAGCACCAGCCCCATGTAGATGGCCGGCTTGCGGCCGGTCGAGTCCGACAGCGGGCCATAGATCATCTGGCCCACCGCCAGCCCCAGGAACAGGGCGGAAACCACCAGTTGCCGGTCGTTGTCGTTGACCACCGAAAGATCGCGGGCGATATCGCCCAGCGCCGGCAGCATGGCATCTATGGACAGCGCCACCAGCGAGATCAACAGCGCCAGCATTGCCACGAATTCCCGGCTCGAAAGCCGGCTCGGTGACAGGGCAGGGGCCGAAGCCGTCATCCGCGCATCCGCGCGCCGTCGGGATCGAACAGTGGCTGGCGCTGTGGATGGGCGGCATGGCGCTTGCCGATGATCTCGATCTCGAAGCCGCTCTCGGCGCCCGCGATATCTTTCGGCACATAGCCCATGGCCACCGACTTCTGCGCCCAATGGGCATAGCCGCCCGAGGTGACCCAGCCGATGACCTTGCCGTCGTGCCAGATGGGCTCATCGCCGATGACATCGACATTCTTTGTGTCGACGCAGAAAGTGACGAGCGCCTGCTTGCCGCCTTGCTCCTTTTCCCTGAGCGCGCCATCGCGGCCGTTGAAGTCGTTCTTCTTCAGCGATACGAAGCGCCCTAGGCCGGCTTCGTAGGGGCCGTAGATGGGCCGGTATTCGCGCGCCCAGGTACCCCAGTTCTTCTCCAGCCTGAGCGACATCAATGCCCGGCCGCCGAAATGGGCAAGGCCGAATTCGGCCCCGGCGCGGGTCAGGACATCGTGCAGGGTGAGGAGATAATCGTTTCCGACCCAAATCTCGTAGCCGAGATCGCCGGTAAAGCTGATGCGCCCGACCTTGGCCGGGACAAGCCCGATATCCATCTCGCGAAACGACAGGAACGGCATGGCAGCGGTGGAGAAATCCTCACCCGTCGCCTTGGCCATGAGGTTGCGCGCCATGGGGCCGGCGACTGTCAGGCCGCACAGCCCGCTCGACAGCGCGCGCACCGAAACGCGGCCATCGGCGGGCAGGTGGGCCTCGAACCAGCGCATGTGGTACTGCTCGGCAACGCCGGAGCCGAAGATGTAGAAGCGATCATCGGCCGCCTTGGCGACGGTGAAATCGCCGATCAGCTTGCCGGCCGCATTGAGCATGGGCGTGAGCGCCAGCTTGCCCTTCGGGGGCATGCGGTTGGCCAGCATGCGCGACAGCCAGGTCTCGGCATCGGTTCCAGTGATCTCGTATTTGGCGTAGCCGGAGATCTCCATCAGGCCGGCGCTCTCCCTCACCGCGCGGCATTCAGCCCCGACAATGGGAAAGGCGTTGGAGCGCCGGAAGGTTACCTTTTCCACCGGCTTCTTGCCCTTGGGTGCAAACCACAGGGCCTGTTCGAGGCCGAAGGAAGCCCCGAAGCAGGCATTCATCGCCTTGAAGCGGTCATAGAGCGGAGTGGTGCGCAACGGCCGCGCGGCGGGCAGTTCCTCGTTGGGGAAGGTGATGCGGAAGCGGCGGCCGTAGTTCTCGATGACCTTGGCGTTGGTGTAGGCCATGTTGGCAAAGGCGCCGTAACGGGCGACATCCATCGCCCACACATCGAAGCCCGGATCGCCGTCGACCATCCAGTTGGCCAGCGCCAGCCCCACGCCGCCGCCCTGGCTGAAGCCGGCCATGACACCCACCGCCACCCAGTAGTTCTGAAGGCCGCGGATGGGGCCGATCAGCGGATTGCCGTCCGGTCCGAAGGCGAACGGCCCGTGGATCACGTTCTTGATGCCGGCATTGGCAAGCGGTGGGTGGTGCTCGAAGGCGCGCGCCAGGTTGTCGGCGATCTTGTCGAGGTCGGGCGGCAACAACTCGGTGGAGAAGTCCCACGGCGCCACCTTCGGCGACCATGGCTCGCCGTTGGGCTCATAGGTGCCGACCAGCATGCCGGTGCGCTCCTGGCGCATGTAGAGTTCGCCGTCGAAGTCGATGCAGTGGACGATCTCATGGCCGTTCTGCTTGTTGAACGCGACGACCTCCGGCATCTCCTCAGTGATCAGATACTGGTGCGCCATCGACAGGACCGGCAGTTCGAGGCCAGCCAGGCGCCCCACTTCGCGCCCCCATAGGCCGCCGCAGTTGACCACGTGTTCGGCGTGGACCGTGCCCTGTTCGGTGATGACATCCCATGTCCCGTCGCCGCGCAGGTGGGTCTCTACGACACGGTTCTTGCGCACCACCTCGGCACCGTTATTGCGCGCCGCCCGGGCATAGGCATGGGTGGTGCCGGAAGGATCGAGATGTCCTTCGAGGGGATGCCACATGGCCCCGATGAAACGGCTTTCGTCCATGATGGGAAAGCGCTTCTTGGCCTCCGCCACCGAGATCAATTCGGTTGCCACGCCAAGGTACCGGTTGCGGGCATGGGCCATCTTCAGCCAGTCCCAGCGCTCCTTGTTGGAAACCAGCATGACGCCGCCGGTCAGGTGCACGCCGGTCGCCTGGCCGGAGGCTTCCTCGATCTCGCGGTACAGGTTGATGGTGTATTCCTGCAACTTGGCGACGTTGGGGTCGCCGTTGAGGGTATGGAAGCCGCCCGCCGCGTGCCATGTGGATCCAGAGGTCAGTTCGTCGCGCTCGATCAGGCAGACATCGATCCAACCGCGCTTGGTGAGGTGGTAGAGCACCGAGCATCCGACCACGCCGCCGCCGATCACCACCACGCGATATTGCGATTTCATTGGGAAAACTCCGCTTGCCTGAACGCTAAAGCACGCTGTGCGAAAAGTGGAAACCACCTTTCGCATAACATCATGCTCAACCTCCTAGATTCGATCAGCTTTTCTGCAATTGGCTGTCACCACCCAATTGCAGGCTGATCTGTATGAAGCAGGCGAACGGATCATGCTTTGCGCCAGTTGTCCATGCCTCAGGCGACCTCAATCGACGGGAATCGACAACGTGCCGCGGGGCCGGAGCGGTGCCACGCTGTGCAACGTATTTAACGGATGTATAGCAATTCATTCAAATTTTTATCGTTTTGCTTATGCTGAATTTAGTGGGTGCGAGTGCATAGCACGGGAAGAACACAACAAACCCAATCGATCCGCATAGGTGGTGTGATGACAAAGCCAAGAAAACTCTCAAATTTGCTGGCACGCTTCAGGCGCAATGTCGAAGGAGGCGTTGCCATCATCTTCGGGCTGTCCGCCGTCTGCTTGTTGCTAATCGGTGGCGTGGCCCTCGACTTCGAGCGGCTCAATCAGACACGGACCAGCCTGCAGGACTCGCTCGACGCGGCACTGCTGGCCGCGGCGACCTCCAGCGATACCAGCACGAACAATCTCAACACCATCATCGACAGCTATCTGGAAGTGAACTGGCTGGCCAAGCATCCCGATGTGAAGCTGGACTACAACTTCACTGTGGGCGCCGATGGGTCGATCACCGGCACCGCCTCTGGCACCTTGAAGACCACGCTGATGGCGCTGGCCGGCAAACCGACCATGAACTTCGATGTCACCTCGCAGGTCATGCATGGCAGCGATGCCCTGGAACTGGCGCTGGTACTCGACACCACCGGTTCCATGAAGCAGAACAACAAGATGGTCGACTTGAAGAAGGCGGCGACCGACCTCATCAAGTCGCTCATCAAGCAGGGTGGCGATAACGTCCGAATTGCCGTCGTGCCTTATGCCAATTATGTCAATGTCGGTACCACCTACAAGGGCGCCAGTTGGCTCGATGCCTCTGCCATCACCGGCACGTCCAAGTGGAACGGCTGCGTGGGTTCGCGCAACTATCCCCTCGACATGACCGATGCCTACGGCAGCACCCAGATCCCGGCCATAGCCGATGTCACCTGCACCAACGACGTGGTGCGCCTGACCAGTCAGCAGGGTCCACTGGTCTCCACCATCGAGTCCATGCAACCCAGCGGCATGACCTATATTCCCGCCGGGCTGACCTGGGGTTGGCGCATGATTTCCGACCAGCTTCCCTTCGCCGATGGTACGCCGGCGGGCGAAAAGTACAACGGCAGGCCGGTCCGCAAGGTCGTGGTGCTGATGACCGACGGCGAGAACACCCTGTCACCTACTTACCCCACCCATGACGGACGCGATACCAGCTTGTCCGACAGCCTCACCGATACCGTGTGCACCAACATGAAGAACGCCGGCATCACCGTCTATACCGTGGCTTTCGAGGTGACGGCCGCTGTCCCCAAGAGCGTGCTGGAGAACTGTGCCAGCGATTCCAGCAAATACTTCGACGCCCAGGACTCCAATCAGATGGCGGCATCGTTTACCAGCATCGGCAAGGACCTGGCGCAGTTGCGCCTCGCCAGATAGCACCTCACCGCTCTATGCTGCGGCATGCGATGCATGGTTCTCGCAGCGATGCTGCTGGGCTTCACATCGGCCCTGGCGGCGGCCGCCGACAAGGCGGCCGATCTGGAACTGGTGTTTGCGGTCGATGCCTCGGGCAGCGTCGATGATACGGAATTCCGTCTGCAACTTGACGGCATCGCCTCAGCCCTTACCGACAAGACCGTTCTGACGGCCATCGCGGCGGGGCCCATGAAGCGTATCGCTATCAACCTGTTGGTATGGGCCGAGGCGAAGGAGCCCAAGGACCAGAGTGGTTGGATGATCGTCTCAGGCCCCGCCGACGCGGCCCGTGCGGCCCGCATCATCGCCGGATTTCCGCGTCGCCAGAATGGCGGCACCGGCATCGGCGAAGGCATCGCTTCTGCACTCAGGAGCTTTTCCGGCAACGGCATCGCCGCCACGCGGCACGTGGTCGATGTCTCGGGCGACGGCCCTGAGACAACTCCCAGGGACTATGTAGTGACCATTGACGAGGCACGCTCCATGGCAATGGCCCTGGGCGCTACCGTCAACGGCCTGGCCATCCAGAACGAAGAGCCGCAACTCGCCGAGTGGTACCGCGACCATGTGCAGGTCGGCGACAACAGCTTCGTCATGGCGGTCGCCGATTATACCGGCTTTGCACGTGCTATGCGCCGCAAGCTGCTGCGCGAGATCGCGCCGCAACCCAGGCTCTCCGAGCGTTGAGGCACTGTTGTCAGGTCTTGGACTTGCCGCGCCTGGATTTGGCAGCCGGCTTGCGCCGCGCCGCCGGGCTGGCCGTTGGCTTGGCGGTTGTGGTCTTCCGGCGCGCTTTGTCGCTGGCCTTGAGGGCAGCCGCCTTGCCGGCGGCAAACTTGGCGCCGCCACCGCCCCTTTCGCCATAGGCGATCACCGGGTCCATGGCCTTCAGCGTCGCCTCGTCGAGATGGCACAGGATGCGGTGGCCGGGCGCCAGTTCCTTGACGGGCGGCATTTCGGTCTCGCAGATCGACCCGATCTTGCGCGGGCAGCGCGTCTGGAACGGGCAGCCCGACGGCGGGTTCATGGGCGAAGGCAATTCGCCCTTGAGCACGATGTGCTTCTTCACCACCGAGGTATCGGCGATCGGCACCGCCGATAGTAGCGCCTCGGTATAGGGATGATAGGGCGGCGAGAAGATCTGGTCGGTGGTGCCCTGTTCCATCACCTGGCCCAGATACATCACCACCACCCGGTCGGCTAGGTAGCGCACCACCGAGAGATCGTGCGAGATGAAGATCATGGTGGTGCGCTTCTCGCGCTGGATGTCGGTGAGGATGCCAGTGACGGCGGCCTGTACCGACACATCCAGCGCCGAGACCGGTTCATCCGCCACCACCACCGAAGCCTCGCCGCCGAAGGCGCGGGCGATGCCGACGCGCTGCTTCTGGCCACCCGACAACTGGCGCGGCCGCCGGTGGGCGAAGTCGCGCGGCAGCTTCACCATGTCGAGCAGTTCGAACACCCGCTTCTGGATCTGCGCCTTGTCCTTGGCGATACCGTATTTCTTCACCACGCGGGCGATCTGCGAGCCCACCGAATGGCTGGGGTTGAGGGTCTCGAAGGGGTTCTGGAAGACGATCTGGAGTGACGAGATGAGCTGCGCCTTGCGCTTGCGGACCGGCAGGTTGCCGATCTCCTTGCCGTGCAGCAGCACTTCGCCGCCGGTCGATTCCTCCAGCCCCATGAGAACCTTGGCGAAGGTCGACTTGCCACAGCCCGACTCGCCCACGATCGCCAGCGTCTCGGCTTCGCGGGCCACGAAATCGAGCTTTTCGTTGGCCTTCACATAGCGCACCCTGTCGCCCGAGATCATCGCGGCGATGGAGTTGTCGCGGATCTCGTAGTACTTCTGCATGTTCTTGACTTCGAGCACCGGCGGGCCGAATTCGATGGGCTCTTCCTTGACGCCCTTGGGCTTGGCGGCTTCCCAGTCGATCGCCTCATAGCGCGCGCAGCGCACCCGGTGGCCGGCATCGGAAGGGATGTCCTGCATGGGGACCATGTGGCCGTGGCAGAGGTCTTCGCGGAAATAGTCGCAGCGCGGCCCGAAGTAGCAGCCCTTGGGGCGCTCGTGCGGCAGTGGAAGCTGGCCGCGGATGGGCACCAGCGGACGGCTATGGCGATCGGCGCCGGGCAGCGGAATGGAGTTGAACAGGCCGCGCGTATAGGGATGGCGCATCTCGTCGAACACCTGCTTGACGCTGCCGAACTCCACCGCCTGGCCTGAATACATCACCACGATCTTGTCGCAGGTCTCCAGGATGAGGCCGAGATTGTGGGAGATGTAGATCATCGAGGTGCCGAAGCGGCTCGAGATGTCCTTGATCAGTTCCACCACGCCGGCTTCGACGGTCACATCGAGCGCCGTTGTCGGCTCGTCCAGCAACAACAGCTGCGGATTGGACAACAGCGCCATGGCGATCACCACGCGCTGCTGCTGGCCGCCGGAAAGCTGATGCGGATAGGAGTCCATGATGCGGTCCGGGTCCGGCAGGCGCACTGCATCGAGCAGTTCAACGGCGCGCTTGTAGGCCTCCGACGCCGAAATGCCCTCGTGGAACATCGGCACTTCGATGAGCTGGTCCTTCACCAGCATCGCCGGATTGAGCGAGGCCATGGGCTCCTGGTAGACCATGGAGATGCGCGAGCCGCGGATATCCTGCAACTCGGCCGCCGACATGGTGCGCATGTCGCGCCCCAGAAAGTTGATCTCGCCGCCGACAATGGCGCCGTTCTTGCCCATGTACTGCATGATGGCCAGCGCCACCGTCGACTTGCCGCAACCGGACTCACCGACGATCCCTACCGCTTCGCCCGGCATCACCTTGAGGTTGAAGTCGATTACCGCCGGGATTTCGCCGGAACGGGTGTAGTAGGAAATCGAGACGTTCTTGCACTCGAGAACCGGAACCTGCTGCTGTTTCGCCATCATTGTGGTTTCCCGCTTCAGTCCCTGAGTGAAATTTCGCGAATGCCGTCGGCCAGGAGATTGAGGCCGAGCACCAGCGAGGAAATGGCAAACGCCGGCCACAGCATGGCGTTCATGCCCATGGAGCCCCATGACCGCGCCTCGTTGATCATCTTGCCCCAGTCGGGGTCTGGCGGCGGCAGCCCGAGGCCCAGGAAGCCAAGCAGCGCGATGGTGATGGCGACGTAGCCGAGCCTGAGGCAGGCATCGACGATGAGCGGACCGCGGGCGTTGGGCAGAAGCTCCACCAGCATGATGTAGAGCGGTGACTCGCCGCGCACCTCGGCAGCCGCGATATAATCGCGGGTCTTAAGATCGAGCACCAGCCCACGCACGATGCGCGCCACCTGAGGTGCTGTGCCGAACATCACCGCCACGATGATCATGACGCCGGAGATGACCGCCGGCCCGACACCAAGCATGTGCTTGAGCCACAGGCCAGCCTGCGAGTTGGCCCCGAAGTTGGTCAGGATCACCAGATACAGCACCAGCAGCGGAAACGACAGCAGCACATTGCCGATGAACGAAATGATCTCGTCCCACCAGCCGCCCTTGTAGCCGGCGATGACGCCGAGCAGCATGCCGACCGCATAAGCGACGATGGTCGCAGCACATGACCAGAACAGCACCAGTCTTGAGCCCCACAACAGCCGCGAGAGGATGTCACGGCCGAGGTTATCGGTGCCCAGATAGTGGAAGACCTGCCTCGGATCGGTATAGAACAGCCCCTTGAGCACGGCATTGCGGGTAATGGCGAGGGGGTCCTGCAATGGCAACAGCGGCACGATGATGGCGATCACCACCCAGAACAGCACCAGGAAGCCTCCGAACATGCCGATACGCGATTCCTTGAGCAGCAAGATCGACTTGCCAAGCTTCTTCAGCGTGCTATCGGGCCTGGGCGGGCTGGCTGTTTCGATGATTGTTTCGGTCATTGCCCTTTACCTCAACTGAATCTGATGCGCGGATTGAGCACGGTGTAACCGACATCGGAAATGAACTGCGACAGGACGGCCACGAACACCGCCACCATGGTGCAGGCCTCCACCGCGTAGATGTCGCCGAACATCGCCGACTGGTACAAGAACAGCCCAAAACCCTTGTAGGCAAAGAAGACCTCGGTGACGATAACGCCCGACAACAGATAATTGAGCTGCAGCACCATCACCGTGAACGGCGCGATCAGCGCATTGCGCAGTGCGTGGCGCATGACCACCCGCTTGTAGGGCAATCCTTTCAGAATGGCGGTGCGCACATATTGCGAGGTCATCACCTCGGCCATCGAGGCACGCATCATGCGGGTGTAGTAGCCGAAATTGTAGGTAACGAGGACCAGCACCGGCAGCACGATCTCGTTCCAACGAAAACCGCTAGTGAAGGGCGAGGTGCCAGGCAGGATATTCAGCCAGAACACGAAGATGGCCACGAATATGGTTGCCGAGGCGAATTCCGGCACTGAGGTGGTGAGCACCGACAGGACGGTGATCGTGCGGTCGCGTTTGGAGCCCTCGGCGATGCCCGACAGCACCCCCAGCACCATGGAGATGGCGATGGTGATGGTGAATACCCAGAAGGCCAGGATGCCGGTGTTGTAGAGCGCTTCGCCGATCAGCTGCGCTACCGGTGCCTGGAACTGGATCGACGTGCCGAAATCGCCCTGGATGAAATGATAGAGCCAATGCACATAACGCGTCAGGAAGGGTTCGTTGTAGCCGTTCTGTTCCAGCCACAGGAGACGCTGGTCCATGGTCGTGTACTGACCCAGCACCTTGGTCGCCACGTTGAGCTTGTCGCCCTCGAATATGGAGAACAGAATGAACGAGATCGTCAGCATGATGAGGATCATGGACGCCAGTCGTTTGCCCGCAAGTCGAAGCATGCCCCGTTACGCTCCCCTTTCGACGCCGGCGTTATCGCCTTTTCTGGCGTCATCTCTCAAACGGCAGCTTGACGCTGCTTCTGCTTGTTGTGCCAGCTTAACCAGCGGGACGCGGCAACCAAGGGTTTCAAAGCGACACCAACCGGCCCGTCAGCGGCATGGCTTCGACTTTCGGTCAAATCATGGGCGGTGGCAAGCCCCCGCGCTCGGATCGCGCGCTTGCACGATGCAATGCGCGGGGTGACGGCATCCGCGCGCAGGCTGCGGTGGCCATGGATAACCGGTCTGCATCCGGCAATGACAAGAGTTTGCGCCTGGATCGCTGTGCCCTAGACCCACGGGCAGTTGGAGTTGCGGTCGCCGAACGTCCTGCCCTGGGCGTAGCGCGAAAGGGCAAAGGGCGTAAGCTCCGCTACCGGCTCGCCGGTGGTGAGGTGCTGCGCCAACAGCTTGCCGACGCCGATCATCTTGTAGCCGTGGTTTGAATCGGCGATCATGTAGGCGTTGTCGGCGACCCAGTCGAAGATCGGCACGGCATCGGGCGTGAAGGCGCCAATGCCGCCGTTGCGGCGGTGCTTGAAGTTGGCGCGGCAACCCTTGAAGCGATCCATCAGGAACGACAGCGTGGCGCAGTAGTAATCGGCGAACCACGGTTCGGCCTGATAGAGGTCGTTGGCATGGCCATAAGGGTCAAGCACCGCCTTGGGACCCATCTTGACGGGAATGGTGCCGCCCTGCACGCCCGGCGCCCCGATGCGTTCGGCGGCATAGCGCACATAGGAATAGAAATGCTGGTTGGGGAACTCGTAGCCATTTTCGGTGACGACGGGCGTGTTCATCAGTTCCACGTGCAGGACCGGCGGGTCCTTGTCGTCGGCGGTGCGGTAGCTGATGCCTTCGGGCATCAGCACCTCGCCCTCCAGAAGCCGCCAGTAGGTCCACATGTCGGCGTCCTTGACCACGCCGCCGTCGGGATAGCGCATGTCGAGGGTGTTGGAGAGGCCGAGCCATTCCCAGTGCTTGGTGATCCACGCGCCGGCGCAGATGACGACGCAGTCGGCCTTGATGTCGCCTTCCGAAGTCCTGACCGCGGTAATGCGCTTGCCTGTCATGTCATAGCCTTCGACCGCGACGCCGAAGAACGAGCGTACGCCCCACTGGTCGCACTTTTCCTTCAGGCCGTTGACCGCGGTGTGGGTACCGGCATAGCCGGACGGCTTTTCGTGCAGCACCACGTCGGCCTTGGAGGTGTTGAAGTCGGGCCAGATGGACCTGAGGAACTTCTTGGCGTCCTGGCCGACATAGACATCCGAAGGGTAGCCGGCGGCGTTCTGGCTGGCATGCATCTTCTCGTAGTCGGATTGCTGGTTGGCCTCGCCGACCGAGATATAGCCCACCTGCTGGAAGCCGAAATTGACCGGGTCCGACTGCCACACATCCACCGATGCCCTGAGGATATTGTGCAGCGGCGAGGTCATGTAGAGGTTGCGCACGCAGCCGCAGGCAACCCCGGTCGCCCCGGCGCCGGGACCGGACTTGTCGATTAGCACGACATCGGAACCACGGCCCTTGCCGGACTTCTCCAGCGCCATGGCCAGATGCCAGGCCGTCGACATGCCATGCATGCCGGCGCCGACGACCACATAGGCCGCATGGGTTGGAAGCTGATAGGTGGTCATGAACGAAGGCTCTCCGTAGGGTTGGGGTTGGCGTCGCGGTAGCGCGATGTGGTGTGCGGCAAGGGATGCGGCAGCGGCTCCTTGGGCTTGAGGCCCCAGCGCCGGGCAAGCTCGCCATAGCCGCGGATCAGGTAGCCGCAGTTGTCATCGAGCAGCCGGTCGCGATGGCGGCGATAATAGGCCGGCAGGTCGTACCAGGCCAACCCCGGGCGTTCGTGATGGGCCATGTGCAGGTTGTTGTTGAGGTACATGAGCCCAACGACCGGGTTGGTTTCGACGATGATGCTGCGGCATCCGACGCTCTCATGCGCCCGGTGCTCGGCAAACGAGCGCATCATGGTCAGGGCATCGCCCCAGTAGGCGATGCCGAGCGCGTATTGCCAGAAAGGCATGCCGCAGATGCGACTGACCCACAACCACACCACAGCGATGCCGATCGCATGCAGCGCCCAGCCCTCGATTACCGCGCGGTCGCCCTTGAGTGCCAGGCGCGCCTCGTCGCGGACCAGGATGACGCTCGCCAGCGCCGGCCCGAGGACGAAGCGCCCGAGCATGGTGTTGTTGGCAACGAACAGCGGTTTGAGCCAGCGCGGCGTCTTCGCCCAGCCTTGCGGGTCGAAATAGCGGCTTTCGGGATCGCGCGCCGGATCCGTCAGGTCGTCATCGCGGTGATGGGTGAGATGCAATGTCCGGTAGCGGCGATAAGGGAACCACAACGAGATGGGCGGCCCCACCAGCGCCTCGTTGAGGAGCGCCGAACGGGTCGGATGGCCATGCACCGCCTCATGCTGCAGCGAGCCGTGCAAGGCCACCAGATAGGCGCCGATGGGGGTGAGCAGCCACCAGCCAATTGATTGCCAATACCAGGTGAGAAGGCCGAACGTCAGCCACAAGCCCGCCACCAGGCCGGCCGTGCGCCATTCTATCCCCGATCGCTGTCCTGCCGGGGCAAGACTGATATCGACCACCTGTTCGCTCCTGTCGCCACTTGCACAAAAAACCTCAACGAACAGTCCGCCCACGGCGTGCGGCGAACAATTGCATTTATGCGCATAATGCGTTTATCGTAGTCTGCAAACGAGCCATTTGTTGATAATTGTAAACAGGGCTGAAGATGACCATACCCCCTCCAGCGGCTCCTCCCGCGCCGGGCCGCATGGCCGCCGACAAGCGCTCCACGGTTGTGCGGTTCCGCGATCGCCTGAACCAACTGATCGCCCGCACCGGCATGTCGCGGGCCCGCTTTGCCGCCGAGGCCGGGCTCGACCGCTCGACCCTCACCCAGTTGCTCG
>CAZMSA010000018.1:772-30756 GCA_964568825.1 uncultured Rhizobiaceae bacterium | reverse complement strand
ATCGGACGCCCGGGATTGATCGCCGCAAACTGCTCGGAAATGTCGACCTTGTTCACCACCATGAAGATGCGAGGGTCGGCCTTGGGTTCACCATTGATGTCAACAACCGGCACGCCAGGCATATCATCAGGCTCGCGAAAAGCCCGCTCTACAGGCGGGTAGCGTAATGCCTGCTCGAACTGCGGCCTCAAAAGCCCCTCGATGTGGCGAAGCAGGAATACCACCTCAAGCTGGCTGAAGCCGGCATCGAGAAGATCGAGACCGATTGCCAAACAGAAGGCATTGAAGGGGCTGTACTCAACATCGGCACCATGACCGCCGGGGCGGCCATCGATGAAGGCAAACGTTGCTGCTTGGACCTTCTCGGCCCCGATGGGCACACTGCCTGAGCGGTCAATATCCAGAAGCCGCTTCACCCGCGTCAGGAACGGGGCTGGCGGGCGCCCAGCTCCCTCTCCTGCGGTGAACCACTGCCACAGTGCCCACTCGACCTGGCCACGGCGGTAACTCTCCACTGAAATATCTTGAGATGCGTTTGTCATTTATATATGTCCTGATAAGGTCTTCAATAACACAATAACGACACGGTATCAAGATGATTGACGGGCTCGGGCGACCTTACGAATGGCAACGGCCCACTTGTGCTGGCGGCCCCCCGCGCCTCTGCGATGTCTCAAGGTGTCAACGCCAGCGAAACGGAAGTTGAACGACTGGCAAGGCAATGCTGCGCAGGCTGTAGTGGAGGCTGAACCAGGAGATCGGCGTCGGCCAGGTGTCTGTGTATGAACCCGTCCCTGAATCAGGAGGCTGATGTGTCTGATGTGTCTGATATGCCAGCATGGCCAAAGGCGACACAGTCGCCGCAACAGGCAAAGCGCCGCTTTCCCGGATGCCTTCTGGGCGGGGCCGTCGGGGATGCACTCGGGGCGCCGGTGGAGTTTCTGTCACGCCACGAGATCATCGCCCGGTTCGGTGAGGCAGGGATCACTGACTATACCCCGGCCTACGGACGGCCGGGTGCGATCACCGATGATACGCAGATGGTGCTGTTTACCGCCGAGGGTCTGCTGCGCGCCTGGGTCCGGGGCTGTGAGAGGGGCATTGTCTCTAACGAAAGCATGGTGGCTCATGCGTATTTGCGCTGGCTGCACACGCAGGGGGTCGATGATGCACCCTTCATGGCGGCGGCCATGCAGGATCCGGGCTGGCTCGTCGGGCAACCCGAACTGAACCATCGCCGGGCGCCGGGGAACACCTGCCTTGCCGCGTTGTCGCACATGCAGTCGCCCGGCACCCCGGCGACAAATGACAGCAAAGGTTGCGGTGGGGTGATGCGCGTCGCTCCCGTCGGCCTTTATGCCCTGAACTACGGATCTGGCCCCGACCCCGAATTCGCATTCCGCCTGGGCCGGGACCTTGCCGCCCTGACCCATGGCCATCCTACAGGCCAGTTGCCAGCGGGCGTGCTGGCAGTGCTCGTCATGGCGCTTGCCGACGGCGCCTCGCTGGCCGCGGCGCTGCCGACCGCCCTTTCGTGCCTGCGGCTCGAAGCCCAGCATCAGGAAACCCTGGCAGCGCTCGAGAATGCAGGCTCGCTTGCCTCATCGGATGTTCCGCCCAGTGTCGCGATTGAACGTCTGGGTCGAGGCTGGGTTGCCGAGGAGGCCCTGGCGATTTCGCTCTATTGCGCCCTGCGGGCGGAGAGTTTTCGGGAAGGTGTAATTCTTGCCGTCAACCACGATGGTGATTCCGACTCAACCGGCGCCATCGCGGGCAATTTGCTCGGCGCCATGCACGGGGTGGATGCCATACCAGACAATTGGCTGGATGGGCTGGAACTACGATCGGTTATCACGGAAGTCGCCGAGGATCTTTATGCGTTCAAATCCTGGAAGCTCGGGGATGAAATTGACAGCGACCATGAGCGCGTATGGAAAAAGTATCCGGGATGTTGAGGGCCAAACGCGCTCGGGAATGGGGCGTGAAGGCACTATCAGAGGAAACTGACTCGGTCTGCGATGTCGCGGGAGCCGCCACGATCAAGCCACAAGTTGTCGCCACTCGGTTAGAGAGTCTGACGTCAGACAGCCTCAAGCGTGTCATATGTATCTATGGACTGGAAACGAGCAGGTCGACATCGCTATCGATTTTGGCCTGCGTGACCGGCAACGAAAGCTGGCGATTCAAGAACCGCGCCTGAATCCACCTCAAAGGCGCCCTCCGGCGATGCGTTGCGCTACGCCAATGGCTCCGCGCATCGCCTCCGGGTGGGCCCTCACACACACCTGAGAGGGGTCAATGTTGCGTGCCGATTAAAGGTCAATCTTCAACGCCGATCGACACAAGGTGTCTGAATGCAACGCAGACCTCGACGTGAACGGCCAGCCGTCTGGCACGCGAACAGGGCCCCACATTAGCGGGGCCCTGCAGATATTGTCAGGAATGCACCCTACTTCGCTGCCTTCCACAAATCGCGGAAGCGCGGGATCTGGTCGGGAATCCACTGGAAGCCCTTCACATTATCCCTGAGCGCGGCATATTCGACCGAAAAGAACAAGGGCATCATGGGGACGTCCTTGGCGAGGATCGACTGTACCTGGTTGTAAAGCGTCTTGCGTTCCGCCTGGTCGTAGGTCTCGCGTGCCTTTTCCAAGAGCTCGTTGACCTTCGGATTGTCGTAACCTGTCGTGTTCGCATAGCCGTTCTTGTCGAACAGGATATAGAGAAGCCCGTCAGGGTCGGGGCGCTGCGTCCACCGGGTCGGCGTGAAATTCGTCACCCGTTTGACGACACGCGAATACCACTCGCTGCGCGCCACCGGCTCCAGTGTCACGTCGATTCCAACGGCGGCGAGCTGTTCCTGGACCAACTGGTTGATCTGCTGGAAGACACCGACCTGCGGTGTCGAGAGGGTATATTTGAAGCCCTTCGGATAGCCGGCCTCGGCCAGCATTTCCTTTGCTTTCTTGGGGTCATAGTCGTACCCCTTGATGCTGGGATCGTGCCACCACAGACCGGCCGGCGTGGGCGTGTTCGAGAGCTGGCCCTTGCCGTCCATGACGATCTCATTGAGGCGCTTCTTGTCGATGGCATAGGCGAAGGCCGCGCGAAGCTTGGGGTTGTCGAATGGCGGCTCGTAGGTATGCCATTGCAGCGAGTACCAGCGCCCCACGGTGATTGGATAAAGGTTCAGTCCGGGCTTGCCCTCGACCTGCTTGATCTCCTGCGGGGAAATTTCGCCGACAAAATCAACCTCGCCGGTCAGCAGCCGCTGCACGCCGACCACCGAGTCGGCGATATCACGGAACACGATGCCGTCCAGATAGGGCTTGCCCTTCTCCCAGTAGTCGGGATTGGCCTTGAGGGTGATATGATTGCCTTTCACCCATTCAACGAAGGTGAAGGCACCGGTGCCGACAGGATGCGAACCCAGATCCTTGCCGTATTTGTCCGCCGCCGCCGGCGAGATCATGAAGCCGGGGCGCTCGCCCAGAAGGCTCAGCAAGCCGGGCGAACGTTCCTTCAGATTGAAGGCAACGGTGGAGTCATCCACGACCTCGACATTGTCGATGATCGGGTCGAGTTGCTTGCGCTGCGGCGAGCCGACAGCGGGGTCCAGCCGGTGATCGATGTTCCATTTGACGGCCGCGGCGTTGAACGGCGTACCGTCCTGAAACTTGACGCCCTGCTGCAGCTTGAAGACGATGCGCTTGCCGTCACCTTCGATCGACCAGCTCTTGGCGAGTTCCGGCTGGATCGAGAAGTCCGGACCGTAACTCACCAACGTATTGTAGACGAGGTAAAGGACCTGGCGCTCGGTGAACTGCACCGAATACGTCGGATCGAAGGTCTTGGAGTCGGACGGAAAGCCGATGGTCAGCGTTCCGCCCTTGTGGGGTGTATCCGCGGCATTTGCCGGCGGCGTTGCGGTGCACAGGACCGCCGCCATGAGCACCACTAGCGCGGTGGCCATGCCTTTGAACCTAGATATTCGCATTCTCTCCTCCCTTTCTGGTGACTTGCACTTCAAACCACTCGTCCGATGCCGGGGTGGCCTAGGACCTGCCCTTGCACGCGACTGGACTCTTCATTGGATGCCGGCGCGTCCTTGCCCCCGCCGACAAATGCCAGCGAGATATCGTCGCGGATGCAGGCGGTGTAATGATCGGGGGCGACCATTCTGAGCTGCGGGCGCTGTCCGCCACATTCGGCGCGGGCATACCGGCATCTGGTGCGGAATACGCAGCCCGACGGCGGGTCGATCGAGTTCGGCACATCGCCTTCCAGCACGATGCGCTGGCGATGCCTGACACCTGGCTCCGGCACAGCCGAGAGCAGGGCCTCGGTATAGGGATGGCGGGTGCCCCGGAGCAATGACCGCTTGGGTGCGATTTCCATGACCTGGCCGAGATAGACGACGGCGATGCGGTCGGCGAGATGCGCCATGACGGCAATGTCATGCGAGATGAACAGCATGGCCAGGCCAAAGCGGTCCTTGAGGTCCTCCAGCAGATTGACGATCTGGGCCTGGATGGACACATCGAGCGCCGAGACCGGCTCGTCGGCGACCAGCAACTCCGGCCCGACCGACAGGGCCCTGGCGATGCCCACCCGCTGGCGCTGGCCGCCCGACAACTCGTGCGGCGAGCGGTCAAGATATTCCAGGCCAAGAGACACTGTCTGCAACAGCCCCGCAACCCTGTCGCGGCGCGCCCGCCGGGTCGAGACCATGCCTTGCACTTGCAGCGGCTCGCCGACGATCTCCTCGATCGTCATCTTGGGATCGAGCGAAGCAAACGGATCCTGGAAGACGATCTGGGCGTGACGGCGGAAGGCCTTGAGGTCATTTCGTCCGTAGCGGCTGATGTCCTTGCCATGAAAACGGATCTCGCCTGCCGTCGGCTCGATCAGGCGCAGCACGCATCGCCCGATGGTCGACTTGCCCGAGCCGGATTCTCCGGCGATCCCCAGGACCTCGCGCGCCTGCAACTGGAATGAGACATCGTCCACCGCCTTTACGTGGCCCGTTACGCGCGGAATGATGCCGGCGCGCAGTTCGTACCACTTGCGCAGACCCTGTACATCGAGCAGCGCTCCGGTGTCTGTCATGCCGCGGCTCCCGGTTCGATTTCACGCCAGCGGAAGCAACGCACCAGGTGATCGGTGCCGCATGCGGTGAGGCCCGGCCTTTCGCCGTTGCAGATGCCTTCCACGCTGTAATCACAGCGCGGGTGAAAGCGGCAGCCATCCGGCGGGTGGCCTGCATTGGGCACCGAACCCGGAATGGCCGCGAGCCGTTCGCCGGCCAGCCGCTCGTTGTCGAGGCGCGGCAGTGAGCGCAGCAGGGCGGCGGTATAGGGCATCCGCGGACGCTCGAACAATTCGCCGGTCGGAACCTGCTCGACCACTTGACCAGCATACATCACCAGCGTGCGGTCGGCGATGAGCGAGACGACGCCGAGATTGTGGGTGATGAAGATAATGGCCATGCCGGTCTTGCGCTGGATAGTCGCCAGAAGGTCGAGAATCTGCGCCTGCACCGTCACATCGAGCGCCGTCGTTGGCTCATCGGCTATGAGCAGGCTCGGCTCGCACGACAGGGCGATGGCGATCATCACCCGCTGGCGCATGCCGCCGGACAATTGATGCGGGTAGCTCGTCAGGCACTTCTCCGGGTTGGGAACACCGAGGTCCTTGAGCAGCACCAGGGCCTTGGCTTGCGCCTCGGCGCGGCCCACGTGCTGGTGCAGGCGGATCGCCTCGCCGATCTGAGCGCCAATGGAATAGACCGGATTGAGCGACGACATGGGCTCCTGGAAGATCATCGCTACATCGTTGCCGCGCACCTTTCGCAGCTCGCGACCGCTCAACTTCAGCACGTCGCACTCACCATCGGCCTTGCGGCGCAGCCGCACCTCACCGGAGATGGCGGTGGTGGCGCTGCGCTGGATCAGCCCCATCATCGCAAGGCCGGTGGTCGACTTACCGGACCCGGATTCACCCACGATTGCCAGTGTCTCCCCGCTGGCTATGGAAAAGCTGACGCCATTGACTGCCTGGACGATGCGGCTGCCGGCAACAAAGCTCACTTCGAGGTTGTCGACCTCAAGCAGGGCCTGCGGC
Organism: uncultured Rhizobiaceae bacterium; assembly: GCA_964568825.1. Classification (GTDB taxonomy): domain Bacteria; phylum Pseudomonadota; class Alphaproteobacteria; order Rhizobiales; family Aestuariivirgaceae; genus CAVVDT01. Next base: position 24,633 of record CAZMSA010000018.1, on the reverse strand, counting down.
GGGAGAGATGGTGCGAGCCCGCTCATTTTATGGCGTTTCCCATGAGGTAGAAACCGAGAACGGTGACGGCGATCGCCACGCCGGGGGCAAAACTCATGGCCGGGTTCACACCGATGAAATCATAGCCGGTGCGCACCATGCTGCCCCAGTCGGGGGTGGGTGGCGGGATACCCAGCCCGAGGAACGACAGGCTGGCCGAGGTGATGATGGCGAAGGATACGGTCAGCGAGAACTGGGCAGCGACTATGCGCATTATGTTCGGCCATACGTGGCGGCGAATAATCCAGGTCGAGGACCCACCGGCTGCCACGGCCGCCTCGATGAAGGCCATTTCGCGGACCGCCAGCGTCTGCCCGCGTACCAGTCGCGCCACCGTGGGCCACATGACGAAGCCGAGCACCAGGACAAGGTTGAGAAGCGATGGCCCGACCATCACCGTGATGATCAGGGCAAGGACGAGGCCGGGCAGGGCGATGAACAGATCGATGACCGGTACCGCGACGGCATCGAACAGGCCACCCAGATAACCGGCGGCGAGCCCCGCCGGCGCCCCGATGAGCACCGAAACGAGGGCCGCTCCGGCCCCGACCGCAAGCGACGTGCGTGCCCCGTAGATGACCCGGCTCAGGGTATCGCGGCCCAGTTCGTCGGTGCCGAACCAGTGCGTAGCGCTCGGCCCCTTGAGAAAATCAATGCTGGAGTGGGTCGGCACGTACGGTGCGAGGTAAGGGGCTAGCAGCGCGCAGATGCAGATCGATACGACGATGGCCATTCCGGCGGCGATGGAAATCCTGGCGTTCACGAGTGTTCCTAACCGAGGCGGATCTGCGGGTTGACGACCCGATAGAGAATATCGGCGATCAGGTTCATGACGACCACACCGACCACCACCAGCATGCCGACGGCCAGCATGACCGGATAGTCGCGACCGGCGATCGAACCTACGAACAGCCGGCCGATGCCTGGCATGGAAAAGACGGTCTCGGTCACCACCGCCCCGCCGACGAGCTGGCCCATGGACAGGCCGGCGAAGGTAATGACGGGGAGCACCGCATTGGGCAGGGCATGGCGGAAGGCAACGCCCGTCTCCGAGACGCCCTTGGCGCGCGCTGTCTGGATGTAGAGCTTGGTGTAGGCATCGGCGAGCTCGGCGCGGTAGACGAGACTGAAGGCGCCGAAGTAATAGGCCGACAGCGTCACGACGGGGAGAATGAGGTGCTCCAGATGGGTGCCGATGCCGGCCGACCATGGCACCCACCCGGTCGATGGCAGCCATCCCAGGTTCACCGAGAACACGAAGATGAGGACGATGCCGATCACGAAATTCGGCATGGCGATGCCGGCGAGGTTGAGGGCGACCACCAGCGGCCTCACGATGCGCTGGGCCGACGGCAGGCTGTTCAGCACAATGGCCGCCAGCACTGCGAGCCCGATCGCCAGGAATGCGAGTTCGAGGGTGACCGGCAAGGCGCTGGCAATGGAGTTGGCGACCGGGTCACGGGTGGTGAAGGAGCGGCCGAGATCGCCGGTGAGGGCCTTGTGGAGCCAGTCCACGTACTGAACCGTGACCGGCCGGTCGAAGCCGTAGAGGGCGTTGAGTTCGGCAATCGCCTGGGGGCTGGCATCCTCGCCGAGCATCATCGAAGAGGGCGTGCCCAGCAGGGTTGAGACACTGAAGAACAATAGAACCGTGAGCACCAGAATGGTCGGTATCGCCAGGAGCAGCCGTCTTATGATGAGCGTCAGCATGCGGCCCCTCGAGCCTTGCACTTCACGAACGGGCCGGCCGCTGGCCAGCCCGAGACATCAAGGAAGATGCCTTTGGTGCCGGCAGGGTCCTTGACCGCATTGCGGCCCGTCTGGCGCCCGACATTTGTAGCTTTGGCTTGGTGGATCGCGGCCCTGGTCTCCTTGGTCGCCGGATTGATCGAGGCAAAGATCCCGCGGCAAGCCGCGCCGCGCCATGCGCCGCCCATCGGCATCTGGCAACGCCGCATGGATGTCCCTTGCGAAAGCGCCGCAGCGTTCCTGTCAAAACAGCTCCGTTCCATCACCCCATCCCGCAGGTCAGAACCTGTTGCGATTGATACTCAGACTAGATGGGCTATTGCTGGCTTGCAAGCATTGTCTGTTTGTCATACGGTATGCCAGTAATCAGACAGGGGTCCGAGCAATGCGATTTGGCTATTTCGACAACATCCATGATCCGTCGCAAAAGCGCGACTACAGCGACCTCGTGAACGAGATGCGTGAGCGGGCCCGGCTGTGCGAGGAAGCCGGGATGGACATCTATTGGCTGCCGGAGCACCATTTCAGCATCTGGGGTCGCGAGCTTTTGTCCAATCCGCTGCTGATGGCCGCCGACATTGCCGCGCGTACCCAGCGAATCCGCATCGGACTGGGTGCGGCGATCATCGGCTTCTGGCATCCTTTGCGGCTGGCCGAGGACCTTGCCCTGCTCGATCATCTTACCGGCGGCCGGCTGGAAATCGGCGTAGGGCGCGGCAACTATGCCCTTGAAGCCTCCAATCTCAATCCGCTCGCCGATCCGCGCAAGCCGGAACAGAACCTTAAGGTCTTCCTCGAGACCCTGGCCATCATCCGCAAGGCGCTGAGCGAGGAGCGCTTCTCCCACAAGGGCGAGATATACCAGTTTCCGGCCCCCGGGTTCAGCGCTGACAAGGCCCACACCATCAAGGATCCAGCCTATGTGGATCCGGCAACCGGCGAACTCGCGAAGCTGTCGATCTATCCGCGCGCCAGGCAACGGCCCTTGCCGCCCATGTGGCAGATGGTGTCGGAGGCCCACGATGCCGTCAGGGGAGCGGCCGGGCTCGACATGGGCATCGTCATGTGGCGGCCGTCGATTGCCGAACTCCAGCTTCGCCTCAATATCTACAAGCAGGCCCATGATGCCGCCTGCGGCACCGACATCGCCCTTGGCGCCAAGACCGCGGTGGTGCGCGACACCTTCGTGGCCGACAGCGAGGCCGAAGCCCGGCGCATCGCCGAGGAAGCCTGCATGGGTTCGCTCAATTTCGCCAACTGGCGGGGGCCACGCATCTTTCTCGACCCGCAAGAGAACCTGCCGGCGGAAACCGAAGCGGCGCTCAAGAAGCATTTGACCTATGATTTTGTGGCGCCGCGCGCGCTGTTCTTCGGCACCCCCGATCACGTCGCCGACAAGATCGTCGAACTGGCCGAAGCGACCGGCCTTGACCACCTGATGTTCAAGTGCGGCTGGCCTGGACTCGCGCACGAGCACACCGTTCGCTGCCTGAAGCGGATGTCCGAAGAAGTGCTGCCGCAGGTCCGCCAGAGGCTGGGGGCGCGGCGCGGCAATAGCATCAATGCAGCTGAATGAGTGGGCGCCGCGATACCTTGCAAGCGCTCCGGCGGTAAGCAGCACAACGCAATGGATGGCCGACCGGGACCCGGTCAGCGACCGGCAATGTTCGCCCGCGGCATCGCGTCGGGCTCTTCGGCCAGCACCTGCTGGGCAAAGGCCGCCGAGCGCTTGACGAAGGCGCGACAACGCAGCGCCACATCGGCCGTGTCGCGGCGTCGCGCCGCTTCGGCGATGCCACGCATCAGCGTCACCGTCTCGCGTTCGCGGGCCTCACTTGCCTTTGCGGTGGTAATGGTCCTCAGGTAGGTGACGCGGGCGTGCAGGGTGCGCAGGATGCGATGGGCGACGGCATTGTCACTTCCCGCGCACAAGGCCTCGTAGAACGAATCGAGGGCCTTGACGTAATCCGCGATATCATGGGCGGCGACGGCAGACTCCAGTTTGTCGAGAGCGGCAAACAACGCATCGATGTGCCGGGCGCCGGCGCGTTCGCTGAACAGCCTGCCGATCTCCGGTTCGATGGCCGCGCGCACCTCGTAGATCTGCCGGGCCTCGTCAAGGGTGATGGACGCAACGAACAGGCCGCGTCCGCCCACCCGGTCGATAAGCCCTTCCGATTCGAGATGCCGCAACGCCTCCCTGAGGCAACTTCGGCTCACACCGGTTTCCTCGCATAAGGCCCGCTCCACAAGATGCTCGCCCGGCCGGAAGCGCAGGGCGAGGATCGCTTCGCGCAGTTTGCGTGTTGTCAACTCCCTGAGCGTCGGGGTGTCCTTCGTCACCCGCAGGTTTCGCGTATCTGCCTTCATCCTGTTGTTCGCCCCATTTCTGTCTCGGTCCAACTTAGCATCCGGCAGGCTCATCGCAAGCATGGCCCGGTATATAGCCCGGTCACACCGATCGGCCCTGCGATAAGTTTCGCCGCCGAGGGCTCAAGCCCACCGTTGCGCATGGCATGGATGATGCTTGGGCACGCATCCGGCCAATGATCGCTGAATATCCCGCCAGAGGCGATTGCTGGGCTTCTCAAAGAGCATTTCGCCGCCTGCGGCGACCGGGCCCGGTTCACCGTCAAAGACCGTGGCCGGCGGCCGGGCGGGGGACATAGGCGGATTCGATCCGGCGGATCTCTTCGGGCTCCAGAACGATGTCCAGGGCGGCAATGGCGGCATCCACATGCTCAAGGCGCGTGGGACCGAATATTGGTGCCGTCACCCCGGGCCGCGATGCGGTCCAGGCGAGGGCGATCTGGGCGGGCGCCAGGCCGCGTGCCATCGCCACGGCCTCTACCGCATCGGCAACGGCCTCGTCCGAAGCCCGCCCGTAGAGCTTGCCGGCATAGTCGTCGGTCTCGACCCGCGGCGTCGAGGCGCCCGACCGCCGGGCCCGCCCGCACAGGTAGCCGCGCGCCATGGGGCTGTAGGGAATGAGGCCGATGCCCTCTGCCCGGCACAAGGGCACGAGCTCGCGCTCGTCCTCGCGCCAGATGGGATTGTAGTGGTTCTGCACCGCCACGAAACGCGCCAGGCCATTGTGGCGCTGGTGGTAGTAGGCCCGGGCGAACTGCCAGGCTGGCATGTCGGTGATACCCAGGTAAAGCACCTTGCCCGAGCGCACCAGGGCATCGAAGGCCTCGACCATCTCCTCCAGATTGGTGGACGGATCCCAGATGTGGGTCTGGTAGAGATCGATGTAGTCCACGCCCAGGCGTTTCAGCGACTGTTCGGCAGCCTCGATGAGATGCTTGCGCGAATAGCCCCGGGCATTGGGGCCCTTGCCCATGGGATTGCCGGCCTTGGTCGCCAGCACGATCTCGTGGCGCGGGATGAAGTCCTTGAGCAGCCGGCCGACGATTTCCTCGCTCTTGCCCGAGGAATAGAAGTCGCAAGTATCGATCAGGTTGATGCCCAAATCGAGGCAGCGCTTGACGATCGGCCGGCTTGCTGCTTCGTCCAGCACCCAACCACGCCATGATGGGTCCCCGATGCCCATCGCACCGAGCCCCAGCCGCGAAACCTTCAGGTTGGACGAACCGACAGGGGAGTAATGCATTTCAATTGTACCTCGTGAACAGTGATGCCGATGGGCTGAACGGATCAGACGCGTATCTCATAGAATCGCACCCATCATCCACCCGCTTGCCCAAAGAGGTGGCGCGCGTTGACGGAGGCAGGTCTATTCAGCGAACCGGGCTGCAGTCTTCGCAGCGCCCCCGCCGGTCCCATCGGCAGCGCTGCCCCGAAAGCTCTGCCTCTCATTCTCCAGGTAGTTGCGAACCATTCGGCGTGCACCCTGGCCAACCAATCGCTGCCACTGGATTTGCGCAAACGGTACCAGAGCGCAAGCCGCAGAAATTGCGCCCCGAATATTTATCAAGCCATCCATGACGACAGATGCGGTGCTGTCAGGCTGTTCGTCCAGAAAACCGATTACCGAGCGCAACTCCACGTCGACACCCATGCCGTGCAACATGCCCAGGAGCGTGTCGGGCCGATCAGGGCGGCCAATCCCAATGCTGTGAGGCAGGGTCAATGCCCCGGAGGGCTCACGGAGCAGCAAAAGGGAGTCTTGTGTTGTGAGGATTGCGCTTACCAGGGCTGCGCTCATTTTCACGTCCGGGCGCGGCGCACCCATGTCAACGGCAACATACCTGCCTTGAAAGTAGGCAAGGGGATCAGCCGGGCCGCTCGAGAACCATTCGACCTTGCCGACGAGAATCAAATGGTCGCCCGCAAGGATCCGGTCGTGTATGCGGCAATCGAGCCATGCAGCCGCGCCGCACAGGAGGGGATTGCTCAGTGGCCCCGGCCGCCACTGGACATCGTCGAACTTGCCGGCGCGCTTGGAAGCAAAGCGTACGGAGATCTGTTGCTGATCCGCATTCAATACGTTGACGGCATAGCCGGTCGCCCGCTCAAATGTCGCATAGCTGGCGGCGCTCTTGTCGATGCAGACAAGTACCAAAGGCGGGTCGAGCGAGACCGAAGTGAAGGAACTGGCGGTAAAGCCCCGGGGAGACCCATCGGAGTCGGTGGTCGTGACAACGGCGACCCCGGTTACAAACTTCCCCAGAGATTGTCGTAGTTGGGAAATGTCGCCCTTGCTGAGAGTGTTCATGGTTCATGCCGAATTGTTGCCGCAAGGATTCCGACAGGGCCTGCGCTAGGTCGTTGATACAGCGAACATGATCACGTCCGGATCGTCCGCCAGTTTCGCCACCTCGGTTCGCACGCCGATCTTCGGTGCCGCCGAGGTCGTTGGGCTCATGCTGACGATCTCCTGTGCGATGGTGGGGTCGCCCCCGATGCATTTTGAGGGCGTGGAACCGAGCGCCCGGATATACGTTCAAGGCATCGCCGACGAAACGTACTTTCCTGTGGCCCCATTGTGCCTGAACGCCTTCTAATGTATTCTTGTAAGATGGTATACCATAGGACAGTGATGTCAAGAAACTCGTCGGGCGGATGGCTGTTACCAGTTTCGTGGGCGCCTGATTGCTCCGCGCCGATAGTATGGGTGCATGTTGCTAAATCGGAGCAAGGCTGACCAGGCATGGTGGAAGAGACCTGTAATCCGGGAGAGATCGTTGTGTCATTTCAGCAGATTTCAGGGGCCCACATCACCGATACCCGCGCCGTGAACTGGTGAATCAAGGCAGAGATAGCGGCCCGCTTGGTGAGCGATCTCTTCAGTGCATCAATCTGGAAGACGAGCCGCACGACAACTTCAAGGATCATTCCCTTTGCAATAGCCTTCATGCCATTGAGCAAATCCAACGATCGATGGCCTGTCTCGGTTTCGGTTTTCAGATAGGGCGATGATTGAGACGATGCTATGCCACAAGCTGATCGGACCACCTGCAAGGCCCGATGTACCAGGCTCGACGCCAGAGCAGGTGAATTGGACCGAATTGATTGCTGCGACAGTCCCGGGCCTTGGCGCTCTTGACCCCGTCGAACTTGGTTGAGAAATTTGTAAGAATAACCTGGCGCCCGAATAACCGGCAGCAGGCCAGTACAAAGGCGTTCGGTGTGTGGACGTCTGAACGGAGAAACAGATTGTGGCGACGCCAAACGGGCTCAGGGTAGATCGAACCAGCAAGACGCTGCGAGCGCTGGCGCTGGAGAAGTTGCGAAACGCGATCCTGGATTTCCAGTTTCACCCGGGCGATCGACTCATTGAGCGCGACCTCTGCGAGGCCTTGGGGGTCAGCCGCTCAATTGTTCGAGAAGTTCTTCGCCACCTCGAATCGGAAGGGTTGGTGACAACGCCTCCACATCAAAGCCCTACCGTCGTCACCCTTGACAGCGAGACAACCGAACAGATCTATGAATTGCGCGCAATATTGGAAGGCATGGCGGGACGAGCCTGTGCGCGGCGGGCGACCGACGCGGATGTCGAACGCCTTCAAACATTTGTTGAACACATAAGAGTTGCTTTAGCCTCCGCAAACTTCCATGCCTCCCGCCAGGCGGGCTCGGACTTCTATGAGACGTTGTTTTTGATCGGGGGCAAGCAAGTCGCCTGGTCCATAGTGCAGTCGCTGAATGCGCGCATCAGCTATCTTCGTGCGATGACGCTCAAGGATCCCGGGCGCACAGTCGTTGGCCCCGCAGAGCTGCAGCGGATCATTGACGCCATACGCTCACGAAATGAAGATTTGGCAGAGATGGCCTGTGTCGACCACGTACATCGGGCCGCCAAGATTGCCGCGGGTATTTTGGAACAGAAAGGCCATGGCCGTCACAGCACTCAGGATGAGAAGCGGGTACGGCCCGGTTAGCGCGTCGGCCGCGACAAACAGCGGCCGCCGCGCGCGGAGACAGATGCGCTTCGAGAGGCCCGGCGTCGCGGGTTCGCATGCATTCGAGGTCGAGTACCGAACAAACAACTTCGAGCGGCGATAGGCCGGGCGTTCGTAATGGATGTGCGGACGTTCAGGCACAACGAAGTTCTCGTCCCTCGATGATCACAGAGAAGTTGTCGCTGACAGCGGCATGGATGGCGTCAAACCGACACAGACCGTCTTCCTCGCTAAACCATCACCGGGCGGCCACGATCTTGCAGTGGACTTCATCAACAGATGTTGCCCCCCGCATGCTGCAGCGCATTGGCGATTTGCCGGTCTGGGCCTTCGACAATTTCAATGGTTATGGCTCCTTTTTTGCGGGACGCCCTGGCCGCAAAGCCCCACATTTCAAACCGATGGAATGTTGCATCAGGAACCCAGATGACCGCGGGCGCAGGCAACAATCCCCACAATGAATGAGGTCTCTTGACAGTATGATAATACGGTATACCATATTACACGATGATGACCTGTCTGCGATGAAATTAGCTTCGCACAACAGCATCATTTGGCTGGTAAGACCGTCCCGAACGGCATAGGCGTGCCAGTTATCTCAGGGGGGAGTTGCGTGGCAAAATCGACATCACCCGAACCCTATCAACTCTATATATCCAACCGCTGGCGACCCTCTTCCGACGGGCGCACGATACCGTCGATCAATCCAGCCACCGAGGAGACCTGGACCTCCTTCGCCGCAGCGACCGCTGACGATGTGGACGAGGCGGTCAGGTCTGCCCATGAGGCCTTCGAGAACGGACCCTGGCGGCGCATGGCGCCGCGCGAGCGCGGCAAGGCGCTGCGCCGCATTGCGGCCCTGATCCCGGCCAAGGCCGAGGACCTCGGCCATGCCGAGACCACCGACACCGGCAAGCTCTTGCGCGAGACGAAATGGCAAGCCGCGAATATCGCCGAGGTGTTCGAGTACTATGCGGGCCTGACCGACACCATGGCGGGTTCCATCGCGCCCTCCGGCTTCGAGCAACCGATGAACCTGGTGTTGCGCGAGCCTGTCGGCACAGTTGCCGCGATCGTGCCCTGGAATTCGCAACTCCACCTGTCTGCCTTCAAGGTCGCCCCGGCGCTGGCCGCTGGCTGCACCGTCGTCCTGAAGCCTTCCGAACAGGCCTCAGCAGCGGTGCTCGAATTTGCCCGGCTCGTCGAGCAGGCGGATCTGCCGCCCGGCGTATTCAATGTCGTGACGGGCGATGCCATACCATGTGGAGATGCACTGACCGGCCACCCTCTGGTGCGTCGCATCTCGTTTACCGGTGGGATCGATACCGCCCGCAAGATCATCCACAACTCTGCCAAGAATATTGCCCGCATGTCTCTCGAGCTTGGCGGCAAGTCGCCGATGATCGTGTTTGACGATGTCGATCTCGACAGCGCGGTTAACGGCATCACCGCCGGCATCTTCGCTGCCAGCGGCCAGAGCTGCGCGGCAGGCTCTCGCCTCATCCTGCACGAGAAGATCTACGACAAGTTCCTCGAGCGCCTGATCGAAAGGGTCAAGCGTATCGTTGTTGGCGATCCGATGCAGCCGGCCACCGAGATGGGGCCGCTCGCGACCAGGGGCCAACTCGAGCGAATCGAGCGTCATCTCGGCCGGTCGATCGAGATGGGCGCCGAGGTGCTGACGGGCGGCGGCAGACCGGCGGGCTTCACGCGCGGCTATTATTACGCTCCGACCATCGTTCGCTGCGATCGTGAAGATCTTCCGATCGTCGAGCACGAGTTGTTCGGCCCGGTGCTGAGCGTGCTGCGGTTCAAGGACGAAGCGGAAGCGATCCGCATCGCCAACAGTTCGAGTTATGCCTTCGCGGGGGGTATATTCACGCGCGACCTGGGCCGCGCGATGCGGCTGGTGCGCGAGGTGCGCGCCGGACGCTTGTGGGTGAACACCTACCGGCTTTCATCACTGTTCGTGCCTTTCGGCGGCTTCAAGGACAGCGGCTACGGTCGCGAGGCGGGCATGGACGCTATCCGCGACTACACCGACACCAAGGGCGTATTCATCGACGTGTCGGGGAACCCCGTCGCCGATCCATTCATCATGAAATCTTGACGGCTGGTGCGCCGCACATAACCCAAGAGGGCCCCGTTCGCATGAAGTTTTCGATCAGTATCAGTCTGGAGCGATTCGACCCAGGCACCGATATGCGCGTCGTGAATGCCCGCGCGCTCGAACTCGTGCAGATGGCGGATGAGGGTGGCTTCGAGATCGCCTGGACGCCCGAACACCACACCATCGAGTTCACCATCGCGCCAAACCCGTTTTCGATTCTCACGAACTGGGCGGCGCACACCAAGAAGATCCGCCTCGGGACCGCCGTGGTGGTGGCGCCCTACTGGAACCCGATCAGGCTGGCGGGCGAGTCCGGCCTGCTCGACGTCATGAGCGACGGCCGCCTTGAGCTAGGCATCGGGCGCGGCGCCTATCAGTATGAGTTCGACCGCATGGCCGGCGGCATGCCCCAGCAACGCGGTGTCGCCTACATGAAGGAACTCCTGCCGCTCGTGAAGGCGTTGTGGGCCGGCGATTACGAGCACCACGGAGAATACTATTCCTTTCCCCACGCCACAGCCGTACCGCATCCCATCCAGAAGCCGCATCCGCCGATCTGGATTGCCGCGCGTGATCCTGGCACTTTCGACTGGGCCATCAAGAACGGTGCCCATATCCTGACCACCCCGCTCTCGCGTCCGCCAGCCGAAGTCAAGATTCTCGCCGACAAGTTCGAGGAAGCACTCAGCGATAATCCCGGCGTATCTCGTCCGCGCTTCCTGATGCTGCGCCGCACCTGTGTCTACGATACCGCGGACGGCTGGAAGGAGCCGGTACAGGCCTCGATCGACTACGGTCGCCACTTCGAGAACCTGTTCAAGAACATAGGCGTGGTGCGCAATGGTTTTCCTTCGCCCGTGGACTACGCCACGATCGCCAATCGCGGCGAATATGAGCCGCAGAACGTTCGCGATTACATGATCTTCGGCACGCCCGAGGAGGTCATACGCAAGCTCGAATTCTACGAGGAATGTGGTGTCGAGACCTTTTGCTACGGCGCCTCGTTCGGGCTTCGCCACGAGGTCGTCAAGCGCTCGCTGGAACTCTTCATCCGCGAGGTGATGCCGCATTTTCGCAACAAGAGCAAAAAAAGCAGTGGTGACAACGACGCCAGACGCTAATTCCAATCCAAGGAGGATAAGTCATGGATCAAAAGCGACCCAAAATCTTGACGGGCCCTGCACACATCAACAGGCGCCAGTTGCTGAGAATGAGCGCATCAATCGCCGCGGCGGCGGGTGTGGGCGGATTGACCCTGCCCGCCTTTGCGCAAGGCAGATACGCAGGCCAGAAGGTCGTGTTCGCGAGTTGGGGCGGCATCTATCAGGAAGCCTCGAAAAAAGGTTATTGTGATCCGTTTGCGGAAAAGACCGGCGCGGTCGTCATCCAGGACGGCCCGGTCAACTACGCCAAGCTACGCACGATGATCGAAGGTGGCGCACCTACCTGGGATGTCGTCGATGTGACGATCGACTTCCTCTATAATGCTGCCAAGGATGGTCTGTTCGAGAAGATCGATACCAGCATCGTCGATACGAGCAATTTCCCACCGCAGTTCGTGAACGAGTACGGCATTGCCGACATCGTATGGTCCTACAACATCGCCTTCAACAGCGAGACCTTCGCGAACGGCAACCATCCCAAGTCGTGGGCGGAGTTCTTCGACACAGCGAAATTCCCAGGCCGGCGCGCGATGCGCGATCGTGTAAACCCGATGCTCGAAATCGCACTCCTCGCCGATGGTGTGCCGATGGACAAGCTTTATCCGCTTGATGTAGACCGCGCCTTGAAAAAACTCGAGCCGTTCAAGGCATCGAGTGTCTGGTGGACAACCAACTCGCAGTCGCAACAGCTCATGATCGACGGTGAGTGCAGCCTCGGCATCCTCAACAATGGCCGCATATATGACGCCGCCCAGAAGGGCGCCAAAATCGGCATCGAATGGAACCAGAACCTGCAGTCGGTCGATTACCTCGTCGTACCGAAGGGTTCCAAGGCAAAAGATGCTGCCATGGCGTTGATTGCACAGATGATGCAGCCTGAAAGTCAGGCGATCGTCGCGAACATCATGCCGCTGGCGCCGACCAACCCAGCCGCCTTCAAGCTGATCAAACCCGAGGTCGCGCCATGGCTTTCGACGGAGCCGAGCAATCTTGCCAAGGGTTTCCCCGTCAATGCAGAATACTGGCGCGACAACTACAAGAAGCTTGCCGATCGGTGGGCTGAGTGGAAACTGTCGTGATGCAGCGCCCGGCAGATGCCGCAGACGGCATAGGCCGGGCCTGTTGCTTCGCGGCATTCGCCGCTGCTGGACAAATGCAGGCAGGTCGGACCCGTCTCTGATGAGGCTCGGTACGACCTGCGGCAACCGGTGTCTCTCCAGATGAACCAGATGCGCGAAACTCGAGGATGGCTGGTTGTACCGGCCGTTGTGATCGTGGCGGTGCTGTTTGCCTATCCGGTTTCGTGGCTGCTCATGCGCAGCTTCACCGAACCGCATCTGGGATTGCAGAATTTTCACAAGTTGATCGTGGCACCGGTCTACATGAAGGCGCTGTGGAATACCGTTGTCATCTCCGGCTCAGTGACGGCGATATGTGCCGCGCTGGGCTATCCCATAGCCTACACAATGGCGCATGCCGGCGACCGGCTGAAACGGTTGCTGATCTTCGTCGTGCTGGTCCCATTCTGGTCGAGCATTCTGGTGCGCACATTTGCCTGGATGGTGCTGCTGCAGAGAAAGGGCCTTGTCAACAACATGCTGCTCGATCTTGGCGTCATAGCTGCGCCGCTGACACTGATTTACAACCGCATCAGCGTCCTGATCGGCATGTCCCACGTCCTGCTGCCGTTCATAATCCTGCCGCTCTATGCGGTACTATGCCGGATCGACCCGACCCTGTCGAGCGCCGCCGCCGGCCTGGGGGCGCCGCCGGTGCGCAACTTCTGTCGCGTCTACTTGCCGTTGAGCCTGCCCGGGCTGGTAGCCGGCTCGGTGCTGGTGTTCGTGATGGGGCTTGGATACTACATCACTCCCGCGTTGCTCGGTGGGCCCGGTGACATGATGATCGCGCAATTGATCGAGATGCAGGTCGCCGACTTCGGCGACTGGGGGCTGGCCGGCGCGCTGGCCCTCATTCTGTTTCTGGGCACCACTGCGACGTTCGTGTTCGTGCAGAAGATCATCGCGCGGGAGGGGCAGTGAGCATGCTCTTGCGGGCTGACATGGTGTGGCCACGGGTGCGCGCAGCACTATGCGTCCTCATCATCACGTTTCTGATCGCACCGATGGTGATTGTGGTCATCATCTCGTTCTCGTCGGCGCCATTCCTGACCTTCCCGCCTCCCGGATTCTCGCTACAGTGGTATGCCAAGCTGTTCGCCAACCCGTTATGGGCCAGTGCGTTTTCAACCAGCGCCAAGGTGATGATCCCGAGTGCGCTAACGGCAACGGTTGTCGGCACTGCGGCTTCAGTCGGGCTGGCGCGCGGGCGGCTGCCCGGCACATCCATCATTACCGGCTTCATCATGGCGCCGATGATCGTGCCGGTGATCATCACGGCAGCCTCGATGCTCGCTGTTTTCCGCATCTGGGGCGTAGAGGGCACGGTGACGGGCCTGATCCTCGCCCACACAACGCTCACGATCCCTTACGTCATATTCACCGTGCTTGCGTCGCTGCGCCTCGTGGACGACCAACTCGAGAGTGCGGCGCTGACGCTTGGAGCGACACGTTGGCGTGCGTTCTGGCGCGTGACGTTTCCGCTGATCCTGCCGGCCGTCTTGTCGGGCCTGTTATTTGCCATGGTTGTCTCGTTCGACGAGTTGATCGTGTCGATATTCCTGTCCTCGCCGACAGTCCGCCCGGTCGCCGTGCAGATGTGGTCGGACGTTCGCGGCGATGTCGATCCGACAATCGCGGCTATCGGCACCATCATCCTCGTGTTCTCGCTGAGCGTCCTGCTGATCGAGACCTTGCTGCATCGCCAGCGCAAGCGGCCTGCCGACACCGGCCAGGCAGACGAACTCGCAGCCGAGCGCCCGCGATGACCACAGGCCTGCTCGAACTGCACGAAGTACGCAAGGTCTATGGCGCGGTGACTGCCGTCGACGCTGTTTCCCTGAATCTCGCGGAGGGTGAATTCCTCAGTCTGCTTGGACCTTCGGGCTCCGGCAAGACCACCACGCTGCAGATGATCGCCGGCCTCGTGATGCCGACCTCGGGCGGCATCATGTTGTCCGGCCGACCGATCGGCCCGCTTCCCCCCTACAAGCGCGACATCGGCATGGTATTCCAGAACTACGCACTGTTTCCCCACATGACGGTCGCCGGCAACGTCGCCTTTCCGCTCGAGATGCGAGGGGTCGGCAAGGCCGAGATCGCGCGCAAGGTCGAAACTGTCCTCAAGCTGGTCGAGTTGCCGGCTCACGCCGATCGCTACCCGCGCCAACTCTCGGGCGGCCAGCAGCAGCGCATCGCCCTCGCCCGGGCCATCGTGTTCGAACCGAAGCTGCTGCTCATGGACGAGCCGCTCGGTGCACTCGACAAGCGGCTGCGCGAGCAGATGCAGATCGAGATCAAGCATCTGCACGAGAGGCTCGGGGTCTCGATCATCTACGTCACCCACGACCAGGACGAGGCGCTCGTCATGAGCGACCGCATCGCGGTGTTCAATGCTGGCCGGATCGAGCAGATCGGCGCGGCGGACGTGCTCTACGAGCAGCCGGCGACGCGCTTCGTAGCGGAGTTCATCGGCGAGTCGAACATTCTCGCCGGCCGGGTTATCGAGGCCAAGGGGGACACCTGCATAATCGATGTGCTGGGCCAACGCCTCAGGGCTCAATCAACGGGCCCGTTCGCGACCGCCGGCACGGCGGTGCTGATATCGGTCAGACCGGAGCGCGTCCGGCTCGCGCACACATCCTCGGCGGTACCCGATGCTGAGAACCGGCTCAGCGGGCAGGTCTCGGAGGTGATCTACATGGGCAGCTCGCGCAAATACGTGATTTCGCTCGCTGGCGGCAACCCTCTCACGGCCGTGCAACAAGCCGACGGAGACCCGGCGCGACGCTTTACCGTCGGCGATGCGGTAGTGGCGACGTGGGGCTCCGCCGATGCCGTTACGCTTCATGATACGCCAGGAAGTTGAACTGGAGACAGAGACGATGGCATTCTTCACCAACGGCGCACTCACCACCCGCTACGAGATCACCGGCCAGGGCCCGCCGCTGGTGCTGATCCATGGTGTCGGCTCACGGCTCGACAATTGGGCCGATGTCGTCGCAAGGCTCGATAGCCGGTTCCAGGTGCTGTGCTACGATCTGCGCGGCAATGGCGGTTCGATGTGCCTGCCCGGTCCCTATTCGCTCAAGCTTTACAGCGCCGATCTGCTGGCACTGCTCGATCACGTCGGCTTCGGGCGTTGCCACCTTGCCGGCCATTCCCTCGGCGGAATGATCGCGCAGCGCTTTGCCATGGATCACGGCGATCGTGTGGACCGCTTGGCACTGCTCAGTTCTGTCGCGGGGCGCACGGCCGAAGAGCGCGAGCGTGTCGTCGCCCGCGTCGATCTCATTCGCAGCGGCATCCCTGGTGGTCACTTTCAGCGCTCACTCAGCCGCTGGTTTACCGACGATTTCATCGAAAGCCATCCCGAGCGGATCGCAGCCTACGCTGCGACCAATGCCGAGAACGATCCCGCGTGCTATGCTGCCGCCTATCGTGTGCTGGCCTACGAGGACCTCGATGAGGAACTTGCCGACATCACCGTGCCGACCCTCATCGCCACCGGCGCCTACGATCAAGGCTCGCCGCCGCGCATGTCACAGCTGATGCACGATCGGATCAAGGACTCGACGCTCAGGATTCTGCCGGTCCTCAAGCATTCACTGCTGGTGGAAGCGCCGGCGGTCGTGGCGGGTCTGCTCGACCCCTTCTTCCGGGGCCAGCCGGTGCCGTCGGCTGATGAGATTGTTGCGCGCCCGTGGCGCTGAAGGAGGTACCCATGAAAAAGCACAAGCAGGTGATCGGCGGCCCCTATATGAGCCGGGGCCGCAAACTCTCGTTGTCGAAGGCTGTGCGGGCCGGTGATTTCGTGTTTCTGACGGGCGTAGTGCCACGTGAAGGCGACCAGCCGATGACGACCGGCACCATCCAGGACCAGACTCGCGTTGTGTGCGAGACGATCAGGGCGACGCTAGCCGAGGCCGGCTGTGAACTATCTGATGTCGTCAAAGCCATGGTGTGGTTACGCGAGCGCGAGGATTTCCCCGGGTTCAACGCAACCTATGCAGAGTACTTCCCCGACGACCCGCCAGCCCGCTCGGCCGTCTTGAACCAGTTGCTGGTCGATGTGCGTGTCGAGGTAGAAGTGGTGGCTTACAAACCGTCTTTCCAATCCGTGAATACCTGATTGCATTGAAGCAGCATTCCGATCTTGTTCTGACAGCGCTCTTGTTGGCGGTCGACCGGCGGTCTCTGTGCGTCGGAACTCGATTGTCCCAATTGCGGGTCAAGTTATTGGAACTTGCGGAGCTGATAGTTGATGCCAGTTTGTGATCGGATAAAGCTGGCTCCAGCGTCTGACGCCAAAATAGTTCAGAGGGCTGTCCGTGCCCGAGGCGAGGCCAGCGACCGCTAGGGAAAGAGCTCGAATGACGAGGGCAGACATGGTGGGTCAGCTATCGGTATCGGGGACGGGCGGTACCCGAACGATCAGAGCAGCTATCTCGCGCGGCGCCGGCCGCCCTTTGTCCATCGAGACGCTGGAGATCGATGGGCCGCGCGATTACGAGGTGCTGGTGCGCATCGTTGCCAGCGGCATCTGCCATACCGACATCGATTGTTGTGAGTCAGGAGGCTCTGGGGCCGTGGTGCTCGGTCATGAGGGAGCTGGCGTCGTTGTCGAGGTCGGCCGCGCCGTGACGGGCGTTAGGCAGGGCGATCACGTCGTGCTGTCGTACCAATCTTGCGGGCGCTGCGATGCCTGCACCCAAGGCCGTCCCACAGACTGCGCAGATTTTTGGCGGCTGAATTTCGGCTTCGAGCGGCTTGACGGTACGAGCGCCTATGCGGCGGGCGGAGTACGCGGCCATTTCTTCGGCCAGTCGTCCTTTGCCACGCACGCCCTCGCGACCGAACGAAACATCGTCAAAGTCGACAAGGCACTGCCACTTGCGCTGCTCGCACCACTCGGCTGCGGACTCCAGACCGGCGCCGGAACGGTCATGAACTCGCTTGCCGTCAAGCGCGACCAGAGCATCGCCATCTTCGGCGTGGGCGTGGTGGGGCTCGCCGCAGTCATGGCGGCGCGTATAGTCGGCGCCAGTCCAATCATTGCGGTAGACGTCCGGCCGAAGCGCCTCGCCCTTGCCCGCGAACTCGGTGCCACCCATGCGATCGACAGCCGCAAGGCGGAGGTCGGTACGCGCATTGCCCGGATCACCGGGAACGGCATCGATCACGTCGTAGAAGGCACCGGCGACGCCGCACTCTCACGTATGGGGCGCGAGTTGTTGAACCCAGACGGACGGATGGGTCTGCTGACAGGCGGGATGGAGGCAGATCTGCCGGGAGGGCGCAAGGTTCTGAGCATCATCCAGGGCGATGCCGTGCCGCAGCAATTCATCCCCCATCTGATTGCACTGTGGCAGAGCGGCGATTTTCCGTTCGACCGGCTGATCAGGTTCTACGACTTTGGGGAAATCAATCGGGCGATCGCCGATGCCAAGCGCGGCAGGACGATCAAGCCTGTATTGCGTATGGGCGATCCGGACTGAAGGTTGAACCCTCCGGACATGGGAATAGCCATGGGGCACAGGGTGAATAAGGCCATATGGAATGTCTGATGATGATAATCCCACTGGCTACGGATTCGTAAGTGCGGCAAGTTCAGTTCGGGTCCCGCAGCGGAACTCAGCCTGCGAGCCGATCTTCCGCCACCAGAATTGCCACGAGTCCCTGTTTGGTCGTTCGGCATCCCTGTTCGCGATCAATAATTCCCTGCTCGGGCAATAATTTTCCCTGTTTGGGTGCACAGGGAATTTCCCGAAAATACGGTGTTATATCAGCCGGTTACGAACTCACAATTTGACCAAATGCCGTCCAATTTACGATTTTTCCCAGTATTTTCCCGTATATCAGGGAAATCCGAGCTGAGACGCGTTCGCCCGAGACTGCGTCCACCGCCATTTGAACTGTAAGTATCTGCCTTATTATATAAATACAAATTCAAATTTCTCACCCAGCTATTGCTTCGTCAGTTCCCGTGTGTCGGCCCTCACACCGCGTCGCCGCGTTCGCCTTCGGGGTTGGTGAAGGGGGCGAAGGTGCTGCTGCCGTCGAGGCCCTTGAACTGGGTGATCGCCCAGCGCACCGAGGGAAAGGCGAGGTCGTTCCAGGGCACCTTGTCGAGGTCGAAAAAGCCCACCTCCTGGCTCTCGATGCCCGGTGCGATGTGGGGGCGGGCCAGATGGGCGAGGAACATCACCTGCACCTGGGCGATGCGGGGGATGGAATAGACCGCAAACACCCGCTCGATCACCAGGTCGGCTTCGGCTTCCTCGCGGGCTTCGCGGCGCGCGGCCTCCTCGGCCGTCTCGCCCAGTTCCATGTAGCCGGCCGGCAGGGTCCAGAAACCGGTGCGCGGCTCGATCGCCCGCCGGCACAACAGGACGCGCCCGGCATCGATCACCAGCGAGCCGGCCACGACCTTGGGGTTTTCGTAGCGGATGAAACCGCAATCGGCGCATACCTCGCGCTCGCGGGTATCGCCCGCCGGCACCTGGCGCACGAATTTGCCCTTTTCGTCAGCAAGCGTCATGTTGATGGTTTCGCTCAATTTGATGCATTTTATTAAACCATTGATTCAGTACGCGGAGATTGCGGCGTCGACAACCTGCGACGGATTAATCATGGTGAACACTTGTGTAACGGCTTCGACATTTTACCACCTGAAATTCGCGATTGAACCGTCGCAAACTTGATATACCGTAGAAAGAGCGCGTGATGAGAGGACTTCACAAGCGGGAAAACTGGCATTCGAATGTAATTCCGAAAGATGGAGTCTCCTCCGGGCAGATGCGTAGTAAGGACCGGGGCGATGACGAAAGAGGCGCAAGTGGGGGTGCTTGATAAATCACCCTATTACCTGCTCAAGCGGGCGGCGCAGTTTGCCGCGGCGACCTATGCGAGCCACGTGGGGCGCAGCGGACTGACGGCACGTCAGTTTACCATATTGAAGGCGGTGGAGGCCAACGAGGGGGCCAGCCAGACGGCGCTCGTGCAGATCACCGGCATCGATCGCTCGACGCTGGCCGACGTGGTGGCGCGACTGCTCGATCAGGGCTACTTGCACCGTCGCCGCCGCGCCGACGATGCCCGTGCCAACACCGTGCGCCTTTCAGCCGCCGGGCGGCGCGCTGTGAGGACCAATTCACCCGGTGTGGAAGGCGTCGACAAGGATATCCTCGCAGCCCTGCCGCGCAGCCACCGCAAGCCGTTCCTCGAAGCCCTCGGCATCCTGGCGGTCAAGATGGAAGGCGACGACAAGGCTGTTCCCGTCGCCAGGAAACCATCGCGACAACGGCGCAAGCCGGCATCTTGACCGATCCGGCCGTACAGAGTCGCATCTGACGGCGACAAGGCACCTTGATCGGCGCTCATCGCCTATTTGAGCGGTTGTTTGGCCTTGGCGAGTTCGGCCAGCAGGTTATCCAGTTGGGCCTGATTGGCGATGGGGCCGATCTGCTTGAAGCGGATGAAGCCCTTGCCGTCGACCACAAAGCTTTCCGGCACCCCGTAGACGCCCCAGTCAATGGCGGCGCGGCCGTTGGCATCGACGCCCACCATCTTGAACGGCACCCCCAGCGTGCCGAGGAAACGCAGGGCATTTTCGGGCGCGTCCTTGTAGTTGATGCTGACCAGGCGGACGCCATGCTTCAACGCCAGATCCATCAGCACCGGCTGCTCGTCGCGGCACGGCACGCACCATGACGCCCACACGTTGACCAGGGTGACCTTGCCCTCCCGGAGGTCGGCCGAAGAAAGACCCGGCACCTGGCCATCGGGACCCTCGAGGCCCACGAGCGGCTTCAGATTGAACTCGGGGATCGGCTGACCGATGAGG
Organism: uncultured Rhizobiaceae bacterium; assembly: GCA_964568825.1. Lineage (GTDB taxonomy): Bacteria > Pseudomonadota > Alphaproteobacteria > Rhizobiales > Aestuariivirgaceae > CAVVDT01. Next base: position 4,243 of record CAZMSA010000018.1, on the reverse strand, counting down.
GGCGAGGGCACCCGCGAAGGATCGCCGCCGTCAAGCAGCTGATAGACGAACATCCCCGCCAGCGAAAGGAACAGCAGCAGCGGCAGCAGCATCAGCCAGCTGCGCCGGCGAGATGGCAATGGGGTCTCCTTGGCAGGCACACTCACAGGTTGGGTCATGCGTCCTCCCGAGTTGTCGTTGTCCGCCGCCGCGGTGCCTGCCGCGCTTCCAGACCGGCAAGCCGGGCAGCGGTGCGCCGCGCCCGGCGCACATGCAGCCAGATGGTGAAGCCGAGTACCACGAACGTGAGGCCGTAGGCGGCAAACACGTAGCCGCTATGGGCAGCAGTCAGATCCATCGATCCTCACATTCAAGAGCCTTGCGCCTCGGCGATTTCCATCTGCCGGATGCGCCGCGCCAGGACTTCGGTGCGCAAGGCCGAGAACTCGAGCGCGGCGAACATTACCGTATAGCCCAGGCCCATTACCAGCAACGGCCACAAGATGGTGGGATAGATGGTCGGCCCGCCCATGCGGAAGACGCTTTCGCCCTGGTGCAGGGAATGCCACCAGTCGACCGAGAACTTGATGATCGGCACGTTGATGAAGCCGACGATGGCCACGATGCGGGCAATGGCGGCGGCGCGCGAGGGCTCCTCGATGGCCTGCCACACGGCGATATAGCCGAGATACAGAAGGAACAGCACGAAGGTCGAGGTCAGGCGGGCATCCCACACCCACCAGGTGCCCCACATGGGCTTGCCCCACAACGAGCCGGTGGCCAGCGCCAGAAAGGCAAAGACGGCGCCGAAAGGGGCGGCTGCCTTGGCGGCCATATCGGCGAGCGGGTGGCGCATCACGATGGCCACGATGCTGCACGCGGCCATGAAGGTATAGGTCATCATCGCCGTCCAGGCCGCCGGCACGTGGATGAACATGATGCGCACCGTCTCGCCCTGCTGGTAGTCGGGCGGGGCAACGACGAGGCCGAGATACAGGCCAACGACGATCAGCACCACGGCGGAACCCGTCAGCCACGGCTGCACGGACTTCTGAAGGCTGAGAAAGCGGGCGGGATTGGCGTATTTTTCTATCCGCATGGGTTTTTCGTTCTCAATGCATGTAGGCCCTGAGGGCCGCGGCGGCGGCGAAAGGTACCGTGACCAGCGCCACCAGCGCAATCGCTGCCAGGATCAACAGCGACGGCGTGGCGATATCAAGGCCGCCGATGCCGCTGGAAGCTGCCACGCCGAAGATCACCACCGGCACATAAAGCGGCAGGATGAGCAGCGCAACCAGCAGGCCGCCGCGCCTGATGCCCACCGTCACCGCCGCCCCGAGGCTGGCCAGCAACGACAGCGCCACCGATCCCAGCCCCATGGCCACCACCAGGGGGCCGATCAGTGCCGGATCGAGGTTGAGCAAAAACCCCAAAAGCGGCGCCGCGATGGCAAGCGGCAGGCCGGTGGTGAGCCAATGGGCGAGACCCTTCATGGTGACGACGATCTCCAGCGCCGCCGGCCCCATGGTCATCAGCTCCAGCGAGCCGTCCTCGTAGTCGGCCTGGAAGATGCGGTCGGAAGACAACAGCACCGACAACAACAGCGCGATCCACAAGGCGCCGGGGGCGATGCGCTGCAGCAGCGCCTGGTCGGGACCGATGCCGAGCGGCAACAGCACCATCACGGTGAGGAAGAAGCCGAGCGCGGTGCCGGCGCCGGTCCCCTGGCGCAGGGCGAGCAGCAGGTCACGGCGTATGAGGGCGGCGAGCACGCTCATGCCGCTACCTCCGCTCGCGCCCCGAGATCGAGTTCGCTTGATGCCTCGATGCCGATCGCCACATGGGTCGAGGCGATCACCAGACCGCCGCTGGCAAGCTGGGTGGCGATCAGCCCTTCGAGGCGTTCGAGCGAGGCGGCATCGAGCCCGACGCTCGGCTCGTCCAGCAGCCATATGGGGCGCGGCACCAGCGCCAGGCGCGACAGCGACAGGCGGCGGCGCTGGCCGGCTGAAAGATAGGCCGCCGAGGTCGAGCGCAGCCGATCGAGCCCCAGGGCGGCAAGGGCGGCCTCGATGTCGCCGCCACCGAGAAAGCCCGCCCAGAAGGTGAGGTTTTCCTCCACCGTCAGCGCCGACTTCACCGCGTCCTGGTGCTGCATCAGATGGCAGTGCTGGCCAATGGTGAGATCGGCGTGTCCACCCTCCAGCCTGATGTCGCCGCCGGCCGGCTCGGCGAACCCGGCGATGAGCCGCAACAGCGAGGTCTTGCCCGAGCCGTTGGGTCCTTTCAGCAGCAGCAACTGGCCGGCCTCGAGGCTGAAGCCGAGGCCGGAGAACACCGCCCGGCCGCCGCGTTCGCAACTCAGATCTTCCGCCACCAGTTTCATGGCGCAACCGCTTACAGCATCGAGCCGCCGGCGCAAAGCCATTGTGGCGGGATGGCGCCTTGGCGTTGCCCCACACTTCTGCCGGCCAGTGAAAGGGCGGCTTCTTTCACTGCCGTACTAGTGTTACGTTGAAAGACCTTTTAGAAATGCTGCCGTATTCCCCGCCGTTGCCCAGGATCAGGAGCCGCGCATCCATGACCACCCCCTCCCTCGACAGCTTCAAGTGCCGCAAGACGCTCAAAGTCGGCAACAAGGCGTACGTCTATTATTCCCTGAAGGCGGCCGAGAAGAACGGCCTTAAAGGTATCTCCGCCCTGCCCTTCTCGCTCAAGGTCCTGCTGGAAAACCTGTTGCGCTTCGAGGACGGGCGCAGCGTCACCAAGAACGACATCAAGGAAGTGGCCAAGTGGCTGAAGAACCGCGGCAAGTCAGGGCGCGAGATCGCCTTTCGGCCGGCCCGCGTGCTGATGCAGGATTTCACCGGCGTTCCCGCCGTCGTCGATCTCGCCGCCATGCGCGATGCCATGACGGCGCTGGGGGGAGATGCCAGGAAGATCAACCCGCTGGCCCCCGTCGATCTGGTCATCGACCATTCGGTGATGGTCGACTTCTTCGGCAACTCGCGCTCCTTCAAGCTCAATGTGGGCAAGGAATACGAGCGCAACGTGGAGCGCTACACCTTTCTCAAATGGGGACAGGATGCCTTCGACAATTTCCGCGTGGTGCCGCCGGGCACCGGCATCTGCCATCAGGTGAACCTCGAATATCTCGCCCGGACGGTGTGGACCAAGAAGGAAAAGGTCGGCGCCAACGGCCGCGCCAAGACCGTTGAGACCGCCTATCCCGATACCCTGGTCGGCACCGACAGCCACACCACCATGGTGAACGGCCTGGCGGTGCTCGGCTGGGGCGTGGGCGGCATCGAGGCGGAGGCCGCCATGCTCGGCCAGCCGATCTCCATGCTCATTCCCGAGGTGGTCGGCTTCAAGCTCACCGGCAAGCTGAAGCCCGGCACCACCGCCACCGACCTGGTGCTCACCGTTACCGAGATGCTGCGCAAGATGGGCGTGGTCGGCAAGTTCGTGGAATTCTTCGGCCCCGGCCTT
>CAZMSA010000018.1:0-762 GCA_964568825.1 uncultured Rhizobiaceae bacterium | reverse complement strand
CCGCGCCACCATCGCCAACATGGCACCCGAATATGGCGCAACCTGCGGCTTCTTCCCGGTATCGGCCGAAACGCTGCAATATCTCAACGGCACCGGGCGGGCGCCGGCGCAAGTAGCGCTAGTGGAGAAATACGCCAAAACGCAGGGCATGTTCTCGACGAGGACGACACCCGAACCGGTGTTCACCGCGACCTTGAGCCTCGATCTCGGCGACGTCGTGCCCTCGATCGCCGGTCCCAAGCGGCCGCAGGACCGGGTGCGGCTGGATCAGGCGGCGGAAAAGTTTTCGGCCGCCATGACAAGCGAGTTCAAGAAGACCGATCATGCCACCCGCTATCGCGTCAAGGATGCCAATTACGATCTCGGCAACGGCGATGTGGTGATCGCCGCCATCACATCGTGCACCAACACCTCCAACCCTTCGGTCATGGTGGCCGCCGGGCTTCTGGCCCGCAATGCCAACAAGGCCGGCCTCAAGGTGAAGCCGTGGGTCAAGACCTCGCTGGCCCCCGGCAGCCAGGTGGTGACGGAATATCTCGACTCCTCAGGGCTGCAGAAGGAACTGGACAAGCTCGGCTTCGATCTGGTGGGCTATGGCTGCACCACCTGCATCGGCAATTCCGGGCCGCTGCCGGAGGCCATCTCGGAGACCATCAGGAAAAACGACCTGGTGGGTTGCGCGGTGCTTTCGGGCAACCGCAATTTCGAGGGCCGCATCAGCCCCGATGTCAGGGCCAACTATCTCGCCTCGCCGCCGCTGGT
>CAZMSA010000017.1:0-31897 GCA_964568825.1 uncultured Rhizobiaceae bacterium | reverse complement strand
TTGGGGATGGACTTGGCAGCCCCAAGCACCGCCCAAACGGAAGGTTTCCTGAGCTGCACGAACGGCGAGGTTTCGGACTACGAACCCGGGCTGCCGAAGGACCATTTCATCGTCAGGAACGGTGTTGAGTGCGCCGGCACCCATCTCATCGTCGATCTGGTGGGCGCGACAGGCGTCGATGACATCGATCTGATCGAAGCGACCATGCGGCGGTGCGTGGAAGCCGCAGGCGCAACGCTGCTGCATATTCACCTGCATCATTTCACCCCCAATTCCGGCGTTTCGGGCGTGGCGGTGCTGGCCGAAAGTCACATTTCCATCCACACATGGCCGGAGCGCGGCTACGCGGCGCTTGATGTGTTCATGTGCGGCGATGCCCGGCCTGAATTGTGCCTCGATGTGCTCAACGAGGCCTTCCGACCTGAAACCCTGCGGGTGAAGGAAATCCTGCGCGGCGAAGACGCCTGAGGCGTTATCGCGGTTGATATCCGTGAAGGCGGGGCCGGTGCGGCCCCGCTGCCATTTTGACCATCTGCTGAAAGGGAGGCTCCGGCATGGGCACCAACGTCAACCTCACCACCGATGCTGACGGCCGGGTCTGGTACACCGAGACCCTGCATGAGGGCTTTCGCGCCTCTTATGAGGTGAAAGAGGTTGTCTACGACTCCAACACCCCCCACCAGCGGCTTATCGTCGTCGATACCGTCAGCTTCGGCCGACTGATGGCGCTCGATGGCGTGACGCAGGTGACAACGGCGGATGAATACGTCTACCACGAGATGCTGAGCCACCTGCCCATCCTCGCCCATGGCAACGTCAAGGACGTTCTGATCATCGGCGGCGGTGACGGAGGCCTTGCCGAGGAGGTGCTCAAGCACCGCAGCATCCAGCGCCTCGTTATGGTCGAGATCGACCCAGGTGTCATCGATTTCGCCAGGACCCACTGGCAAGCCCTGCACCAAGGCTGCTTCGACGACCCGCGCTTCAAGCTGGTGGTGGCTGATGGCAAGGATTTCGCCGCCACGTCGAGCGACCGGTTCGATATTATCGTCATCGATTCGACCGACCCCATCGGGCCGAGCGAGGTGCTGTTCACCAAGGATTTCTATACCGATTGCAAGCGTCTTCTCAAACCCGGCGGTGTGCTGCTTACCCAGAACGGGGTGCCGTTCTTCCAGGCGGACGAACTGAAGAACACGGTCTATAATTTTGCCCGGCTGTTCGCCGATGCCGGCTGCTATCTAGCCGTGGTCCCGACCTACGTCGGCGGCTTCATGGCGCTGGGCTGGGGCACCGACAATGTGGCCCTGCGCAATGTGCCGCTTGCAAAGCTCAAGGCTCGTTTTGCAGAAGCCAGCCTCAAGACCCTCTACTACACCCCCGAATTGCACGCTGCCGCCTTCGCGCTGCCCGCCTTCATCGCCGAAGTGGTGGAAGCCGGACTGAGGGAGGCGGGCCGGTAGCGCGGTTCATCATTCGGCAATCCGCATGGTTTATGAACGGTAGCGTGCCTGCCCATTCTGGATGTGAACCATGCGCCGTCTGTTGCTTTTGAGTATGATCTTGCTTGTGGTGCCGCTGGGTGCTGGAACCGCCGAAGCTGCGCGTGATGGCGGCTGCGCCAGCCTTCTGGAGTGCCTATTCGGGCCCTCCCAACCGGCCTCTGCAACGCAACAGCGGCATGTGATCGCGTATGCCGATGCAGCGAAGTACCCTGTGGGGTCCATCATCGTCTCGACGCCGGAGCGCCGGCTCTATCTGGTGCTGGGCGGCGGCAAGGCCATGAGCTACCCGGTAGGTGTCGGTAAGCAGGGCTATCAGTGGTCCGGCACCTCCAAGGTGGTGCACAAGGCCAAATGGCCCAGTTGGACGCCGCCTGCTGAAATGATCGCGCGCGCCCGCGCTGAGGGCCATTTCCTGCCCGACGAACTCGACGGCGGCCCAAATAATCCGCTTGGCGCCCGCGCCCTCTATATCGGCGGCACCCTCTACCGCATCCACGGCACCAACCAGGACGCATCGATCGGTCACGAGGTGTCGTCGGGCTGCATCCGCATGAAGAACGCCGACGTGATCGACCTCTACAATCGAGTGCATATAGGCGCGCCAGTCTACGTGTTTCAGTAAGGATGGACCTCGGCGGTCTCACGCAATAGTATGTCCCTGGAACAGGAGGACAGACTTGTTGCGCGCCCTGATGAAGCAGGACCAAAGCCGTCTCTCCTTACCGCTTGGTAAGGCCTTGATCCTGTGGGCAGTGCTACTTTCGCTGTTGGTGGCAGTCAGCCTGCCGTGGGGCATCTCCGACGCGGCCGCCGCCGCCCGGGTGGCGTTGGTCATCGGCAACTCCAAGTACCTGAACGCGCCGGAACTGAAGAACCCGCGCAATGACGCCGACGCCCTGGCTGCGGCCCTGACCCGGCTGAATTTTCGCGTCATCAAGGGTATCGACGCCGACCGCTTCACCATGCAGACGCTGGTGCGGGCCTTTGCTGGCGAGCTGGACGGGGCGAAGATCGCGGTTTTCTACTATGCCGGGCACGGTCTGCAGGTTAACGGCAAGAACTATCTGATACCCGTCGATGCCAAGCTCGACACCGAACTCGACCTCGATTTCGAGGCCATGGACGTCAATTTCATACTGAGCCAGATGGAGCGCGGTAACCGCATCAACATTGTGATGCTCGATGCATGCCGCAACAATCCGATGGCCCAGAACCTCGCCCGCTCGATGGGTACGCGCTCTATTGCCCTCGGCCGCGGGCTTGCCCGTATCGAGAGCGGCGTCGGCACACTGATCACCTTTTCCACCCAGCCCGGTAACGTGGCGCTCGACGGCAAAGGTGCCAATTCGCCGTTTGCCAAGGCCCTTCTCGACAACATCGGAACGCCCGGGCTCGACATCGAGGTGATCATGCGCCGCGTGCGTGAGGAGGTCATCAAGGAAACCGACGGCCAACAGGTGCCGTGGAGCAATTCTTCGCTGGTTGGAGACAGGGTTGTGTTGAATTCAGCGCCCACCGCCAAAGTCCCGGTCACCGCCGAGCCCAACCCGCCCACCGCCGAGCAGAAGCAACGCGCCCCGGACAACCAGCTCGAAATCACATTCTGGAATACCGTGCGCAACAGTCGCAATCCGGCACTGCTCAAGGCTTACCTTCAGCAATACCCCAACGGTAACTTCGTTGTGCTCGCCCAGGCGATGCTGGCCTCACTCACCAACGAACAACAGACATCCAAGCCGTCGAGCGAGCCCGCCATTCCGCCATCGCCCGAACTGGCGATCCCGCAACCGGAGCCCAATGTTGCCAATCCGGCCATTCCGCTGCCGCGTCCGAAGCCGCAAGTGAACCTCAATCCGCAGAGCGTGCCGGCGCCGCCGACGCTGGAACCCGCACCGCCGCCGCGCAAGAAGGTCATCATCGCGCCGCCGCTGACCAGGAAGAAGAACAAGAAGGCCAGGGCACCAGTCCAGAAAAAGCAGCCAACTGCTGAAAATTGCGGTTTCTGCTTCGATTGTGCGACGATGGACTGCCGCCAGCGCCGCTGGCGCTGCGGTAGCCGCTATGAGTCCATGAAGCAGCAGGGCCTGTGCAACCGTTACCATTGATGACGGTTTGGCCGCTCGTCGCCAGTTTCTCGACCATGAGGCAAGCCGGCAATTGATTGCGACCGCTTCGGCGTGTCATGCTCTGGGCGGGCGGCAGTTGGCGCGAGAGGTGAGTTCATGTGGTTGCGGCCGGTTGACACGCCGTTGAGCTGCGTACGCGAGATCGTGGTGCAGGACGCCCGCGACTTTGCCCGCTATATGACGCGGCCCGATTACCAGCGTCACATCGCGGCCCGGCTTGCCGACATGAAGGCAGTGCAGGGTTTCGTCATGCGGGCACTCGCCCATCAGCAGGCGAAGGATCGTTGCGCCTGGTTCCTCGCCGCCGAATTGCGGACCGGCGGCGTCGCGGGCGATGGCTTTATCCTGAAGCATCGCTCTGGTCTCTTCGAAATCGGCTGGGGCGTCGATCCGGTGCATTGGGGCAGGGGGATCGCCAGCCAACTGGCACTCGCCCTCACCGCCATCGCCGTGGAGCGGCTGGGAGCAAACGAGGTGGGCTGCAAGGTGATGGCCCCCAACGTCGCCTCCCTGCGGGTGGCACAAAAGGCGGGGTTTCGCCAGGACCGCAGCGTCACCACCAGTCACGAGAACGGCGGGGCGGGGGTGGACGTCGATTATTTCCTCCTGACCCGGCAGGATTATTTCGAGGCGCCTTATTGACGGCGGCGGGTCAATCGATTGTGGACACGCTTGCCCGTCTCATCGAAGCCCTGTGCACTGCCGATTTCGAGAGCCGTCTTGTCGACGTGGCCGAATCCGCCGCCTCCAGCGATGCCAGCATGAGCTTGATGTTCGCCCCAGGCGCAGCGCCTCAGGTGCTGATCGACCGTCTCGACCCAGCCGAGCGACCCTTCCTCTATGGTGACTATCTGGCCGGTGTCTATCTGGTGAGCCCTTTTTACCGCGCCGCTATGGATTTGTGCGAACCTGCCATCCGCCGTTTGCGCGAGATGGAACCGGCAGGCTTTCGCCAGTCCGAATATTTCCGCAAATATTACGGCCGCATCGGCGTTGCCGACCTGATCGGCCTGTTGCTGCCTAGTGGTGATGGGCGGGTGCGTTTTCTGTCGTTGTCGCGCAAGGCCGGTCGGCAGGCCTTTTCGGCGAAAGAGCGGAGCAAACTCGCAGGCCTCTTGGTGGTGATGCAGGCCGCCGCCTTGCAACATGATCATCTGGCGAGCCGCCCGGATGAAACCGCTTCCGAAAGCGGCGAGACGACGCGCGGCATCCTCTCTTCCAGCACGACCTCGCCACTCACCGAACGGGAAGCCGATGTGGTCGAGGCGCTGCTGGCCGGCCATTCGGAAAAGTCGGCCGCTCGGGCGCTGGCGATCTCGGCGGAGACGATCAAGGTCCACCGCCGTCACGCCTACCGCAAGCTGGGAGTGGCGACCAAGGGCGAGCTGTTCAGCCTGTTCGTTCAGCGGGTGCGAAAATCTAACCCTTGAAGGGAATGGCGTCACGGTGAGTGCGCGCGCTAGATAGAGCCATCGCTGAAGCCCCTTTTGGAGGAATTTTTAAATGACGAGCCCGGCCACACCCCTCAAAGCACGCGTCGATGGCGGCGGTACCCCGGAGATGACCGACTGGTATCTGCGCTCGGAGACCGGCGTGCTCAAGGACGTGCTGCTGGGCCCGGCCGAGAGCTTTCGCTGGCTCGGTATCGAGAACGCCGCCTGGTCGTCGCTGGTGCGCGACACGCTGCGCCGGGGTCTCAAGTTCGACAAGCAGCTTGCCATGCGCCAGCACCGCGAGATGGTCGATGCCTATGAGTCAGCCGGCGTCACCTGCCATTTCCTGCCCGTTGATGAGCGCGTGCCCTACCAGATCTATGCCCGCGATTCGTCCTTCATGACGCCCTATGGCGCCGTGGTGTGCCAGTTGGCGAGCCCGCGGCGGCGCGGCGAATATGCCTCTGTCCTGCGCTTCTACCTGGAGCACAACATCCCCATCTACGACATGGTCTCGGCCGGCAATTTCGAGGGCGGCGACTTCAACATCATCAAGAAGGGGGCGGCGCTGGTCGGCTATACCGATCACCGCAGCGAGGAGGTGGCGGCCCGCCAGGTGGCCGAGTGGTTCATCAAGGAGGGCTGGGACATCAAGTACGCCCCCATCGACCAGTTCTACGTCCATATCGACCTCATGGTGTGCATGCTGAACGAGCACTGCGCCGCCGTCTGCCTCGATACGACCCCTGAGGATATCGTTGCTTGGCTGAAGGCCATGAAGATCGAGATCATCCCGGCCTCCTTCAAGGAGACCATGGCGCTGGGCTGCAACGTAGTGGCGCTGGGCCAGGACCGGGTTCTGTCGACGCTCGATGCCAAGGACCTCAACGGCAAGATGCGTGCCGCCGGATTCGAGGTCTATGATCCCGACATGACCATGTTCACCCAGGCTGGCGGCGGTGTCCACTGCATGTGCCAGCCGCTGCGGCGCGAGGCTGCTTGAGGTCATGGCAGGAACCACCGCGAACTTGCGCATCGACGGGGCCCGCCTGTGGGCGAGTCTCATGGCATCGGCCGAAATTGGCCCCGGCAAAGCGGGCGGCCTGTGCCGTCTTGCGGCGACCGACGCCGACAAGCAGATGCGCGACCTGTTTCGCCGCTGGTGTGAAGAGGCGGGGTTGACGGTAACGGTGGACCGGCTGGGCAACATGTTTGCCAGGCGTGCCGGGACGCGCGATGATCTGGCGCCCGTCACCATGGGCTCGCATCTGGACACGCAATATGCCGGCGGCCGCTTCGACGGCATCCTCGGCGTGCTGTCGGGGCTCGAAGTGATCCGCACCTTCAATGATCTCGGCATCGAAACGCTTCGCCCCATTGAGGTCATCAACTGGACCAATGAGGAAGGGTGCCGCTTCGCCCCGCCGATGGCTTCGGCGGGCGCGTTTGCCGGCGTCTATACTGAAAGCTTCGTCGCCACCCGCGCCGACGACGACGGCTTGTTGCAGGGCGAAGAACTGGAGCGCATTGGCTATCGTGGTGAGGCGCCGGTCGGCGGACGGGCACTCGATGCCTATTTCGAGTTGCACATCGAGCAGGGGCCGGTACTCGATGCCGAGGCCATCCCTGTCGGCATCGTCACCGGTGGCTACAAGAGTTTCGGCGCCCATGTGGACGTGAGGGGCGAGACGGCGCACGCGGGCCCGACGCCCATGGAAAAGCGCTGCGACGCGCTGGTTGGGGCAGCACGCGTGGTGGCGGCGGTCAACGACATCGGCTGGAAGTACTCAAACACCCTCGGCAAGGCGACGGTGACCCGGCTGGTGGCCTGGCCCAACAAGCCCGGCATCATCTCCGAATGGGCGCAGTTTTCTCTCGACTGCCGCCATCCCGATCCGGTGACCGCGCAAGCCATGTGGTCCGAGATCGAGGCGGCCATTCCAGCCGCCGCCGATCGCGCCCGCGTCGATATGGAGGTCACCACCCGCTGGGAGTTCGGCAACGAGCGCTTCGATGCCGGCCTCATCGGCCTGTTGCGCGGGGCGGTGAAGGATTTGGGGGTGAAGAGCCGCGATTTACTCTCACAGGCCGGTCATGATGCCTATCACATCTCCAAATGCGCCCCGACCGCGATGATCTTTTCGCCCTGCAAGGATGGCATCACCCACAACGAGGCCGAGGATATCGACCAGAAAATGACCGAGCCGGCAGTCAACGTGATGATGCACGCGGTGCTCACCCGCGCCAACCGTACAAGTTAGGCGCTGAACAGCACCGGGATCTTGGCAGCGCTGGCGACCTTTTCCGTCGCCCGGCCGAACCGGAAGAAGCCTTGGTCTGCCTCGCCGAAGGCCCCCATCACCAAAAGGTCCGAGCCTTCCGTGGCGGCCTCGGCGAGCAGCGCCCGCGCTCGGCCGCGGGCAGTAAGGCTCGCATCGCCGTATTGCCGCCAATCAGCCGGCTTGATGCCGTTGGCCTTGAGGAAATGCTCCAGCCGGCTACGGTTGACGTCGATGCCCGCGTGCTCGAGGACAATCAGGCGTTTGGCGGTCCTGAAGAAGGGCAGCGCCGCCTTGATGGCGCGTGCCGACGGAGCTTGCCCATTCCATGACACAGCCACGGTGTCGGGCGAGGCATCGAGCGTTTCGATCGGCAGGAGGACGGTCGGCATGCGATGCGCAACGAGGGCGGCCTTGAGCAGGCCGAAGGCCGTTTCGGTCATGCCCTGATCGCGCGCCAACACCACCAGGTCGGCGAACAGTACCTGCTTGCGCAAGCAGTCTGCCGGCGGCATCCGGGTGTCGCGGAAACGGCAGTTCTCCTTGTCCGCGCACACGGCCTCGTAGGCCAAGTGCGCCGATTTGGAGGCGGTCTCCACGTCGCGCCCGTCGTCGAACAGCACGAAGCTGCCGTCGCCGACAACCATCGGGATGTCTGCTTCGGCCTGCGGGTGGGCGACGATCAGTTCGGCATCGAGCGCATCCTGCAGCAGCGTGGCCGACTTCAGCACGTCGATGGAGGCGGATGACCCATGCAGCAAAGTGAGCAAAGTCAACATGATGCCTACTCCGAAAAGCCGTCGGCCACGAGAAATCCGTTGGCACATTAATCGGGGTGCAGAAAAGTGGCCAGCGGCAAATTGCGGCGGGTCTCCGGCCCAGGCTGCATCGTCTTCGCCTTGCCGATGGCGGGCCGACCGTGGCAGTCTCGCGGTCAGGACTGAAGACCTCATTTCCCGGAGGAGACGGCCTTGCCCGGCAAACACACCTGCCAGATCTGCGGAAGCAGCGGCACGCACGGCGATCTGGTTGCGGCTGCTCTTGTCAGGCCCTCGATTATTGCCGAGATTCGACTCGTCAAGCCAGACTGGGACGAAAACGGCTTTATCTGCCACAAGGATCTCAACGAGTTCCGCAGCCGTCACATCCACAACATGCTGACCGAGGACAAGGGTGAACTCTCCGACCTCGAACGCGAAGTGTTTGAAAGCCTCCAGCAGCACGAGATCGTGTCGGTAAATGTTGAGGAGGATTTTCTTCAGGATCTGACCTTCGGCCAGCGCGTTTCGGACCAAATATCCGAGTTCGGCGGAAGCTGGAAGTTTATTGGCCTGTTCGCCCTCATCCTCGTGGTATGGATCGCCATAAACGCTCATGCGGTGCTCAGCGCCCCCTTCGATCCTTATCCCTATATTTTGCTCAATTTGGTGCTCTCGTGCCTGGCTGCCATCCAGGCGCCGGTGATCATGATGAGCCAGAACCGCCAGGAGGCGCGGGACCGCCTGCGCTCCCAGTCCGACTACCGCGTCAACCTCAAGGCGGAACTGGAAATCCGCCAATTGCATGAAAAACTCGACCATCTCATCTCGCGACAATGGGACCGGCTGATGGAAATCCAGGCCATCCAGACCGAGATCATGAGCGAGATTTCCGGCCCTCGCCGCCTACGCTAGCAAAGGCCCACGACAGCCATGACATCGCCCGTGCCCCTGAAACTGAGGCTTGGCCGCGCCGCCTTCAAGTGGTCGTTGATCGCTGCACTGGTGTTGTTCGCCGGCATGGCCGCCTCGCTCTTTTGGAACGTGCTGTGGCCGGTGTGGAGCGATCCCGCGGCCAGCGAGGCAAGATGGGCCATGGCCAAGGGTGTCGCGGCCACGATATTGATCAACGCAGCCATCGTAACCATCGGCATCGCACTTGTCGGCTGGGTTGTCCGTTTTGCGCTCACCCGCGAGCGCACCGTGTTGCCGGGGCGGCGGGACGGCGACTGAGCTCCCCGAACTCAGTTGCCCCTATTGGGCGCCAAGCGCAGCACACCATAGCCGATGAGGGCGGACAGAATCGAGCCAGCGATCACCCCGATGCGTACCCCGGCGGAATGCTCGTCGGCTGGGAACGCCAGCATGCCGATGAAAAGGCTCATGGTGAAGCCGATGCCAGCCAACGCCGCCACTCCGCTCAGGTGCATCCAGCTCATGCCCTCGGGCAGTCGCGCCAGTCGGATCCGCATCGCCCCTTGCGCCGCCGCTATGATCCCCAGCGGCTTGCCGATCACCAGTCCCGACGCGATCGCCAGTGGCAACGGTGCAAACAGGCTCGACAAGGCGATGCCGGTCAGCGAAACCCCAGCATTGGCGAAGGCGAACAGCGGCAGGATGCCCCAGATGACGTAAGGGTGGAGCGCGTCTTCGAGGGCTTCCAGCACCTTGCGGCCATCGCGGTCCTGCATCGGAATGGCAAGGCCCAGCGCAACGCCCGCCAGCGTGGCATGCACGCCTGACTTGAGGACGAAAACCCACAAGGCCACGCCCACCACGATATAGGGCGCAAGGCGCCTTACACCCAACAAATTCATCGCCGCCAGCATCACGATGGCAAGACCTGCCAGCGCCAGCGAGGCGAGCGACAGATCGGCGGTATAGAAGATGGCGATGATCACGATGGCGCCAAGATCATCGAGTGTGGCAAGCGTCAGCAGGAACACCTTGAGTGAGGACGGCACCCGACTACCGAGCATGGCGAGCGCGCCGAGCGCGAAGGCAATGTCGGTGGCAGCCGGAATGGCCCAGCCCCGAATGAGCCCGCTGTCGCCCCCCAGACCCGTGGCGATGGCAAGATAGATGAGTGCTGGCACTGCCATGCCACCTACCGCGCATACTGCCGGCAACACCACCTGGTCGCGCGAGCGTAAGTGTCCTTTCAGCACTTCGCGCTTGAGTTCGAGCCCCACCAGCAGGAAGAACACCGCCATCAGGCCGTCGTTGATCCATAAGAGCAGCGGCTTCGCCAGTCGGGCCTCGCCGATTTGCACCGCCACAGGCAGTGACAACAGCCGGTCGTAATAGGGTTGCAGCAAGGCAATATTGTCTGCCGCCAGCGCGGCGGCTGCCGCCAGCACCAGGATCAGGCCGGCGAGGGCTTCCAGCGAAATGAAGCGGGCGAGAGGATCGCGATAGGACGTTTCATCGGGCATGGGTGGGCTCTCCTGGTTCACGCGCCGCCGCCAGAAGGTGATGCGCTCCGGCTCTCATGCAGCTCCAGCCAATGCACTTCGGCGGCTTCCAGTTCGGCTGCCAGCCGGGTCTTCAATCGCAGGAAATCGCGTGCCTTGCGAGGGGCTTCGCGATAGATTGAACGATCGGCCAGTGCCCGATCGAGAATGGCGATTTTTTCCTGCAATTCCTTGATGTTGGATTCGGTATTCTGAATCAGTTTCTTAACTTTGGTGTGGTTCGGACGATCCGTGTTCACCTTGGCTGGCTCTGGCCTTGAAGTTTTGCGCACAACCTTTGGTAACGAACCGTTAACCATACGCCTACGGTTGCGGGCCTGATCCAGCACCAGCTGGGTATAGCCGTCCATATCACCATCATAAGGGTTCACTGTGCCGTCATGGACCAGCCATAGACTGTCGGCGCAGGTTTCGATGAGATGCCGATCGTGGCTGATCAGAATAACCGCGCCTTCGAAGTCGTTAAGCGCCCGCACGAGGGCTTCGCGAGCATCCACGTCGAGATGGTTAGTGGGCTCGTCCAGCACCAGGATATGGGGGCCATGGAAGGCGGCCAGCGCAAACAGCAGCCGAGCCTTCTCACCGCCCGACAGGGTCGCCGTCTTCGAGTTGGCGAGCTGGGCGCCAAAGCCATGGGCCCCGAGCCGCGCCCGCCGCTGCGCCTCGCTGGCATCGGGCATCAATGTGGTGAAGCAGTCGTAAGGCGTGAGCCCTTCGGACAGTTCGTCGAGCTGGTGCTGGGCGAAATAACCCACGCTCAGCGCATTGTGGTGGCGCATGTGACCGGCCGACGGCGAAAGCCGGCCGCATAACAGTTTGGCGAAGGTCGACTTGCCGTTGCCGTTTGCACCCAAAAGGGCAATGCGGTCATCGTTGTCGATCCTCAGATCGATGTCGTGCAGCACCGGCGGGCCGTCGCCATAGCCGACCGCGGCATGTTCAAAGCGCACCAGTGGCGGATTGAGCGGCTTCTTCGGGTTGGGAAACAGGAACGGCGCCACCCGATCCTCGATCATCTCGGCCACCGGTTCCAGCCGGGTGAGAGCCTTGAGGCGGCTCTGAGCCTGCTTCGCCTTCGAGGCCTTGTAGCGGAAACGGTCGACGAAGGCCTGCATGTGGCGACGCTCGTCATCCTGCTTCTTCTTCAGCTTCAGTTGTAGCGCCTGCTTCTCCCGGCGTTGACCCTCGAACGAGTCGTAGTTGCCCTGATAGAGGGTAAGGCGGGCCTGGTCGAGATGCAGGATCCAGCTGACGGCGTCGTTGAGCAGGTCGCGGTCGTGACTGACGATGATCACCGTGTGACGGTAGGACTTGAGGTGGCTCTTGAGCCAGATGACGCCCTCGAGGTCGAGATAGTTGGTGGGTTCGTCCAGCAGCAGCACATCAGGCGCCGCGAACAGCGCCGCGCCGAGCGCCACCCGCATGCGCCAACCCCCTGACAGCGCCGAGCATGGCCCATCTTGAATATCGGGGCTGAAGCCGAGGCCCGACAAGATGCTTGCCGCCCGCGCCGGGGCGGAATGGGAATCGATATCGGCGAGACGCATCTGGATCTCGGCGATGCGATGAGGGTCCGTAGCCGTTTCGGCCTCTGTCAACAGGCCGGCACGCTCCACGTCGGCGGCCAGCACCGTCTCCAGCAAACTCGTCTCGCCGCCCGGTGCTTCCTGCGCCACGGTGCCGATGCGGGCGTTGCGAGGCAGGGAAAATGAGCCGGTTTCCGGCGCCAGTTCGCCCAACACCAGTTTCAGCAGGGTGGACTTGCCAGCGCCGTTGCGTCCCACCAGCCCCACCTTGTGGCCGTCAGGTACCGCCACTGTCGCGCGATCAAGCAGCAGCCGTCCAGCAATGCGATATGTCATGTCGTTGATGTGCAGCATGGCGAGGGGATGTAGCCGTTCACACCGCTGCTGTCACCTGTCTGGCAAGGCAATTGCTCTGGGTTGTCCATAAGACTAACCACCTGTGCCAGGGAGAGACAACAATGGCGATGACCCTCAAGATCATGAAATGGCTAATCATCGCGGATTTCGTCGGGGGTATGATGATCACTGGCGGCATTGCCATGGGCTGGATCAACCCGGTTGCCGTCATTCTGCGGATTGCGGCCCTGTACTGAGCGGGTCGAGTTCCAGTGCCAGCTGCTTCTCGATCGCCCCGCGGGGGCGGGTGAAGCGGGCGAGCAGGTCGTAGAGAACAGGCGTCAGAAACAGGGTCAGCGCCAGGGCGAACATCAACCCGCCGACGATCACCGTGCCGATGGCCTGGCGGCTTTCGGCGCCGGCGCCGGTTGCAAATACCAGCGGCACGGCCCCCAGCACCGTCGAGACGACGGTCATGACGATGGGGCGCAAACGGATCACCGAAGCCTCGATCACCGCCTCATGGATGGAATAGCCCTCGTCGCGCAACTGGTTGGCGAACTCGACGATCAGGATGCCATTCTTGGCCATCAGGCCGATCAGCAAGATGATGCCGATCTGGCTGTAGATATTGAGACTCATGCCGCCCAGCCATAGCGAATAGACGGCGCCGGCTATGGCAAGCGGCACCGACAGCATGATGATCAGAGGATGCATGAAACTCTCGAACTGGCCGGCGAGCACCAGGAACACGATGAGAATGGCCAGCCCGAAGGTGATGGCGACGCCCGAGGAGGTCTCCAGATATTGCTGCGACTGGCCGGCAAAGCTGACGGTCGCCTCGGGCGGCAGCACCTGGGTGGCGGCCTTCGACATGTAGTCGATGGCGGTCCCCAGCGCATAGCCGTCGGCGAGCGAGGCGGTGACGGTGACGGAGGGCAGGCGATTATAGCGCCGGAGGGTGGGGGCATCGGCGGTTTCGCTCAGGGTGACGAGCGAGGACAGCGGCACCAGCGTCTTGCCGTCGCCCGAGCGCATGAAGATGTTGGAGATGTCGTTCGGCGTCTGGCGGTCGCCGGGCTTGGCCTGCAGGATGACCCAGTATTCGCGGCCGCGATCAGTGTAGTTGGTGACTTGGCGCGAGGCGAGCATGGTTTGCAGCGTCGAGGCGATGGATTCGACCGAGATTCCGAGGTCGTCGGCCTTGGCGCGGTCGACGGTGAGATTGAACTGCGGCTGGTTCTGCTCGAAGTCGATTTCGACATTGTTCAAGTTGTCGTTGGTCTCGGCCCTGGCCTGTAGCGCCTGCGCCCAGGCCTTGACCGTCTCGTAGTCGGGGCCGCCGATGACCACCTGCAACGGCCGGCTCGATCCATGCAGGCCGAGGCCCGACGGGCTGACGGGAAAGCCGCGCGCGCCCGTCATCTGGCGGGTGAATGGCGTGAGCTTGGCCATGATTTGGCGGTGGGTGAGGGTGCGCTTCTCCCACGGTTCCAGGCGCAGCACCACGAAGGCGTGGTAGGGGCGGTCGCCGAAGCCTGAGAACGTGAAGACGGTGTTGATGCCGAGCTTCTTCTTGACGGCGGAAATCTTGTCGTCGAGCTGCTTTGCCTGATTGTCGGTGTATTTGAGCGAGCTGCCCTGAGGCGCGGTGATGGGAATGAACAGCACGCTGCGATCCTCGCTCGGCGTCAGTTCGCGCGGCAGCGACTGATAGACGAACCAACTGGCGCCCGAGAACAGGGCCGAGACGACGATCACCACCAGCGGCATGGCGAGCGCCGTCTTCACCGCCCTGCGGTAGGTCCTCACCATGAAACTCTCGCGCGCAACGATCTTCTCGCCCGCCGCCACTTTGCGTGTCTTGAGCACAATGGAAGCCAGCGCCGGGCAGGCGGTGAGTGCCACGAAGGTGGAGATCAGCACTGCCGAGGCCATGACGAAACCGAACTCGGTGAACAGCTTGCCTGCCGCGCCTTTGAGGAACGAGATCGGCACGAACACCGCCACCAGCGTTACCGATGTGGCTATGATGGCGAAAGTCACCTGGCGCGCGCCGAACACCGCAGCCTGCAGCTTGGTCTCGCCCAGCGCCAGCCGCCGCGAGATATTCTCGAGCATGACGATGGCGTCGTCCACCACCAGCCCGATGGCGAGCAGCAGTGCCAGAAGCGTCAGCACGTTGAGCGAAAAGCCCAGCACGTAGATGAGGAAGAAGCAGCCGATGAGCGACACCGGGATGGTGATCAGCGGGATCAGCATGGCCCTGAACGAGCGCAGGAACAATGCGATCACCATCACGACGAGGCCCAGCGAAATGCACAACGCAATCACCACCTCGCGGATCGAGGCGGCGACGAAGATGGCATCGTCGGAGCCAACCGAGATGTTCATGCCCTGCGGCAAGGTCGGCTTGAGGTGGGCGATCTCGGCCCTGATAGCGTTGGAGATGGCAATCGTATTGGACTGCGACTGGCGGACGATAGCGATGCCGATGGCGGACTTCCCGTTGTTGCGCACGATGGTCGTATCGTCCTCGACGCCCGGCTTGACGTCGGCCACGGCGCCGAGCCGGATGGGATAGCCGTCGACCTGCTTGATCACGATATTGCGGAATTGTTCGACCGTGTGGAGGCGGCTGTTGAGGCGCACCGTGAACAGCCGGGTGCGCGATTCCAGTTCACCGGCCGGCAACTCGACATTATTGCGGGTGAGTGCCGAGGCCACGTCCGCCACCGTCATGTCGCGTGCAGCCAGTGCCCGGCGGTCGAGCCACACCCGGATGGCAGCGCGCCGCTCGCCGTAGATCCGCACGGAGGCGACCCCGTCGGTGGTGGTCAGCCGGTCCTTTAGGAAGCGGTCGATATAATCGGTCATTTCGGCCGGGCTCATGCGGTCGCTGGTCACCGCCAGCCGCATCACCGGATCGGCCTCGGAATCGTTCTTGATGATCTGCGGCTCGTCGACGCCCACCGGCAGCTTGGAACGCACCCGGCCGACCGCGTCGCGCACGTCGTTGGCCGCCTGGTCGATATTGCGCCCCAGGTCGAACTCGATGGTGGTGTAGCTGCGACCGCGCCGCGACTGCGAAGTGATGGTCTTGACGCCCGAGATGCCGGCGACGGCGGAATCGATGATCTCGGTGATGTCGGAATCGATGATCTCCGGCGCAGCGCCCGTATAGGTAGTGCTCACGGTAACAACGGCGGAATCGACGTTGGGCAGTTCGCGCACCGGGATGCGGTTCACCGCCGCGATACCGAAGACGACAATAAGCAGGCTGAAGACGGCAGCCAGCACCGGGCGCCGGATCGACAGCTCCGACAACGTCACGGCTTGACCTCGGCGGTGGCCTCGACCACCTCAACCGCCGCGCCGTCGCGCAGCTTGTTGGTGCCGCGGGTCACTACCCGTTCATCGGGGGTGAGGCCGGTGAGAATTTCAGCGACTCCATAAGCCCGCCTGCCGATAGTCACCTTCTGGCGCCGCGCCTTGCCATCCTTGACGACGTAGACATAGGACGACGACGCCTCGGCGATGACGGCTTCCTCCGGCACCACCAGCGCCTCGGCGGCATCGAGCACCACATCCACGTGCATGAACATGCCGGGCCTGAGGGCATTGTCCGGGTTGGGGACCAGCGCCTTCACCTTGAACGAGCGGCTGACCGGATCGATGCGGCTGCCGATTTCGGCGATCTTGCCGATAAAGGTCCGCCCCGGATACGCGACCGTTGTCGATTCGACCCGCTGCCCGAGATGGGTGCTTCCGAACATCCGTTCGGCCAGCGCGAACTCGATCTCCACGCTGGAAAGATCATCGAGGGTGGTGATAATGGTGGAATCGGTGATCCGGGCGCCGGCGTCGACACGGTTCATGCCCACCATGCCGGCGAAGGGGGCCTTGACGGTGCGATCGGCCAGACGCTGTTCGGCCTTGGCGACCGCGGCCTCGGCGGCCGCTTCGGCGGCAGTCAACTGGTCGACGGTCGATTTGGCGGTGATGTTGCTGGCACGCAATTTGGTCGCCCGATCGAGGGCGAGTTTCGCCTGCACCAGGGCTGCCTTGGCCTCGGCCAGATCGGCACGCTCGATGTTGCTGTCCATCTCGGCCAGAACCTGGCCCTTCTCGATGTGATCGCCGGAGGCAAAGTCGATACTTTTGATGAGGCCGCTGGCCTGCGGCAGGATATCGACCGATTTGAGGGCATGGGTGGTGCCCACCGCCTCGACGGTGGAAGTCATCGTCCGGGTTTTGGCGGCGGCGACTTCGACCGGCATTGCGTCACGGCGGTTCTGCTGGCTGTCGCTGAGTGTGGCGGTACCGGTCATCAGCCGGCCATAGGCGACATAACCGCCATAGACCATCGCGGTGAGGAAAATCAGGACAAGAACCTGTCTGAACAACGACATCAAGCGAGTTCCAAATAGCACCAAAATCCGCGCCAGCCCTGGCACGGTTCGCCTAACAAGACGTTCGGCCACGGTAAATCCGTCGCTCGCCAGCGCTGGCCGAACTGCCATCTTAACACTTGCCGTGCCAACAACGATGTCAATTTTGCGGCATCGCCGCTGGACCGATCACGCCGCGTTGAAACAAAATGGTCCGGGCAATGGCTGCTTTCAACCATCACCCGGACCGGGGAGGAAACCCAGATGGTGGCGACCGGTCTTCTGGCCGCGCGCCTTACACGCTGTAGTACATGTCGTATTCGACCGGATGCGGCATCATCTCGTAGCGCTGGTTTTCCTCGCGCTTGAGATCGAGATAGGCCTCGATCTGGTCGTCGGAAAACACCCCGCCCTTCTTGAGGAAGTCGCGGTCGGCATCAAGCGCGGCGATCGCTTCGCGCAGCGAACCGCACACCGTCGGGACATCCTTCAACTCCTCCGGCGGCAGGTCATAGAGGTTCTTGTCCATGGGCTGGCCAGGATGGATCTTGTTGAGGATGCCGTCCATGCCGGCCATCAGCAGCGAGGCAAAGCACAGGTAGGGGTTGGCCGAGGGGTCGGGGAAGCGGACCTCGACCCGCTTGGCCTTGGGGTTGGTCGCATGCGGGATGCGGCACGAGGCCGAACGGTTGCGCGACGAGTAGGCCAGCAGCACTGGTGCCTCGTAGCCCGGCACCAGACGCTTATAGGAGTTGGTGGTGGGGTTGGTGAAGGCATTCAACGCCTTGGCATGCTTGATGACACCGCCGATGAAGAAGAGGCAGGCCTCCGACAGGTCGGCATACTGGTTGCCGGCGAACAGCGGCTTGGCATCTTTCCACAAGGAGAAGTGGCAGTGCATGCCGGTGCCGTTGTCGCCGAACACCGGCTTGGGCATGAAGGTGGCCGTCTTGCCATAGGCATGGGCGACGTTCTGGATCACATAATTGTAGATCTGCATGTGGTCGGCCATGTGGGTGAGTGGCTGGAACTTCATGCCGAGTTCGTGCTGGGCTGCGGCCACCTCGTGATGGTGCTTTTCAACGACGACGCCCATCTCCGACATCACCGAAAGCATCTCCGAACGCATGTCCTGGGCCGAATCCACCGGGTTGACTGGAAAATAGCCGCCCTTGGTGCGCGGCCGGTGCCCGAGATTGCCCATCTCGTATTCGGTGTCGGAGTTGGAAGGCAATTCGATGGAGTCGAGCTTGAAGCCGGTGTTGTAGGGCTCGGTGGCAAAGCGCACATCGTCGAACACGAAGAACTCGGCCTCCGGTCCGACAAACACCGTATCGGCGGTCTTGGTCTGTTTGACATAGGCTTCCGCCAGCTTGGCCGTCATGCGCGGATCACGAGCATACGCCTCGCCCGTGGAGGGTTCGAGGATGTCGCAGAAGATGCCGAGCGTCGGTTGGGCATAGAAGGGATCGATATGAGCCGAGGAGGGATCCGGCATCAGTGTCATGTCGGACTCGTTGATCGCCTTCCAGCCGGCGATGGAAGAGCCGTCGAACATCTGACCTTCTGCAAAGGTATCCTCGCCGATCAGGCTGACGTCGAAGGTCACGTGCTGCATCTTGCCGCGCGGATCGGTGAAGCGCAGGTCGACGAACTTGATGTCCTTGTCCTTGATGAGCTTGAGAACGTCGTCGGGGGTCTTGTCGTCTGACATGTTATCCTCTCTGTGGAAGTAGCTGGTGTTGTTTCGGTATTCGACTTCGGGTGGCGAACAGTCTGGCTAGAGTGCGTCCTGGCCGGTTTCGCCGGTACGGATACGTACCGCGTTCTCGATGGTGGAGATGAAGATCTTGCCGTCGCCGATGCGTCCTGTGCGGGCCGCCTGCTGGATGGCCTCGACGGCCTTTTCCACCAGATCGTCCGACAGCACCACCTCGATTTTGACCTTGGGCAGAAAGTCCACCACATACTCGGCGCCGCGGTAAAGTTCGGTATGGCCCTTCTGGCGGCCGAAGCCCTTGGCCTCCGTGACAGTTATGCCTTGCAGGCCGATTTCCTGCAGCGCTTCCTTCACCTCGTCGAGTTTGAAGGGTTTGATTATCGCTTCGATTTTCTTCATGTGCCCTCTTGAATACCCATGCGGTGCCTTCTGGCCGAAAGCACCGCTTAACACGCTCTTAACCTTTGCATGCCGCGTGCCAGTCAACGAGGCAGGAGAAAATTATGCCAAATCAATAGGATATATATTGCCAGATGATTCCAGACGAGCGTACTCTGACTATAGATTAGGCATCGTGACTAGAAATTAGGCAGCATGCCTGACAGTGCCGCTCAGCTTTGGCCGCCACGCGGATTGAGCCTGTCGGTCGGTGCGGTGTAGGCTGGGTGCGAGATAGCGCGTCGCAACCTCTTCACAGGCCAATCGATCATGGGAAACAGGCAGCCACTTGAACTCCTCACTCCCGTGGAGATGGGCGTGGCCGATGCGGCAGCGGTAGCCTCGGGGATCGCGGTAGATACGCTCATGGAGGCAGCAGGCGGCGCCGTTGCCGACGAAATTGCGCGGCGTTTCGCGCGGTGCCCGGTCACGGTCCTGTGCGGTCCCGGCAATAATGGCGGCGACGGCTTCGTTGTGGCGAGAAGGTTGGCTGCCGCGGACTGGCCGGTGCGGGTCTGGCTTGCCGGCGACTGGCCGTCGCTGAAAGGCGCGGCCGGACGGGCGGCGGCTAGCTGGGCGGGTTCGCTGGAAAAACGTTGGATGACGGCGCTCGCCGATGCCGGACTGATCGTCGATGCCCTGTTTGGCACCGGCCTGTCGCGCCCGCTTGGTGGTGAGGTCGCCGACGTCGTGAAGGCGGTCAACGACCGGGCGCTGCCGGTGATGGCCGTCGACATCGCCACCGGCATCGACGGCGCGACCGGCATGGTGCGCGGCACGGCCATGAGAGCCGATCTCACCGTCACCTTCTTTCGCCTGAAGCCCGGCCATCTGCTGCTGCCCGGCCGCCAGCATTGCGGAGTGACCGTGTTGCGGCCGATCGGCATCCCGGACGAGGTTCTGGAGGCAATCAAGCCGAACACCTGGCGCAACGTCCCCGGACTGTGGCGAGCGTTGCTGCCGCGCCCGGGGCTTGCTGGCCACAAATATGACCGCGGACATGTCGTGGCGGTAACTGGCGGCGCGACGGCGACTGGGGCAGGGCGCCTCGCTGCCATGGGAGCGCTCAGGGCCGGCGCCGGGCTGGTGACGCTTGCCTCGCCGCCTGCAGCACTCGCTGTCAATGCCGCCCACCTGACCGCCATCATGCTAGACCCTGCCGAAGGGTCTGAGGGCATGAAGGCGGTGTTGGCCGATCCCCGCCGCAATGCTTTCGTCATCGGCCCCGGCGCCGGTGTCGGGGAGGAAACCCGGAAAGAGGTGCTGGCGGGGCTTGAAAGCAACGCCTTCGCGGTGCTCGACGCCGATGCCTTGAGCTCGTTCTCGGACAACGGGGGCAAACTGTTCAAGGCCATCGAGACACGTAACGCGGCGACCGTACTGACTCCGCATGAGGGGGAATTTTCCAGATTATTCAAATCATTGCCGGCGGTATCGGACTCAAAATGTGAACGTGCCCGTGCTGCCGCCGTGGCGTCGCACGCCATCATCGTCCTGAAGGGCGCCGACACGGTCATCGCCCATCCCGACGGGCGTGCCGCGATAACGGTTGCCGATGCGCCATGGCTTGCTACGGCAGGGGCAGGAGACGTGCTGGCCGGCATCATCGCCGGCCTCGGTGCGCAAGGCATGCCCGTCTTCGAGGCGGCCGCTGCTGGGGTGTGGGTGCATGCCGAAGCGGCCCGCCATCATGGCCCCGGCCTCATTTCCGAAGATATCCCGGGGTTGTTGCCGGCTGTGTTGGCAGACCTGACGGCCCGAGGCGTGTTCGCCCCTTGACGTTTCTTCACTGGCATCGCGGATGGGCGTTTGCTATAGAGGCGCCGATTGCGCGGCCCGGGAGCCTCTCTCCGGCCTCGGAAGAGGCCATGCGGGCGTGGTGGAACTGGTAGACACGCAGGATTTAGGTTCCTGTGGGCTTTGCCCCGTGGGGGTTCAAGTCCCTCCGCCCGCACCAGTCGCTGCCCGCGTCTTGCTGTTACCCGGGTCAGACCAATCACTGAGCCGCGGCACGAACCATGGATCATGGTGCCGGAATGGCACCGGAATTGAGGATCGATTGAAATGCAGGTCACCGAAACGCTGAGCGAGGGTCTCAGGCGCGAGCTGAAAGTCATTGTGCCGGCCGACCAACTCGAAGCCCGCCTCAGCCAGCGGCTTATCGACATGTCGAAGCAGGCCCAGATCAGGGGATTCCGACCCGGCAAGGTGCCGGTCAACCACCTCCGCAAGCTCTATGGCAAGTCGGTCATGGCGGAAGTGTTGCAAGAAGCCGTCGACACATCCAGCCGCGAGGCCCTGTCACAACAGAACCTCAAGCCCGCCTACCAGCCCGAGATCGGCCTGCCCGAGGACCAGTCTGAGGTTAATGCCATCATCGAGGGCAAGCAGGACCTCTCCTATACCATGAGCTTTGAGGTGGTGCCGCCCATCGACCTCAAGGATACCACCGGCGTGGAGCTGGAAAAACTCATCGCCCCGGTCAGCGATAGCGATGTGGACGAAGCCGTCGGCCGTATCGCCGAGCAGAACCGCCAGTATGAAGGCAAGGCCGAAGGCACCAAGGCCGCCGACGGCAACCGGCTGACCATTTCATTCGTCGGCACTGTTGACGGCAAGGCGTTCGAGGGCGGCAGCGCCGAGGACGTACAGTTGGTGCTGGGTGCCGGCCAGTTCATCCCCGGCTTCGAAGAACAGCTTATCGGCGCCAAGTCGGGCGACGAAAAGACCGTGAAGGTGACTTTCCCCGAGGAATACGGGGTGGCCGACCTGGCCGGCAAGGCGGCTGAATTCGCCGTCAAGGTAGGCGCCGTCGAGGCGCCGGCCGAAACCGCCATCGACGATGAATTCGCCAAGAAACTCGGCATGGAAAGCCTCGCCAAGCTTCGCGACATGGTCAAGGAGCGCATGGCGGCTGAACTGGAAGGCATGTCGCGCATGAAGCTGAAGCGCGACGTGCTCGATGCCCTCGACGAGACCTACCAGGTCGAGTTGCCGGCCAAGCTGGTCGAGGCCGAATTCGAGCAGATATGGAAGGCCCTGATGAGCGAGCTGGAAAAGGAAAAGAAGACCTTCGCCGATGAGGGCACCAGCGAAGAAGACGCCCGCAAGGAATATACCTCGATTGCCGAACGTCGCGTCCGCCTCGGCCTGGTGCTTGGCACCATCGGCGAGCAGGCAGGCATCGCCGTCACTGAGGAGGAGTTGCAGCAGGCCCTCATGGAGCGGGTGCGCCAGTTCCCCGGCCAGGAACGCCAAGTCTACGATTTCTACCGCAAGAACCCCAACGCCATGATGGAACTACGCGGGCCGATCTTCGAGCAGAAGGTGGTGGACCACATTGTCGCCGGCGCCAAGGTCAGCGAAAAGTCGGTGAGCCGCGAAGAATTACAACACGCCGCCGAGCATGATCATGACCACGACGATCACGACCATGGCCACGAACACGTCGACGCCAAGGCTGCCAAGCCGGCCAAGAAGGCAGCGGCCAAGAAGGCGGCGCCCAAGAAGGCCGCAAGCGATGCTGATGCGCCCAAGAAGGCAGCCCCTAAGAAAAAGCCGGCCGCCAAGAAGGCGGAAAAATCCGGTGGGGGCGAATAGGTCCGGATCACGTTGGATCGAGGCGATCCAACGTGATGAATCTGCTCGATTGCAATAAGTTAGAGCATGAAGTGATCCACCAGGTGCTGACGCCTTGCGGACCATGTTCCGGTCAGATCGGCGGCAGGGGGCCGATCAGGCCGCTTCGAGCGCTTTGCCGTCGCCGGCCGGCAACCACAAGGTGACGGTGGTGCCCTGGGCCTGACGCGAATAGAGCTTCAGGCCGCCGCCGTGGCGTGAAAACGTCTGGTCGGCAATCGGCAGGCCGAGCCCCACGCCAAAGCCACGGGTTGAGAACAGCGGTTCCAGCGCCTGTGCCGCCGTTGCCTCGTCCATGCCGGTGCCGTTGTCGACGACGATGATCTCGAGGCGGTCGCCGGTGCGCGCCGCGGTGAGCGACACAGTGGGGGCAGCGCGCTCCAAACCCTCATGGGTCACCGCCATGAAGGCGTTGTCTAGAATCTTGTTGAGGGCCTTGCCGATCTGGCTTTCGTCGATCTCGCAGAAGTAACCTTCCAGCCGATTGTCGATTTTGAGGTCGACCCCCTTCGGCACCTGTGCTCTGCCAATTGCATGGCCCAGCCAGCGACCGAGGTCAATCCGGCGCGGCTTGGCTTCGATGGTCATGGCGAAATCGTAAAGGTCGGCGAGGATATTGGTGCAGCGCTGCACCGTGCGCTCCGATCGGTCGAGCGCCCGCGTAATCTTTTCATCGCCGCCGGCCTTGGCGCGGATGATGTAGAGCGAGGTGTTAAGCGCATTCAGCGGATTGCGCAGTTCATGGCTGAGCTTGGCCGTGAGCCTGCCGAGGGTGGCGTTGCGCTCGGCCTCGACCAGCGACCCCTGGATCTGGCGCAACTCCCTGGTGCGCTCATCGACCTTTTCCTCCAGCGCCGCGTTCATGGCTTCAAGATCGTCGAGCGCCCCTGCAAGCTGCATCTCGATCTTTACCTGTTCGGTGATGTCGATCTCCGACAGGATTCGCCCACCGTCCGGCGTCGGCGCCAGTCGCACCAGGAAATGGTGGTCGCGTACCTTGAAATGGCGGCGATAGTCGTGTGGGCCGTCGAGCGGGGCGAAGATGCGCCCGACGCTTTGGCTCACGATTTCATCGATCGGCCCCTCGCCCATGTCGCCGCGCTCAGCCAACAGGCGCACATGGTCATCGAAGGTGGTGACGCCGGCATACTCGGCCTCGGTAAAGGCATGCATCTGGGTCGTCTTGTGGTTGCGCAGCTTGATCCGGCGATCCTTGTCGAACCACATGATGGACTGTGACAGGTTGTCGAGCACCGTCTGCAGGGCATGTTCTCGCTCGGCGCTCTCGGCTGCCAACGTGCGCGCCTCGTCGCGGGCGCTTGCCAGCTCCTGTTCGATCACCACATCCTCGGTGATATCAACGAAAGTCACGATCAACCCGCCATCGTTGAGCCGGCCGTAGCGGCAGCTCAGATGGCGGTCGAGAGATTTGAGCCACCAGCGCGACTGCATGCCAGTGGTGGCATCGAACATGGCGTCCGTCTGGCTCACCGCCAGGGCCTCGGCATCCCCGCCGCCGAAATCGCCGCGCGCGGCCAGAAGGCGCATGCAATCCAACGCAGTGCGGCAGTCAGCAAGCACTCCCATCCTGATATCGAGTATTTCAGCCACGTGCCGGTTCTGGAAGCGCACGTTGCGCTCAGCGTCGAACCAGAAGATGCCTTGCGACAGGTTCGAGAGCACCATCTCGATCTCACCGTTATGGTGCTCGATTTCGGTGATATAAGCCTGCTCGCGCCGTGCGTGTTCCTCGAACCGCTTGACCATGGCGGTTTCGTCGCGGGCGGTGCCGCGGTAACCGAGAAAGTTGCCGCTCCCGTCGAAGCGAGGCCAGCCCGAAACCACGACGTGCCGCGGCTCGCCGGCTACATTGGGCCGGACATAGTGGAAGGCATCGAAGCGGCGATGATGCTTGAGATCGTCGACATGCCCCAGCCATTCCGGGTCATGGGGATTGGCTGGTGCGAGGTCGAAGCGGCTGGTGCCGATGACAGTGTCGGGACTGGTTCCCGCCAGCCGCTGGATGTTGTCGGAGACATAGGTGAAGACTTGGGCGTCATCTGTTTCCCAGAACCAGCATTCGGTTTGGTTGGCGAAGTCCTCGGTGCGCCGCATGAAGGCGTCGCGCTGGGCCTCGATTTCGGTGGAGTGGCGCTGCTTTATGGAGCGCGCTTCGGCCAGCTTCAGTACTTCGTCGGTCTCGTCGCGGCCAACCCCACGATAGCCGCGAAAGCGCCCGTTCTGGTCGACGACCGGCCAGCCAGAGATGACGAGATGACGCACCTCGGTGTTGATTTCGCGCGTGAAGTGGAAGTTCTCGAACGCACGGTGCGCGGCAACATCGCCGGCATGATCGGCCCATCCCGGTCCGTCTTCACCGCGCGCCACCTCCAGCCAATTGGTGTCCAGCACATCGCCGGCCGCGAGCCCGCATATCTGCTCGATGTTTTCCGAGACATGCACGAAGTCGTGGGTGGCATTGGTCTCCCACATCCAGAAGGCGGTCTGGGTGGCAAATATCTGCAGACGGTCGTCGGCGCGCGATAATGCCCGGCGGCAGCCGGCCAGTTTACCCTCGAGCTCGTCAATGCGCCGCGACAGGCCTGCGCTATCCATACCCGTTGAATTCAATGCGCCGGCTCCCCTTCGCGCGCCTTTGCGCCATGATGCGGGGAAAAGCTTAAAGTCGTTTGACTTAGTATCGTTAACAATTGGAAAGTCCCGCCAGCTGCTTTGATGCAAAGCCTTTCCCTTGCGCTGGTGGCCCCCCGCACCCTATGTAAGGCGACAATCATCAAGCGGCGATTCCCCTCCCGTCCACCGCCCCGGGCAACCCCACTACAGGAACTGCAATGAAGGACCCGATCGAAACCTACGCCCAAGTCCTCGTGCCCATGGTGGTCGAGCAGACCAACCGCGGCGAGCGCGCCTATGATATCTATTCGCGCCTGCTGAAGGAGCGCATCATCTTCATCACCGGTCCCATCGAGGATCATATGTCGACGCTCATCGTCGCCCAGTTGCTGTTCCTTGAGGCGGAGAATCCGAAAAAGGAAATCGCCATGTACATCAATTCGCCGGGCGGGGTGGTGACCTCCGGCATGGCGATTTACGACACCATGCAGTTTATCCGCCCGGCGGTCTCGACCACCGTGGTCGGCCAGGCGGCTTCGATGGGCTCGCTGTTGTTGTGCGCCGGCGAAAAGGACATGCGCTTTGCCCTGTCCCACGCCCGCGTCATGGTTCACCAGCCTTCCGGCGGCTTTCAGGGTCAGGCCGCCGACATTGAGCGTCATGCCAAGGAGATCATCGAGCTCAGGCATCGCCTCAACCAACTCTATGCCCGCCACACCGGCCAGACGCTGGAAAAGATCGAGTCCGCTATGGACCGCGACACCTTCCTGACCGCCGAGGCCGCCAAGGAATTTGGCTTGGTCGACAAGGTCATCGAAAAGCGCCCCGATATCAAGGAATGAGCTGACGGGACGGTGGCGCCCAAAGGCCGGCGGGTAAATCTATCCGCAAGGCGCCGACAACTCTTGCATGGTGGGCGAATTGAAGGCATTAGACGTATCGCCTAGCCGGAACCATCCGAATTCCCGTGCTCGGTTGCATTCGATGCGCATCCGACCGGGCCGGGAAGCAGCAAAGGCATGTGGCACAGCCGGAGACGTGGCCGAGTGGCTGAAGGCGGCGGTTTGCTAAACCGTTATACGGGGTCAACCCGTATCGAGGGTTCGAATCCCTCCGTCTCCGCCAGTTAACTCATTGATATAACTAATAAATTTGCATTTCCGGGCGGAATTCGAACTTTGCCCGCAATGTCCGAGGGTTACGCCGGCGGCCGTTCCCGGACCGGCACCCGGAGACTGCTTTGGTGCCGGTTCTGGGCGGCTTGCGGCGGCAAAGTCTCTTACGGGCTTTTTGGTGGTACGGTTGCGAGTGGTCCATGCGATCCGATTTCGCCCGTTGCTGCTGCAAAAATTGACCGACCGCCGACTTCGAATCGGCGGCGGGCGCTCATCGGCGAGTTTTCGGATCAGGCGAACCCCAGCTCCATTCGCTGCCTCGACCAGGCGGGAGCGAGGTTTCCCTGCAGCATCAGGGCCTTTGCGGTGAGCGTCACCGGCTGGTGGCCCTGCAGGATGGCCTTTGAGATCTCCGGCGCGAGAAAGCTCAATCGAAGGACACGCGTGAACCAGGACGGCGTGACGCCAGCTTCCTTGGCGAGCTCGGTGATGGTCTTGCCCTGGCTGGTGATGACCATGTCATGGAAGCGGCGCGCTTGCCCGATCAATCGCAAGAGGCCGCGATCTGGTGTCCGGCATTCGCCACTACTCGCACCCTGAACAAGCAGCCTTGTTTCCATGCCGGTGCGTTTCACCAGAGCCGCAACCGACAGCATTCTGGTGGATGTGTCCGCCGATACTGAGGAGTCCGGGCCAGACTTTACGATGTCGGCCAGCACCGCATGGCGAACGGTGATGTTTACGACCTCCTGATGCACATCGACCCGGGCGACGAGCGCATGCAGCATGGCGCGCCTGTCGGGTGCCGGCAGTGTCGGCCAGCGTCGCGCCAGATCGGCGGCCTGCTTGATCAGGGCCTTGCTCGTGGCTATGGCGGTTGATCCGGACGCCTCGAAGATAGCCGCCTCATCGCCGAGCATGGTGCAGATCCTGTCCTCGACAATTGCCTCGAGATCCGCCGCGGGAACCCGGCAGGCTGCGCCCGATGCGTTTGGGCGGCCGCGTTTGATGAGGGACTGGCTCAAATAATAACGATAACGGGTGCCATTCTTGTTGGCATGAGTTGGGGTCATCCGCTCACCGCCATCATCATAGACGAGGCCGGCCAACAGGCCGGGCGCCGTTGCCCGCGAGCGTGTGATGCGCTCGACGCGGTTCTCCGAGAGAGCAGCCTGCACTTCGTCCCACAGCCCTTCGTCGATGATCGGATCGTGCAGGCCGGGATAGCGGTTGTCCCGGTGCACGATCTGGCCGCGATAGATCGGGTTCTGCAGCATGAGGTAGAGAGCCCCGCGGGCGATCGGCCTGCCGCCGGTCTCGCGTCCGAACCGGTCGAACCTGGCCTTGCTCACGATGCCGGCATCATCGAGGTCTTCCTTGAGTGCGCGCACAGACTTGATTGTCGCATAGCGGCGGAAGATGTCGCACACGGTTTCTGCCTCAGCCCCGTTGACGACGAGTTTGCGATCCTCGACGTCATAGCCCAGGGGTGGCAAACCGCCCATCCACATGCCCTTCTTCTTCGAGGCGGCGATCTTGTCACGGATGCGCTCACCGGTGACCTCGCGTTCGAACTGGGCAAACGAGAGCAGCATGTTGAGTGTGAGCCGACCCATGGATGTGGTCGTGTTGAACTGCTGGGTCACCGAGACAAACGAGACGCCCCTGGCATCGAATGCATCGACGATCTTTGCGAAGTCGCTGAGCGAGCGCGTCAGACGATCGACCTTGTAGACGACGACTGTGTCGATGCGTCCGGCGGCGATATCGACCAGCAATCGCTGCAGCGCCGGTCGTTCCATCGTGCCGCCCGATATACCGCCATCATCGTACATATCAGGCAGAGCTATCCAGCCGGCACTCTTCTGGCTCAGGATATAGGCCTCACAGGCCTCACGCTGGGCGTCCAGAGAGTTGAACTCCTGCTCGATCCCCTCCTCGGACGACTTGCGGGTGTAGATGGCGCAGCGACTGCCTGCTGCACAATCCCGTGAACTGCCGTTCGCACTGGTTCTGGTCATGCTTCAGTCCCCCCGCCCGCGGCTTCGGAGCTAATCGGCACCCTGGCGCCGTTGAGCCCGAAGACCGGTGGACCAAAGGCGATACGCATGCTGCTATCAGCGATTATGACGGCAAAAACCTCGGGCAGATTGAACCCTCGGTTGAACCTCTGCTAACGGCCGATCCTCCCCACCCCGGTAAATTGCGATCAATTGGTAGCGAACTTAATCCTGCCAAACACGATGACGGGATACCGGACCAGGGTACGCTCAAAGTCGCTTTGGGTGATCTGCGGTTTCTCAGAAAGCAACATCTCAGCCCGTAGGAGTGCGCCTATTTCTGTCCGCAATCCGAAGTCCTACGCTAACGACTCTCGGCCACGCGGCCCCTCAGGATACGCGCTGGACATCACCAACAAGGAGACGCTATGGCCATCGTTTTCTTCTCATATTCCCACAAGGATGAAGAACTGCGTGACCGGTTGGAAACGCATCTCGCCCTGCTAAAGCGCCAAGGCGTGATCGAGACATGGCATGACCGTCGGTTCATCGTTGGCGACGAGTTCAATGGGAAGATACCCGCGCCGCGGCTTAGACCAGGTCGAAGCGATCCGCGTTCATCACCTTCGTCCATGCGGCAACGAAGTCGTTCACGAACTTCTCCTTGTCGTCATCCTGAGCATAGACTTCCGCATAGGCGCGAAGCACCGAGTTCGACCCGAAGACGAGATCTATACGCGTCGCCGTCCATCTGACCGAGCCGGTCTTGCGGTCGACGATTTCATACAGGTTGTTGCCCGTGGGCTTCCACGTGTAGGCCATGTCCGTCAGGTTGACGAAGAAGTCGTTCGTCAGGACACCTTCGCGGTCGGTGAACACGCCATGCTTGGTGCCGCCGTGGTTGGCACCGAGAACGCGCATGCCGCCGACAAGCGCCGTCATCTCATGGGCGGTTAGGCCCATCAGCTGCGTGCGATCAAGCATCAGCTCTTCCGCGCTGACGGCGTAGTCCTTCTTGAGCCAGTTGCGATACCCGTCATGGATGGGTTCCAGCGGCTCGAAGGCCTCGGCGTCGGTCATCTCGTCCGTCGCATCGCCGCGGCCGGGCGAGAAGGGAACGGTGAGGTCGAACCCAGCCGCCTTCGCGGCTTGCTCGACGCCGAGATTGCCGGCCAGCACGATCACGTCCGCAACGCTCGCGCCGGTTTCCGCCGCGATCGGTTCGAGCACGGACAGAACCCTGGCCAGACGTGCGGGTTCGTTGCCTTCCCAGTCCTTTTGCGGGACCAGGCGGATGCGCGCGCCGTTTGCGCCGCCGCGCATGTCCGATCCGCGGAAGGTGCGGGCGCTGTTCCAGGCGGTCGCGACCATGTCGCCGACCGCCAGACCGGCGGCGGCGATTTTGGCCTTCACCGCGGCAACGTCGTAGTCGGTGCTGCCTGCGGGCACCGGATCCTGCCAGACCAGGTCTTCCTTCGGCACGTCGGGGCCGATATAGCGTGCCTTCGGGCCCATGTCGCGGTGGGTCAGCTTGAACCACGCGCGGGCGAAGGTTTTCGCGAAGTAGTCCGGATCTTTGTAGAAACGCTCGGAAATTTCGCGATAGATCGGGTCCATCTTCATCGCCATGTCGGCGTCCGTCATCATTGGCATGCACTTGATCGACGGGTTTTCAACGTCGACCGGCATGTCTTCTTCCTTGATGTTGACGGGTTCCCACTGCCAGGCGCCGGCTGGGCTTCTCTTATGTTGCCATTCGTAGTTGAGCAGCAAGTGGAAATAGCCGTTGTCGAACTTGGTCGGATGGGTCGTCCAGGCCCCTTCGAGACCGCTGGACACGGTGTCGCGGCCAATGCCTCGCTTGGTTTTGTTGATCCAGCCGAGGCCCTGGTCCTCGACTTCGGCGGCTTCGGGAACCGGACCCAGCAGGCTCGCATCACCGTTGCCGTGACACTTGCCGACGGTATGGCCGCCGGCGGTGAGCGCGACAGTCTCTTCGTCGTTCATCGCCATGCGCGCAAACGTCACGCGCACGTCCCGCGCCGTCAGGAGCGGATCGGGCTGGCCGTTCACGCCTTCGGGGTTCACGTAGATCAGACCCATCTGCACGGCCGCGAGCGGATTCTCCAGCGCTTCGCGGCCTTCACCCTCATAGCGGGTAGACCCAAGCCATTCCTTTTCGGAACCCCAGTAGACGTCCTTTTCCGGATGCCAGATGTCTTCGCGGCCGAAGCCGAACCCGTAGGTCTTCAGCCCCATGGATTCATAGGCGACGGTGCCCGCATACGCGATGAGATCGGCCCAACTGAGCTTGTTGCCGTATTTTTTCTTGATCGGCCACAGTAGACGGCGCGCCTTGTCCAGGTTCACGTTGTCGGGCCAGGAATTCAGGGGAGCGAAGCGCTGATTGCCCGTACCGGCGCCGCCGCGGCCGTCGGCGACACGATAGGATCCCGCGGCGTGCCACGTCATGCGGATCATCAGTCCGCCGTAGTGCCCCCAATCCGCCGGCCACCAGTCCTGGCTGTCGGTCATGAGGGCGTTCAGATCCTTCTTGAGGGCCGCGAAGTCGAGCTTCTTGACTGCCTCATGATAGTCGAACCCCCGGTCCATGGGATTGGTCTTCGTATCATGCTGATGAAGAATGTCGAGGTTCAGGGCTTTGGGCCACCAATCCATGACGTCCATGCTGATGGTTGTGCTTGCGCCGTGCATGACCGGGCACTTGCCCGCGCTATTCGCATTATTTGTGTTCATGTTTCTCTCCTGTCGTGGCTATATTTATCGTGGCTGCATTTGACCCGCTACCGAAGGCTTAATGCATTAGATGGTCGCATCCTGACCGTTCTCCAACAGGGGCCCTTGATTTGCATCAATCACCCGCGATGGTCCCGCACGACGGAGTGCGCGCCGCACCACAAAATTCACGTCGCTGAAAACGACGGGCCGCGAAGGTTTGCGGGGGGTCGAGGAACGATGAGCACACACTTCGGAACCTGGCGAAACGCGGTGCGCGAGCCAGGGTCGCCCGCAGGACAGGTAGTTGCTTGTGAGCCTTGAACCGCCGGAAGCCGTTGAAAAGAGCAACGAAATCCCCGCCGCCAGGGCCATGAAGACGCCAATGATCTCGACCGACTGCGCAGCGATAGGGGGCACCTTCCTGGGCAAGCCGAACCCTTGTACATTCACCGCTATGGACCACCGCGGAGTTACGCGTAAGCAAGGGCTGTATGGAGCCGATATGCAGTGATCGACGTTGACCGTGACGCTCCGCAGGTGAGGATTATTCCCCCGCTAGTTTATCTCGCAGGCCTCGTGATCGGTTTTGTCGCAAACTTGTGGCGGCCGGTCGAATTCATGCCCGATATGATGGCGTGGACTATAGGGGGAATTCCCATCGTTTGCGGTGCCGTGCTGGCTGGTTCCGCCTTGTTCAGGTTCAAGCGGGCGGGAACAACGGTGCGGCCAGAGGCGTTCCGTCGGGCGCGCGACATGCCAGCTTGGCTCGGCCTCGTGCCCAAGC
>CAZMSA010000016.1:0-32320 GCA_964568825.1 uncultured Rhizobiaceae bacterium | reverse complement strand
ACCGGCATGACGTTTGGGACTTTGCGGCGCGTTCCGCCCCACTCAGCCCCGTCACTCCGGAGCTTGATCCCGGCATGACGATTGAAAAGGACGGGGGCGCTGGCGGTGGCCGCCGGCCCGCGGATGGCAAAAAGCTGTTGCCGAAGGTCCACAAATGCGCCCGAAGCGGCAGCATCGCGAGGCATTCTCCTGTAGGCTTTCAAGCGCGATTCGCCAAAACACCAGGGCCTTGAGGGGCAAGGACGGCGCTGCACCACGAGATGCTGAAGACCGGGGGACATATCCATATCGTCGGCTCGGGCGAGAGCCGCAACGGCAAGACGCTGCTTTCGCGCCTGGTCATCGACTTCATCGGGATGGCCGGTGGCGAGCCCGGCATCTTCGACGCCGATGCCCCGCACGGCCGGCTGGCGGACTGGTATCCCGAGACCGCCACGATCGTCGATCTCAAGACCACCGGCGGCCAGATCGCCCTCTTCGACCGCATATTGGAAGACCCTTCAATCGATTATGTGATCGACCTGCCGGAACGCGACCTGATGCGGTTTTTCGCGGTGGTGCAGCAGACCGGCTTCCTGGATGAGGCCGAGCGCGTCGGGCTCAAGGCCGATCTGCTGTTCGTGCTGGATCGCCCCGATGTCACTCTGCATGCGTTGCGCACCATCCGTTCCGGCCTTGGCGCCTTGCGGATCATTCCGGTGTTCAATGAGGCCTCGCGTATCAGCGCCCAGATCAGCGGCGGCGGCACTGCCATGGCGGCACTGGCGGAAATGGCCGAGTTCCGCCTGCCGAGGCTCGATCGCGACATGATGCACCGCATCGAGCAGCGCTCGTTCTCGTTCCGTCGCTTCCTCGAAGACGGCGAGCCGGAGTTGCGTGCCCTGCAACGCACCGTGCTGCGCGGCTTTCTGCGCACCGTGTTCGGGCAGTTCCACGACCTCGGGCTGATCGCCGGCGCGGGTGCGCTGAAACGGGCCAATCTGGTATAGGTCAGGGCAATTGTGGCTGGCACGCCGCGGCCATCCATGCTAATCGGACGGGAGGGTCGCAAGCGCCGGACCGGGGGCGGTCAGGACAGTTTTCATGCGCTTGCGGTGCGGGATAATGCGTTAATGGACAGGGTGGGATAGGACATGAAACCAACATTGATCGTGGTCGGCGCGGACAAGGGCGGCGTCGGCAAGACGACACTGAGCCGGGCATTGCTGGATTATCTGGGTCGCCGCAACATTCTGGCGCGCGCTTTCGATGCCGAGCATCCGCGCGGCACGCTGAAGCGGTTTTATCCCGCCATCACCGAAGTGGTCGACATCTACGACGTGGCCGACCAGATGAAGATCCTCGATACCCTCGATACCGCCAGCGTCAAGGTGTCGCTGGTCGACCTCAAGGCCGGCAATCTGTCGCCGGCGCTTGATACCTTCGAGAAGATCGGGGTGCTCGAGGCGGCCCGGCGCGGCCAGTTCAATCTGGCGCTGATGCATGTGGTCGGCTCCTCCATCGCCTCGCTGGAGGAGATGGCCGAGGTGGCGAAATACACCAAGGGCATCGATTACGTGGTGGTGCGCAATTTCATCAACGAGACCAATTTCTTCGAGTGGGACGAAGCGACCTACAAGAAGTATTTCTCGAAGATCAGCAAGGCCCACGAGATCGACCTGCCCAAGCTGAACGAGATGGCCTACGAACAGGTGGATCTCTCCGGTGTCACCTTCAAGGACTTCATCGAGAACAAGTCGGCCTCGGGCGAGCCGGCGAAATTCTCCTTCGTGCTGCGCGGCTATGTGCGCAAATGGCTGTCCGACATCGATGCCCAGCTCGACGGGCTGGAACTCATCAAGAATCTGGTGGCGGGCGACCGTCCGAAGGCGGAAACCGCCTCTGCCTGAACAGCCTCAAGACAGCTCAAAACGACAGCGGGCGCCCATCGGGCGCCCGTTTCGCATGCAGTGATGGCTAAATAGTCGAATGGCCTTACTGGCTGGTCGGCACCTGCGGTCCGGTGTCCTTCTTGGGCGACGGCGGCAACTGCGGCAGGACGCTGTTGGAGGGCTTCTGCTTTGCGGTGTTGGACTGTTCGGTCTTGACGCCGTCGAACACCGAGGTCGGAGACCGCGAACCGCGCGCCAGCATCGACAGGGTGATCGAGGTCACGAAGAAGGCCGCAGCCAGCAGGGCCGTGGTGCGGGTGAGCGCATTGCCGACGCCGCGGCTTGAGAACAGCGACCCGCCCCCGCCCCCGCCGCCGATGCCCAGCGCGCCACCTTCGGAGCGCTGCAACAGCACACATCCGATAAGCGCAATGCAGATCAGCAAATGGATGACGAGAACGACTTCGGTCATGGGTAGAGAGGCCTTCGACAAATTGGAATGGCGGAAAAAGAGGTCTGGCGCGGGCCTATAGCGCCTTTCCGCCGACATTGCAAAGATAAGTGCCGGCCGGCACCGATCAACCCCATGACGGCGACCTCAGCCGCAGGTCCTGACAATGGCGACGAAATCGTCAGCCTTGAGGCTGGCACCGCCGACCAGCGCGCCGTTGACGTTGGCGACAGACATCAGTTCAGCGGCGTTGCAGGGCTTCACCGAGCCGCCATACAGGATGCGGAAATCGTTGCCGTCCTCATCGTCCAGCGCCTTGAGGCGAGCGCGGATGCGGGCATGCACTTCGCCCACTTCGGCTGGTGTCGGCGTCACACCGGTGCCGATCGCCCAGACGGGCTCATAGGCAATGATGGTATTGGCGGAGGTGGCACCGGGCGGCAGCGAGCCGGCAATCTGGGCATCGACGACCTCCAGCGCGCGGCCCGAGCGGCGCTCTTCAGGCGTCTCGCCGATGCACACGATGGCCGTCAGGCCGGCCCGGTGGGCAGCAGCGGCCTTGGCGCGCACCTCGGCATTGGTCTCGTGGTGGTCGGCGCGCCGCTCGGAATGGCCGACGATGACGCCGCAGGCGCCGGCGTCGACCAGCATCTCGGCCGATATATCGCCGGTGTGAGCACCGCTTGCCTCGGCATGGCAGTCCTGTCCGCCGATGCGGATGCGGCTGGCCTTCAAGGCTTTCGCCATGCCCGCAACCAGCGTCGCTGGAGGACAGAGCATGATTTCGCACCTCAGTTTGACGCCCTTCACCATGGCGGCCATGGCGCGCGCCTCGGCGAGTGAAGCACTGGTGCCGTTCATTTTCCAGTTTCCGGCCACAAGCGGCCGTGGCCCGCGAGGCTGTGTCATGCTTGCCCTCCCCACCCTCATTCTTATATGCATTCGGCACGCCGTCGGGTGCATTGTCGTCTCGGCGGTCCAGGCTCGGCAGGCACGCTTGCGGCCTGCCGACCCTGTCCATATGATGCACCGCCCTGCGGCCATCCGACAAGCAGCACCGAGCGGGCCAATTACAGAAGGTTCTCCTACCCCATGCTTACTGCGCTCAGAGGTTCCGCCGGCGGCCTGGTCGCCAAGATTTTCATCGGGCTCCTGGCGGCCAGCTTTGCTGTGTGGGGGGTGGCGGATGTGTTTCGTGGCTATCACTCCGATGTCCTGGCCACGGCCGGCGGCAACGAGGTGACGTCGCAGGAATTCCAGACCGCCTTCAGCCGCCGGGTCAGGGTGCTGTCATCGCGGCTGGGGCGCAATCTCAGCGAGCCCGAGGCTCGCCAGCACGGCGTCGACGCCCAGGTGCTCCAGGAACTGCTGCGCGACAGCACGTTGATGGCGCAGGCCAAGGACCTCAATCTGGCGCTGCCGAATTCGGTGGTGGCCGATCGGGTGGCCAGCAATCCGGCCTTCCAGGACGCCAGGGGTCAGTTCAATCCGGCGAATTTTCGCCGCCTGCTGGAGGCCAATGGCTTGAGCGAGCGGGAATTCGTTTCCAACGAGCGCCAGGGGCTGATCCGTCAGGCCGTTACCGATTCCATCATTTCCGGCCTCACCGCCCCCGACACGCTGGTCGAGATCGCCTGGCGCCAGCGCAATGAACAACGCGATGCCGCTTATTTCGACATTCCGGCCTCGGCGGTTACCGTGCCCGAACCGTCCAAGGATGAGATCGCGAAATTCTATGCCGACCATCAGGCCGATTTCATGATCCCCGAACGGCGGACCGTTGCCACCATCGTCCTTGATGCAAACCAGCTCGCCAAATCCATCACCGTCAGCGAACAGGAAATCACGACGACCTACGTGCGCGACAAGAACCGGTTCGGGACGCCGGAAAAACGCGATGTGCAGCAGATCGCCTTTCCCGACATGGCCAGCGCGGAGGCGGCGCTCAAGCGCATTCGCGGCGACGAGGACTTCATGAAGGTCGCCGCCGAGCGCGGCTATAGCCCCAAGGATGTGAATCTAGGCGAGCTGCTGCAAACCGACATCCCCGACGAGGCCATTGCCAAGGTCGCCTTTTCGCTGCCCGTGGATCAGGTCAGCGACCCGGTCAAGGGCAAGCTCGCGGTATCGCTGGTTCGGGTGACCAAGATCGTGGGCGGCAAGGTGAAGCCGCTTTCCGAGGTGCACGACCAGATCGTTTCCGAACTCAAGCTGCGGCACGCCCGCGAGAAACTCCTCGATCTCCACGATCACATCGTGGATGCGCGCGCCGCCGGCCAGTCATTCGAGGCCATCGCCAAGAAATTCGATCTCCAGTTGCTGACGCTGGACAGCGTCGACATCTCCGGTCACCAGGCCGACGGCAAGGAAGTGGTCAACTTCCCCGGCAAGGCGCAAGTGCTCAAGGCCGCCTTTGCCAGCGATGTGGGTGTTGAGAACGATGCCCTGGCTATCGGGCAGGATGGCTTCGACTGGTATGAGGTTCGCGACATCCAGGTCGCCAAAGTGCGGGCACTGGACAAGGCACGCCCGGATGTGATTGCCGCGTGGAAGACGCAAAAGTTGCGCGAGGTACTGCTCGACAAGGCCCGTAGCCTGCAGGCGCGGGCGGAAAAAGGCGAAGCCATGGACAAGCTGGCTGCCGAAGTGGGCGCCAAGCTCGAACAGGCGACCGGCCTGAAACGCATCGAGACGTCCAGCACCTTCGATGGAACTCAGGTGGCAGCGCTGTTTGCCGCCGCGCCCGACGGCTATGCCGTCGCCCTCGGTGCCGATGGCAAGACGGCTCGGGTGATGCATTCCTCACCCGTCCTGATACCGCCTTTCGATCCCAAGTCAGTGGAAGCCAAGGCACTGGGCAAAGCTCTCGACGCGGGGCTCGCCAATGATGTGTTCGGCGCCTACATGATCGAACTGGAGACGGCAATCGGCGTCAAGGTGAACCAGAAAATGTGGCGAAGCTTGTCCGGCGGTCAGTCCTGACCGGGTTTCGCCGCGTTCGACTTTTTCCTTGCAACCGGAATTGCGCGTCATGTTGTTCACGCCAGATATCGACCAGTTTACCGCCCGTTACGAGGGCGGGGCTGCGCAAGTGGTTTCCACCCGCCTGGTGGCCGATCTCGAGACGCCGGTATCGGCGATGCTCAAGCTGGCGCGCCATGTTCGATACACCTTCCTGCTGGAATCGGTCGAAGGCGGTGCGGTGCGCGGCCGCTATTCGATGATCGGCCTGAGGCCCGACCTGATCTGGCGGGTGGAGGCTGGCAGGGCCGAGGTGAACCGCAAGGCGCTGCTCGATCCCGACGGCGCATTTGAGCCTCTCGAGGAAGATCCGCTCCAGGCCCTGCGTTCGGTGCTGGCCGAATCGCGTATCGACCTGCCGGAAGACCTGCCCCCCATGGCGGCGGGCCTGTTCGGCTACATGGGCTACGACATGGTGCGGGCGATGGAGCACCTGCCTGCCGACCATGCCGACCCGCTCGGCGTCCCCGATGCGGTTCTGGTGCGCCCGACCGTGATGGCCATCTTCGATGCGGTGAAGGACGAGGTGACGGTGGTGACGCCGGTCTATCCGGAAGCAGAAGTCAGCGCCCGCGCCGCCCATGCCCGGGCGCTTGAACGCCTCAACGATGTGGTCGATGCTCTGGAGCGGCCGCTCGACCAGCGGGTCAGCGAAGAGCACTTGACCGTTTCGTTCGAGAACGCTTCGTCGAACACCAGCCCCGGCGACTACATGGCCATGGTCGAGCGCGCCAAGGACTATATCGCGGCCGGCGACATCTTTCAGGTGGTGCTCTCGCAGCGTTTCGAGACAGCCTTCACCCTGCCGCCGTTTGCACTCTATAGGGCGCTCAGGCGGGTCAACCCGTCGCCCTTCCTCTACTATCTCGACTTCGACCGCTTTTCCCTCATCGGTTCCAGCCCGGAGATCCTCGTCAGGGTACGTGACGGTGACGTCACCATCCGCCCCATCGCCGGCACGCGCCGGCGCGGTGCGACGCCAGCCGAGGACCGGGCGCTGGCGGAAGAATTGCTCGCCGATCCCAAGGAGCGGGCCGAGCACCTGATGCTCCTCGATCTGGGCCGCAACGATGTCGGACGGGTGTCGGAGATCGGCTCGATCCGCGTCACCGATTGCTTCTTTCCGGAATTCTACAGCCACGTCATCCACATCGTGTCCAATGTGCAAGGCAAATTGCGCCCCGAGCTCGATGCCATTGATGCACTGGTGGCGGGCTTTCCGGCCGGCACCGTGTCGGGGGCACCGAAGGTCAGGGCCATGCAGATCATCGACGAACTGGAATCCGACAAGCGCGGACCGTATGCCGGTTGCGTCGGTTATTTCAGCGCCAACGGCGAGATGGATACCTGCATCGTGCTGCGCACCGCGCTGGTCAAGGACGG
The DNA here is from genome assembly GCA_964568825.1 of uncultured Rhizobiaceae bacterium. Lineage (GTDB taxonomy): Bacteria > Pseudomonadota > Alphaproteobacteria > Rhizobiales > Aestuariivirgaceae > CAVVDT01. The sequence continues at coordinate 25,594 of CAZMSA010000016.1, read as the reverse complement.
CAAGATGTACGTGCAGGCCGGCGCCGGGATCGTCGCCGACTCGGTGCCCGAAAGCGAGCAGGCCGAGTGCATCAACAAGGCCAAGGCGCTGTTTCGTGCCGCCGAGGAAGCCATCCGCTTCGCCGGCCGCGCGACACGCGGCCAATAGGTGGGGAAGAAAAGATGATTGTCCTCATCGACAACTACGACAGCTTCACCTGGAACCTCTACCACTTCCTCGGCGATCTCGGTGCGACGGCCAGCGTCCATCGCAACGATGCGCTGACGGTCGATGACGTCTTCGCCATGGCACCGGCGGCCGTGGTGCTGTCGCCGGGCCCGTGCACGCCCAACGAGGCCGGCATCTGCCTCGAACTGGTTGCCCGCGCGCCCGCCGATCTGCCCATTCTGGGCGTTTGCCTCGGCCATCAGGCGATCGGCCAGGCCTATGGCGGCAAGGTGGTGCGGGCGCCCGTCCTCATGCACGGCAAGCTGTCGGCCGTGCACCATCGCGAAGAGGGCATCTTCGCCGGCATACCCGATCATTTCCAGGCAACGCGCTATCATTCGCTCATCGTCGAACGGCAGAGCCTGCCTGACGAGATCAAGGTGACCGCCGAGACCGAGGACGGGCTGATCATGGGGCTGGAGCACGAGAACCGCCGTGTCTACGGCGTCCAGTTCCATCCCGAAAGTATTGCTTCCGAGCATGGTCATAAGTTATTGCGGAACTTCCTGACCCTCGCCGGCATCAATTGACCGCCAATCCCGTCACAGGAACGGTTCTGAGCCATGTCTGATCTGAAGGCGCTGATCGCCAAGGTTGCCGACTCCAATCCTCTCAGCGAGGACGAGGCCAAGGAAGCCTTCGACATCATGATGTCGGGCGAAGCCACGCCTTCGCAGATCGGCGGTTTCCTGATGGCTCTGCGCGTGCGCGGCGAGACGGTGCCCGAGATCACCGGGGCGGTGCGCACCATGCGCGAGAAAATGCTCAGGGTCGAAGCGCCCGGCGATGCCCTCGACATCGTCGGCACCGGCGGCGATCGATCGGGCACCTACAACATTTCCACCTGCGCGGCCCTTGTCGCGGCCGGCGCCGGGCTTTCCATCGCCAAACACGGCAACCGGGCGCTGTCCTCGAAGTCGGGCGCCGCCGATACGCTGATGGCGCTTGGGGTCAACCTCGACCTTTCGCCCGGAGGCATTGCGCGCTGCATCCGCGAGGCGGGCGTCGGCTTCATGTTCGCGCCCGCCCATCATGCCGCCATGCGCCATGTGGGTCCCAGCCGCGTGGAACTGGCGACCCGCACCATCTTCAACCTGCTGGGACCGCTCTCCAATCCGGCCGGCGTCAAGCGCCAGATCGTCGGCGTCTTTGCCCGCGCCTGGGTGGAGCCGCTTGCCGAAGTGCTGGGCAAGCTCGGCTCGGAACGGGTGTGGGTGACGCATGGCGAGGGCGGGCTTGACGAGATCACCCCGACCGGCACCACCTGGGTGGCCGAGTTTTCGGGCGGCAGGGTCGAGAGTTTCGAGATCACGCCTGAGGATGCCGGGCTTTCCCGGTCGTCACTGGCCGATCTGAAAGGTGGCGACGCCACCGCCAACGCCGTTGCCTTGCGCGCCGTGCTGGCCGGCAAGCCCGGCGCCTTCCGCGATGCCGCCGTCATGACGGCGGGTGCTGCCCTGGTGGTGGCCGAGAGGGCTGCAAACCTCAAGGAAGGGGCGGAAGTAGCGGCGAAGGCCATCGATGACGGCAAGGCTTTGGGCGCCCTTGAATGTCTTGTGGCGGTGTCGCAGGAAGCGGCGGAAAAATGAGCTCGATCCTCGAGCGCATCGCCGACTACAAGCGCGGCGAAGTGGCCGACGCCAAGCGGGCGCTGCCGCTGGCCGATCTCGAGGTACAAGCCCTCGATGCCCCACCGGTGCGCGGCTTTCGTGCCGCCCTCGAGGCAAGGATCGCGGCCGGCGACTGGGCGTTGGTCGCCGAGATCAAGAAGGCCAGCCCGTCGAAAGGCTTGATCCGTGCCGATTTCAACCCGCCGGAACTGGCCATCGCCTATGAGGCCGGGGGTGCTGCCTGTCTGTCCGTCCTCACCGACAGGCCCTCCTTCCAGGGCGCCCCGGAATTCCTGCTGGCGGCGCGCACCATGTGCGGCCTGCCGGCGCTCAGAAAGGATTTCATGCTCGATACCTATCAGGTGGCCGAGGCGCGTGCGTGGGGGGCTGACTGCATCCTTATCATTATGGGGCTGGTCGATGACGCCCTGGCCGCCGATCTTGCTGCTTCGGCCTTCGACTGGGGCATGGACGTCATTGCCGAAGTGCATGACGAGGCCGAGCTGGAGCGCGCCCTGAAGCTCGACACCCGCCTCATCGGCATCAACAACCGCGACCTGAAAACCTTCGAGACCCGCCTTGAGGTGACCGAGCGGCTGGTGCCCGAGGTGCCGGCCGACCGGATCGTCATCGCCGAGAGCGGCCTCAACGCCGCGCGCGATCTGGCCCGCCTGTCGCGCGGCGGCGTCAATGCCTTCCTGATCGGCGAAAGCCTCATGCGCCAGACCGACGTCGAGGCTGCCACGCGCGCCATCCTCGACCGCTCGGCCGCAAGCGAAGCGGTACAGTGAGCCCATGACCTCATCACCCCGCCTCACCCATCTTGACCACAAGGGCCAGGCCCGCATGGTCGATGTGTCCGACAAGGCCGTCACGGCGCGCACGGCGCGGGCCGGTGCCTTCATCACCATGAAACCGGAAACCTTGAAGCTGGCGCTGGCCGGCGAGGCGAAGAAGGGCGATGTCTTGGGCACCGCCCGCATCGCCGGCATCATGGCCGCCAAGCGCACCCATGAACTCATTCCCCTGTGCCATCCCCTCGCCCTCTCCAAAGTCACGGTGGATTTTGCGCCCGATGCGGCGCGTTCGGGCATCGCGGTTGAAGCCGAGGTGAAGGTGGAGGGCAAGACCGGCGTCGAGATGGAAGCCCTCACCGCCTGCTCGGTTGCCTGCCTCACCGTCTATGACATGCTCAAGGCCGTCGACCGCGGCATGGTCATCTCCGAATTGCGCCTGCTGGAAAAGGCCGGCGGCAAATCCGGCCACTTCATCGCCGGCAAGGAGAGTTGATGGCTCTGCTGCCTGTCGAAGAGGCGCTGGCACGCATGCTGGAGGGCCTGCAGCCCACCGGTGCCGAGCGGGTGGGTCTCGATGAAGCGCTGGGGCGCACGCTGGCCGGTCCCATCGCCGCGCGCCGCGACCAGCCCCCCTTCCCCGCATCGGCCATGGACGGCTACGCGGTGCGCGCCGCCGATCTGAAGTCTGTCCCGGTCGAACTTGCGGTGATCGGCGAGGCGCGGGCCGGCGAGGCCTTCTCCGGTCGCCTCAAGTCGGGCGAGACGGTGCGCATCTTCACCGGGGCGCCGGTATCGCGCGGCGCTGATGCCATTGTCATCCAGGAAAATACCAGGGCCGCGGCATCCGGGCGCGTGACAGTGCTGCAGGGCGTTGCCGAAGGGGCCTTCATCCGTCCGCGCGGCCTCGATTTCGCGCGCGGCGACGTGCTGCTCGATGCGGGCCGGGTGCTCGATGCCCGCGCCATCGGCCTGACAGCGGCCATGAACAATCCCGAGGTGACGGTGCGCCGCCGGCCCGCGGTCGCCATCCTGGCGACCGGCGATGAGCTTGTGGCACCCGGCGTTGAGCCGCGCCCCGACCAGATCGTCGGCTCCAACGGTGCCGCACTTTGTGCCTTCGTACGCGAGGCGGGCGGCGAACCGCACGATCTCGGCATCGCCGCCGACGATACCGCGGCCATCGCCAGGCGCATCGATGCCGCCGCCCGCGCCAGTGTCCTCTTGACCATCGGCGGCGCCTCGGTGGGCGATCACGACCTTGTCCACCATGCCCTCAACCAACTCGGCATCAAGCTGGAGTTCTGGAAGATCGCCATGCGGCCGGGAAAGCCACTGCTGTTTGCGAGGCGCGGGCGTCAGCTCATCGTCGGCCTGCCGGGTAATCCGGTCTCGGCGCAGGTGTGCGCGCGGGTGTTCATTGCACCTGTCATCGCCCGCCTTCTCGGGCGCAGCGCGGCAGCGGCACCTCACACCGCGACGCTGGGGGATCCCCTGCCCGCCAACGACCAGCGCCAGGACTATCTCAGAGCACGCATCGAATTCGGGCCCGGCGGACAGCTCATCGCCCGGGCGTTCCCGCGCCAGGACAGTTCCATGCAGCGGGTTTTCGCCGAAGCGCAATGCCTGGTTATCCGCCCACCCCATGCCCCGGCCGCCGAGGCGGGTGCCGAAGTGCACATATTGCCTCTCTAGGCGCCTCAACATGCAGCCGAAGTTGGATATTTTCCTGCATCCCAGCGCGGAAAGGGGTTGTCGTGCGCAAACAAAAGGGGTACAAAGGTTTCGCCTTTGTTCCGATTCTGGTCTTTCGAAGGCACCAAGACCCGCCGGAGGGACCTCATGCTGACACGCAAACAATACGAGCTGTTGATCTTCATTCACGACCGCCTCAGGGAAACCGGCGTGCCGCCCTCGTTCGAGGAAATGAAGGACGCCCTCGATCTCAAGTCGAAGTCGGGTATCCACCGCCTCATTACCTCGCTGGAAGAGCGTGGCTTCATCCGTCGCCTGCCTCACCGGGCGCGGGCGCTGGAAGTGGTGAAACTGCCGGAATCCATGAGTTCGACCGCTGTCGTCCAACCGCGAAGAGGCTTTGCGCCCAGCGTCATCGAGGGTTCGCTCGGCCGGGCCCGGCCGCAGCCCAAGCCCGGCGCCGCCGGTTCGGGCGATGAGACTTTCGTGCCGATGATGGGGAGGATCGCTGCCGGTGTGCCCATCGCGGCCATTCAGGACCATACGCGCAACATTCAGGTACCGCCCGATCTTTTGGGGCCGGGTGAGCACTTCGCCCTGGAAGTTAAAGGCGATTCGATGATCGAGGCCGGCATTCTTGACGGTGACACGGTGCTCATCCGCAAAGGCGATACGGCGCAGTCGGGCGAGATTGTCGTGGCGCTGGTGGACGAAGACGAGGCGACCCTCAAGCGCTTGCGGCGCAAGGGCGATTCGGTGGCCCTGGAAGCCGCCAATCCAGCTTATGAGACTCGCATCTTCGGCCCCGACCGGGTGCGCGTCCAGGGCCGCCTGGTCGGCCTGCTGCGGCGCTACTGAACAGCTTTTTTCGGCGTGTCCACTACGCTCTGCGTCCTCTTTGGGGTCGCCTTTGTGACTGCTGGAGTTGGCGGTGTCGCGAGGATACTGGCGCGGGCGACCGGTGTGACATTCCATGGACGGTCGCCGGCGCTCTGGCGGGCCGTTTCCACGCGGGTCTTCGATCCCGTGACATAAACGGCATGGGCGCCATTGCGCCAGACATCGAAGCGGTCGATACGCGTCGCGGCATCGCCACACAGCCGACGCAAGGGATAGGCGGCGATGACGATCTGATACCCGGCACAGTCCGGGGCGGCCTGTTCATCCATAAGATATAAAAGCCTCTGTCCGCCAATGGCGCCGGTACACCTCGACTTGTCGCAGGTCCATCCCGTACGGCGCGCGGCGTTGGCGGGAGTGGTGGCATCGCCGTCGGCCATTAGCCACTGCCCCGTCGCGTAGCGCGCCTTGCGGCCGCTGGTGGGCACCAGTTGACCGTCCGCGTTGCGCAAGGCGACCACGCTGGCGTAGCGGTCGATGAGCACATCCGGTGGCGTCTGCCACGGCGCCAAGGCAAGACCGGATGCAAAGACGACGATGCCCAGGGTCCGCAACCGGCCCCGCCACAGGGCAATCCACAGGATACCGGCTGCCATGATGATTGCCGCTGTAGCCGGAAAGGCCGGCAGGAAGCGGCTCGATCCCGGCATCGCGGCCACATGGCCGGCGACCCAGAGCACGGCCACGATGCCCTTGCCCATGAGCCACAACGGGGCGGCCTCGAGGCCGAAGGGCATGGCGAACACCGACACGACCGCCGCCGGCATGACAACAAAACTGATGACCGGCAGGCCGAGCACATTGGCGAGCAGGCTGTAGAAGGATACCCGGTGGAAATGAAAGGCAGCCGGCAGGGCGGTCGAGGTTCCCGCAACGAGGGTGGTGGCCGCGGTAGCAAGGACGAACAGCCCTGCCCAGCGTGCCGCCTGCCGGAGGGCACTGGGCGCCGCGGCTTCACGATTGTGGGTCTGTCGCCAAGCGCAGACGCTCTCGTAGAAGGCAATGAGGCTGGCCACTGCCAGGAACGACATCTGGAAGCTGGCGCCGGCGACCACTTCGGGTGAAAGGATCATCACCGCGAACGCCGCCACTGCCAGATTGCGCATGGAAATGGCGGGACGGTCTAGGAGGACGGCCAGTCCCATGACGGCAAGCATCACGAACGCACGTTGCGTCGCGACCGCGGCGCCGGACAACACCAGGTAACCCGCCGCGGCAACCAGTGCCACGACGATCGACCACTTCTTGATGGGAAACCCTGTCGCGAGCCATGGCGAAAGGGCAAGCAGCGCCCGCACTACCCAGAAGATACCACCGGCCACCAGGCTCATGTGGAGTCCGGATATGGCCAGGATGTGCGCCAGTCCCGAGGCCCTGAGGTCATCGCGGGCCTGGTTGGGTATCTCACCGCGCTCACCGGTGATGAGGGCAATGGCCATGCCGGCCGTCCCCGCTGGCAGGCAGGCGCGAATACGCCTTGCCATGGTATCGCGCAGGTTCTGGACAATCTGCCTGAAACCCGGGCTCGCAGACGGTTCGGGCGATGAAAGGATCTGCGGCTTTGACAAGCTGTATCCCGTCGCCCCGATGCCGTCGAACCACAGCCTGCGGGCCGGATTCCAGGCATCGGGCGCCACCGGCCCTGGCAAGGGATAGAGCCGTGCCTTGATCGTTATCCGCCCGCCGCGCGGCATCTGGTAACTGGCCGGCGCGGTGATGCGAACCCGCTGCGGCGCCGCACCGGCCTTCAACCCCTCGACGCTCTCGAGGTCGATGATGACCCGCCAGCGACCGCCCAGGCGTTGGCGTTCGCGCACCACGCCGGTCAGCGTGACCATCCCGGTGGTCGCCTGTAGCAGGTGGGTGTGGTTCATGGCCACACGTGCCTTGCCGGCGACGGCGCCCGCAATGGCGACAACCATTACAAGGACCAGCCAATTGATCCGCCGCCGCCAGGTCATGACGGCGAACAGCGCCGCCCCTGCAAGGCCAATCGCGGCAACGGCTGCGCCTGAGGGTTCAGTCGGCAGCGCGAAATAGCCGCCCGCTCCGGCGGCAAAGGCGACCGGCAGCCACAGGCCGAAGCGATCGTCTTGTGCGGCAAGAGCTTCATGCAGATCATGCAGCCAGGCCCGCGGCGACAACCACGCCAGCGACCCGGCAGGCGCTGCCACCGGTTCCCTGTCTTCTACCTGCCAGCCGAAGTCGGCGATGTGCGGCCCCTCCCCTTATCAGCCAAGCCGGCCTGTGTTAGACCGCGCCGGACCGAATTTACGGGCGTTGCGCCCCTTATAGCAGCATCATTACGGAGACCGGCGCTCATGTCATCGCCCGTCGTTACCCGCTTTGCCCCCTCACCGACCGGTTTCCTCCACATCGGGGGAGGTCGGACGGCCCTGTTCAACTGGCTCTATGCCCGCCACCATGGCGGAAAGATGCTGTTGCGCATCGAGGATACCGACCGAGCGCGCTCCACGACAGCGGCCGTCGATGCCATTCTGGAAGGCCTGGAGTGGCTTGGTCTCGACTGGGCGGGCGAGCCGGTCTCGCAGGCGGCCAGGGTTGAGCGTCACCGCGAGGTCGCGGATGAGCTGTTGGCCAGCAATCTCGCCTACCGCTGCTACTCGACGCCGCAAGAGCTTGAGGCCATGCGGGCAGCGGCCATCGCGGAGGGCCGGCCGCAACGCTATGACGGGCGCTGGCGCGACCGCGATCCCTCCGAAGCGCCCGCCGGGATTGCCCCGGCGATCCGCTTCCGGGCACCCGATGAGGGTGAGACAGTGATCGAGGATGAGGTGCAGGGCCGCGTGGTGTTCGCCAACAAGGAGCTCGATGATCTGATCATCCTGCGCTCCGACGGCACCCCCACCTATAACCTCTCCGTCGTCGTCGACGATCACGACATGGGCGTGACCCATATCATCCGCGGTGTCGATCACCTGACCAACGCGGCGCGCCAGACCCAGATATACAAGGCCATGGGCTGGGACGTGCCGGTCATGGCTCACATTCCCCTGATCCACGGTCCCGACGGGGCCAAGCTCTCCAAGCGCCACGGGGCTCTCGGGGTCGATGCCTATCGCGATATGGGCTACCTGCCGGCCGCCATGCGGAACTATCTTGCCCGGCTCGGGTGGAGCCACGGCGATGACGAGATTTTCTCGACCGACCAGATGATCGAATGGTTCAGCCTGTCATCGGTCGGCAAGTCGCCGGCGCGCTTTGATTTCGCCAAGCTGGAAAATCTCAACGGCCACTATATCCGCGCCACGCCCGATGCCGACCTGATGGAGGCGCTGATCGCCTTCCTGCCGCATGCCGAAGGCGGCAAGGCAATGCTCGGCGAGCTTGACGACGCCATGCGCGCGCAGCTTGTAGCAGCCATGCCCGGCCTCAAGGAGCGTGCGAAGACCCTCGTAGAACTTATGGATGGCGCCCGTTTCCTGTTCGCGCGGCGTCCGCTCGCCATGGACGAAAAGGCGCGCGACATTCTGGTCGGCGGGGGTGCGGCTGTCCTTGCGCAATTGCTGCCGGGCCTCCAGAGGGTCGACTGGAGCGCCGCCGAGCTTGAACGCGAAGTGCGCTCCTTCGCCGATGTTTCGGGCCAGAAGCTGGGCAAGATCGCACAACCGCTGCGGGCTGCGCTCACCGGCCGCACCGTTTCGCCCGGTGTCTTCGACGTGCTGGTCGTGCTGGGCCGCGACGAAGCACTGGCGCGGATCGCCGATGCGACCAATCCTGCGTGATTGCACAAGGATTGTGCAGTGCACGACTATGGCAGCACTTGCAGCATGGACGGTGATGCGGTAGCCCTGATACAGTCGTTTGTTGCCCGCTATCGGGCACGGCGTCCAATCAGAAAGGGGCATCCAGATGAGCGATAAGGCAACCCTCTCACTTGCCGGCAAGAACTACGATCTGGAGGTCCGGAGTGGATCGACCGGTCCCGACGTGGTGGACATATCAAACCTTTATCGCGACGCGCGTGTGTTCACCTACGATCCGGGCTTCACGGCCACGGCGAGCTGCGAATCCAAGATCACGTTCATCGACGGTGACGAGGGGATATTGCTGTATCGCGGCTATCCCATCGAACAACTCGCCGAGCACGGCGATTTCATCGAGACGTGCTATCTGCTGTTGTATGGAGAATTGCCGACCCCGACGCAGCGTCGTGAATTCGAAACGGCGATCACCCACCACACCATGATCCACGAACAGATGTCGCGCTTTTTCAGCGGCTTCAGGCGTGATGCCCATCCCATGGCGGTGATGGTGGGTGTGGTCGGCGCCATGTCGGCGTTCTATCACGACTCGACCGACATCACCGATCCCTGGCAGCGCGAAGTGGCCACTCGCCGCATGATCGCCAAGCTGCCGACCATTGCAGCCATGACCTACAAGTATCACATCGGCCAGCCGTTCGTTTACCCGCGCAACGACCTTGGCTATGCGGCCAACTTCCTTCACATGTGCTTTGCGGTGCCGTGCGAGGAGTACAAGGTCAACCCGGTCCTGGCGCGTGCCATGGATCGCATCTTCATCCTGCACGCCGATCACGAACAGAATGCCTCAACCTCGACGGTGCGGCTGGCGGGTTCGTCAGGTGCCAATCCATTTGCCTGCATCGCCGCCGGCATCGCCTGCCTGTGGGGGCCCGCTCATGGCGGTGCCAACGAAGCCGCACTCAACATGCTGGCCGAGATCGGCGAGCCCGACAACATTGCGAAATTCATCGCCAAGGCCAAGGACAAGAAGGACCCCTTCCGGCTCATGGGCTTTGGCCATCGGGTCTACAAGAACTATGACCCGCGCGCCCGCATCATGCAGAAGGCAGCGCATGAAGTGCTCACCGAACTCGGCATTACCGATGACCCGTTGCTGGATGTCGCCCGCGAACTGGAGCAGATCGCCCTGAAGGACGACTACTTCATCGAAAAGAAGCTTTATCCCAACATTGATTTCTATTCCGGCATCACGCTGAGGGCGCTGGGTTTTCCGACCTCGATGTTCACGGTCCTGTTCGCCATCGCGCGCACCGTCGGGTGGATTGCCCAGTGGAAGGAAATGATCGAGGATCCGAGCCAGAGGATTGGCCGTCCGCGCCAGCTCTACACCGGCGCCAAGCGCCGCGACTACACACCGGTCAGCCAGCGGCGCTGAGAGCGCAAAGAAACGCAACTACCAGAGCCGGCAATCGGGTGAATGCATCCGATTGCCGGCTGATCTGACGCCATCCGTTATCAGCTTCGTGGTGCGATCATGGCGGTGATTTCCGCCTCTGCCACCTGCTTGCCGTCGACATGCGCCTCGGCGGCGAACTTGCACACGCGCGCGCGCCGCTGCAGCAGGCGGACGGGGATGCGCAACTGGTCGCCCGGCACCACCGGCTTGCGAAAGCGCGCCTTGTCGATGGACATGAAATAGACAAGCTGGTTTTCGGCGTCAGCCCCCTGGTGATTGATCACCAGCCCACCGGCTGTCTGGGCCATCGCCTCGATGATCAACACGCCCGGCATGACCGGCTGGCCGGGGAAGTGACCCTGGAAAAACGGTTCGTTGATGGTGACGTTCTTGATGCCGGTCGCCGATATATCCCGGTCCATGTCGATGATCCTGTCGACGAGCAGGAACGGATAGCGATGTGGCAGCATCTGCATAATGCGGACAATGTCAGCCGTCGACAGCCGGTCGGTCGTTGCTTCGGTGCCCATCAAGACCTACCTCGCAGCCGGCATCAGAACTGCGTGCCGACGCTGAACTGGATGAGCTGGGTCTTGTCGTAGCTGGCCTTCATCAGCGGATAGGCGAGGTAAACGCGCAAAGGTCCGAACGGCGACTGCCAGATGAGACCGGCACCGACGGAGGCACGGAACGCCATGGTATCGAAAACCGTGCAGATCACGCCGCCCGTGCATCCGGGCCCCCCGATCGGGACTGTATGTTCAGGCGCGCCGAAGACCGTGCCGAAATCCGTGAATACAGCGCCGGTTATGCCGAATTGCTCTGGCAGCCCGAGGGGGAAATTCAATTCCACAGTGCCAATGCCGTAGCTCTGAGCGCCGATTGAGTCGGACCTGCCATTCGCGGCCAGCATACGAGGACCAACACCCGAGACAGCAAAGCCGCGGAACGTGTCGCCACCCATGAAGAAGCGATCGACGACCGGAACCTTGTCGCCGTTCCAGCCATGCATGTAGCCGGCCGAGCCCTTCAGCTTGAGGATGACATTGTCGTACACCACTGGCGTGAAGTAATAGCCGACCAGCTCGCCGCGGGCCCAATGGACCGAGCCCCCGAGTCCGGCGAGGTCGGCAGAGGCCTCAAAGCGGAAACCGTTGCTCGGATTCAGCGGGTTGTCCAGGTCGTCATAGATATAGCTGCCGCCAAACAACGACAGATCATCGGTGCCGTTGGCCTTCGCAACGGCGGGGGAAACCCTTTGCGGCGTAACGTTTTGGCCAACGACACTGACGATGCGATGAGTGAAGGAATACTTGGTTTCCAGGCGGGAGAACTCGGACAGGGGGAAGCCTAGCCGCAGCGCGCCGCCAAACTGGTCGACGGTGTAGGAGGACTCCGTCGTCTGATCGGTGCGCGTTGCATAGAGATCAAAGCCTGCCGACAGGTGGCGGCCGAGGAAATACGGCTCGGTGAAACTGAAGCTGGCGGACTGGTTCTTGAAGCTGCCCGACGTGCTGAGGCTGACAAACTGTCCGCGGCCCAGGAAATTTCGTTCGGAGATGCTGACCGAGCCGACGACTCCTTCGGATGACGAATAGCCACTCGCGAAACTGATGGTACCGGTCGATTTTTCGACCACTTCAACTGTCAGGATCACCTTGTCGGGGGCAGAACCCGGGGTCTCTTTGAAGTCGATCTTGCTGAAGAAATCGAGCGCTGTCAGCCGCCGCCTGGCGCGGTCGATGAGGATGCGGTTGTAGGCATCGCCTTCCACCAGCCGCAACTCGCGGCGGATCACTTCATCGAGGGTGCGGAAGTTACCAACGATGTCGATTCGTTCGATATAGACACGCGGGCCTTCCTGAACGTCGAAGGTGAGATTCAGGGTCTTCTTGGCCGGGTCACGGGTGATTAGCGGATCGACCTTGGCGAATGCATAACCGGACTTGCCGGCTTCCAGGGTCACGTTCTCGACCGCCTTGTCGATCTTGCTGGCGTCATAACGTTCACCCGGCGCGATGTCGATAACGCTCTGCAAGTCCTTGGGGTCAAGCTTTGTCTGACCGGCGTTGACGCTGACCTTGCCTAGCGAATAAAGCGGACCCTCATCGACGGTGAAGGTAATGAAGAAGCTCTCGCCATCGCGGGCCAGTTCGGCGGTCGCCGAGATAACCTTGAAGTCCGCATAGCCGTTCTTCAAATAGAACCGTCGCAACAATTCGCGGTCGTAGGCGAGGCGATCCGGATCATAGTTGTCGCTGGTGGACCAGAACTTCCACCATGCCGATTCCGACGTGGAGATCGTCGAGCGCAAGGTGGTGTCCGAAAACGCCTCGTTACCGATGAAATTGATGCGCGCGACCTTGGTTGTCTTGCCTTCGTCGATGACGAACACGAGGTTCACGCGGTTTTGCGACAGGCGGATGATCTTCGGGTCGATCCTTGCGGCGAAATGCCCGGATCGACGATACAGCGCGATCAGCTTCTGCACATCGGACTGGACCCGGGCGCGGGTGTAGACCGAGCGCTCGTGCAAGTCGATTTGCTTGGTGAGCTTCTTGGTGTCGAGATCGGAATTGCCTTCGAAGCCCACCTTGTTGATGAGCGGGTTTTCCGCCACCTGAACGACCAGACTGCTCCCGCGGCGGAAAATCCGCACATCCGAGAAAAGCCCCGTCTGGAACAGGGCCTTGATCGATTCATCGATTTTGGCAGGTGTGATCGGCTCACCCGGCGAGACATGCATATAGGCGAGTACGGCATCGCGCTCCACGCGTTGATTGCCTTCCACGACTATCTGGTTGACCACCTGTGCCTGCACCGCAGGAACCGGCTGCAACAGAAGGGTCAAGGGAACAGCAAGAGCCAGCGCGAGAACGATATGTCCCACCAAAACCGATAATTTACGCATTCGGCAACCAATCACCCGCTAATCCTGAAGCCGCCCCACACGACGAATCCCCCTGTCTTTTAGTCTGTTTCGGTGGGCTTGGAAACCAGAGAAATCTTCTTTTTCCATTACGTTAGGCCAACTCAAAACGGACTGATCTGCGACAGGTCGTGAAACGTTGTCACCAACATCAAAGCCAGGACCAGGAACAAACCGACCTTGAACCCCATCTCCTGCGCTGCCTGACCGAGCGGCTTTCCTCTCACCGCCTCGATTGCGTAGTACAGCAGATGGCCACCATCGAGCATAGGGATTGGAAATAGGTTAATCAAACCGATGCTGATGGATAACATCGCGACCAATTGCACCAATTGCGCAATGCTGTTGGCCGCTACCACTCTGGTCATCCTGGCGATGCCGATGGGGCCGGACAATTGATCGGCGCTGCGGCGCCCCATCAAAATGCCACGGACATAGCCCAGGAGCTGCATCGACACGTCCGCGGTCTTGGTGACTGCCATGCTCGCGGCTTCGATGGGCGACTGGCGCACGTAGTGAAAATCCGCCGCCTCGTTGCGCGACACGCCAAGCCGGCCGATCGGGGTCTTTCCGCCAAGCAGATTGTCGACTTCAACACGGCTCGGCGTCACTTTCAGGGGCAGCGACTTGCCGTCGCGCTTGACTGTGATGTCAACCGGCACGCCGGCGCTGCCACGGATGATATCCTGTACTTCGGTGAACGACCTGATCTTGCGTCCGTCGATGCTGACAATGAGATCGCCCGGCTTGAAGCCTGCCACGGCAGCCGGGCTGCCGGGCATCACCTGATCGACCAGTGGCTCGCTGATCGGTATGCCGACGATGGCGAAGCTGGCAGCGAAGATGACAATGGACAAGATGAAATTGGCAGCCGGCCCGGCCACCACCACCAGGGCGCGCTGCCACACGGCCTTGCCGTGGAAGTCGCCGGGCGAAGCCTGGGCGTGCTCGCTCCGGGCCTCGGCGCTCGGCAGACTGGCGGCATTGGCGTCGCCTTCGAATTTTACATAGCCGCCGAGCGGCAGCCAGCCGATTTTCCATCGGGTTTGGTGCTTGTCGGTCCAACCGATGATTTCGTGGCCGAAGCCCACCGAGAAAGCCTCGACCCGCACTCCGCACCAACGCGCCACTAGAAAGTGGCCCAATTCGTGGAAGAACACGATGACCGTCAAGACGCCGACGAACGGGACGATATACGACAGTATCGACCACAGCGACGACCCCAATGTAGAAATAATCAGATCCATGTTTCCTCCAGGACGGCCAGGTGTGGCGCAATTGAACCGTCAGCGAATTTGCTGCAGCCACCTTGGCTCAGCTGCCGTCACTGCTGCAATCCCTTTGCCGCTTCACCGGCAATCCGGCGCGCGTAGCTGTCGGCAGACCAAACATCGTTAAGCGAACCAGGCTCGGCGATCATGCCCTGACGTTCGGCGCGCTCCAGCACCATCTCCACGAGCTTGGTAATAGCGAGAAAAGCAAGTTTTTGCGACAGGAATTCGGCAACCGCGATTTCGTTGGCCGCGTTAAGGATAGTCGTCGCCGATCCGCCGCGGGCCAAGGCGCCCAGGCATAACGACGGGGCGCGAAAACGCTCGGGATCTATGGCCTCGAAGCTCAACGTGCCGATCTGGCACAGATCGAGCACCGCCGATCCGCTGGGCATGCGCCCGGGATGGGCAAGCGCTGCAGCAATGGGCGTGCGCATGTCCGGCACACCCAGTTGCGCCAGCACCGAGCCGTCGGTGTAGGAGACCATCGAATGGATGATCGACTGGGGGTGGATGACAGCCTCCAGCCGCTCCACGCCGACGGGAAAAAGGTGAAAAGCCTCAATAAGTTCCAGCCCCTTGTTCATAAGGGTCGCAGAATCGATGGTGACCTTCTGGCCCATCGTCCAGTTGGGGTGCTTGAGGGCATCGGCCGGCGTCACCTGACCCAGTTCGGCGAGTGAACGGGTACGGAACGGTCCCCCCGACGCGGTCAGTGTAATCTTGTGAACATGGTCGATGTTGTGCTGTTCGAGGCACTGGAAGACGGCGCTGTGCTCGGAATCGACCGGCACGATGGTGGCACCGGCCTCACGCGCTGAACGCATGAACAGATCACCGGCGCTCACCAGGCACTCCTTGTTGGCCAGCGCGATGGTCGCACCCGTCGCCGCCGCAGCCAATGTCGGCCGCAAGCCTTCGGCGCCGACAATCGATGCCATCACCATGTCGACTGGGCGCGCGGCGGCTTCCATGACCGCCTCGGGTCCGGCGGCGGCTTCAATGCCCGAGCCCGCCAGACGTTCGCGCAGCTCGCCCAGCAGCGATGCGGTGGCGGATACGGCAATCCTCGCTCCCACAGCGCGCGCCTGCTCGGCCAGCAATGCGACATTGGTATTGGCGACCAGCGCCTCGACCGCGAAGGCCTCGCGGTTGGCGAGAATGACATCGATAGTGGAGCAACCGACCGATCCGGTGGAGCCCAGAATGCTGATGCGTTTCATGGATTGCCCATTACTCACCATTGCAAAAGCCCTTGCGCCATCATCGACGCGCTGCCCGCATGCAGCACGCCTATCACGCCGGCCACTATCGACGCAGCAATCAGTCCGTCCACCCGGTCGAGGATACCCCCGTGTCCGGGAATGAGGTTGCCTGCGTCCTTCAGCCCGAAGTGGCGCTTGGCGGCGGATTCGAACAGATCGCCCATCTGCTCGAAGAAACCGATCAGCGCGCCTAGCAAAAGCGCCATCGACGGGTTCGGCAGGCCCGCGATCAGCCACACAGCCAACGCGGTTGCCATGGCGCTCACCACCGCGCCGCCAAGGCCCGCCCAGGTCTTGTTGGGCGAAATCACCGGCGCAAGCTTTGGTCCGCCGATGATCCGGCCGGCAAAATAGGCACCGATATCGGCGATCCAGACGGGCAACATGACGAGCAATACCGCCGTCAACCCCGCTTCGCCGTGGCGCAAAAGCCCGAGCATCAGTATCGGCAGCGCCACATAGGGCACGCCCGCCAGTCCCCACCCGGTCATCGCGCCCGACTTCCAGGCAAGCAGCACTGATGCGCCCCAGATTGCCATCAACCCCAGGGCAAGGACCTCACCGCTCACCAGAATGGCCCCGGCCGCTGCCGCCAGGATCACCGCCACGCCATGCAGTACCAGTTGCGGCACACTGCCGCCATGCACCATGCGGCACCATTCATGGGCCATCAGCAGGCCGCAACCCGCAATCGCCGCGATGAACCACCAGCCACCGGCCCAGATCAACACCAGCGCCAGGGGCACCATCACGGCAGCAGCCAGGGTTCGAATGCCGAGATCGCGCCATTTGACCGCCGTGACGGCTGGCGCCTCGCGCCTTGATACCGGATCGCTCATTTATGGGTTCCGTTGTCGGCCGGGTTCACAGCACCTTGGCCTTGATGCCGCCAAAGCGCCGGTCACGCGACTGGAAGGCCGAAACGGCCTTTTGCAGCGATTCCTTGGTGAAATCGGGCCAATAGTCATGGACGAAGACGAATTCGGTATAGGCGCACTGCCACAACAGGAAGTTCGACAGGCGCTGTTCTCCACCGGTGCGGATCAGCAGGTCAGGATCGGGGATGTCGCTGAGATAGAGGTGGTGGTCGATCATCTCGGCATCGATGGCGGCGGCATCCAGTTCGCCCGAAGCAACGCTCCTGGCGATCTGCCGCGCCGCCCGCGCCAGTTCCTGACGCCCTCCGTAATTGAAGGCGACGATCAGCGTCATGGCGGTATTGGCGGCCGTCAACTGTTCGCACTCCTCGATCATCAGGGCGATGTCGGGATCGATGCCTTCGCGCTCGCCGATCACCCGGATGCGCACCCCGGCGGAATGTATTTCGGCCACGTCCTGGCGAATGAAGCGGCGCAGCAGCGACAGGAGAAAGTTCACCTCGCTGAGCGGCCGGGACCAGTTCTCGGAGCTGAACGAGTAGATAGTGAGGTATTCGATGCCGATTTCGATGGCCGCCCGCACGGTACGCCGCAAGGCCTCGACGCCCTGGCGATGCCCGGCCGAGCGGGGCAGCGAACGTTCATGCGCCCAACGGCCATTGCCATCCATGATGATGGCAACATGGCGCGGCAGATCGCCTGCGCGTTGGGCCTCGAAGTTCATTCCGCCTACCTGTCCTCTCCCATCAAACCTGCATGATGTCGGCATCCTTGAGGGCCAGCATCTCGTCGATATCCTTGATGGCGGCGTCGGTGCGCTTCTGCACTTCGTCGCTTTGCTTGTGGTGGTCGTCCTCGGAGATATGCCCGTCCTTTTCCAGCCGCTTGAGGGTCTCCATACCGTCGCGACGCACATTGCGCACGGCTACGCGTGCCTGTTCGGCATAGTTGTGGGCAACCTTGGTGAGTTCCTTGCGGCGATCTCCGGTAAGTTCGGGTATGGGAATGCGCAGGGTCTGGCCTTCGGTCACCGGGTTGAGGCCGAGGCTGGAATCGCGGATGGCCTTTTCCACCGCGCCCACCAGCGAGCGGTCCCATACCTGTACCGAGAGCAGACGCGATTCCGGCACCGAAACCGTTCCCACCTGGGAAAGCGGCATCGAAGACCCATAGGCATCGACGGTGATCGGCTCAAGCAGGCCCGCCGATGCGCGCCCGGTCCGCAATCCTGCCAATTCGTGCTTGAGCACCTCGATGGCGCCGTGCATGCGCTTTTCCAGATCCTTGATATCCAGCGAAGTGTGTTCTGCCATTCGACTTGTCTCCTCGATCCCGTGGGCGGCCTGGCCCACATGCGGCTCGCTCAGTCGGCGACGATGGTCGACCGGCCAGAGCCTGCGAGCACGCTCATCAGCGCGCCTTGTGTTCTTATGGAGAACACGATTACCGGAATGTGATTGTCGCGCGCAAGCGTTATGGCCGCGGCATCCATTACCTTGAGGTCACGGGCCAGCACATGCATGTAGCTCAGCCGTTCATAGCGCGTCGCATCGGGGTGGGTCTTGGGATCGGCCGAATAGATGCCATCGACGCTGGTTCCCTTGAGAAGAACATCGCACCGCATCTCGGCCGCCCTGAGCGCCGCGGCGGTATCGGTGGTGAAGAACGGATTGCCGGTCCCGGCGGCAAACAGCACCACCTTGCCGGTCGTCAACAACTTGAGCGCCCGTTCGCGCGCGAACGGCTCGCACACCGTCGGCATGGGGATGGCCGACAGGACGCGGGCATCGATGCCCTTGGTTTCCAGCACCTGCTGCATAGCCAACGCGTTCATGACGGTGGCCAGCATGCCCATATGGTCGGCCACGGCACGATCCATGCCCTTGGCGGCACCGGCGACACCGCGGAAGAAATTTCCCCCGCCGATGACCAGCGCGATCTGATGACCGGCGCGCGCGACCTGGGCAATTTCCTCGCCCACCCGCGACACCGTGTTGAGGTCGATGCCAAACTCCTGGGCGCCCATCAGGACCTCGCCCGAGACCTTCAGCAGCACCCGCTTCATGTCCGATCCCGCCGCCATCACGTGCCTTTCATCGCCTTCATGCCAAACAAATGGGCCCCGGCATGACCGGAGCCCATTGTAGGATGATTCGCAAAGACGACACGTCAGCCGCCGGAGGCCGCTTTCTTCACTTCGGCGGCAAAATCGTCCTGCTCCTTCTCGATACCTTCGCCGAGCTTGAAACGGGCAAACCCGGTAATCCTGATCGGCGCGCCCACATCCGCTTCGGCCTTCTTTGCCGCCTGTTCGACGGTGTTTTCGCCGTCGATCACAAAGGTCTGCGAGAGCAGGACCGATTCCTGGAAGAACTTCTTCATGCGCCCGTCCACCATCTTCTCGATGATGTTTTCCGGCTTGCCGCTTTCGCGCGCCTGCTCGGCATAGACCGCGCGCTCGCGCGCCACCAGCGCCGGATCGAGAACGCCGGTGTTGAGCGCCAGGGGGTCGGCGTGGGCGACATGCATGGCCACCTGGCGGCCGAAAGCGTTCAGCGCCTCGACGCTGCCTTTGGATTCGAGGCCGACCAGCACACCGATCTTGCCGGCGCCCGGCTTTACCTGGTTGTGCACGTAGCTGGCCACGACACCTTCATTCACCGAAATCGATGCGGTGCGCCGCACGTTCATGTTCTCGCCGATGGTGGCGACCATGGCGGTAACATGCTCAGCCACCGTCTTGCCTTCGCCCGGATAAGCCATGCCTTTGAGCTTTTCCACATCGCCCCCGGCGGCAATGGCCAGGGCGGCGACCTCGGCCACCATCTGCTGGAACTGCTCGTTGCGGGCAACAAAGTCGGTTTCGGAATTGACTTCCACCATGGCACCGGCGTTGCCGGCGATGCACAAACCCACCAGGCCTTCCGATGCCACTCTTGAAGCCTTCTTGGCCGCCTTGGCGAGCCCCTTGGCGCGCAGCCAGTCGACCGCGGCCTCCATTTCGCCGGCGGCTTCGGTCAGCGCGGACTTGCAATCCATCATGCCGGCGCCGGTCGCTTCGCGCAGCTCCTTCACCATCGCCGCAGTTATCTGGGACATATCGAACCTCTTTCATATGAATCGGGGCGGACAACGAAACCTTTACGGTCCCACCGCCCGCGCCGTTGACTTTGAACCTCTCAGGCGCCGGCTTCCGCAGCGGCTTCGGTGCCTGCGTCGGCGCTGGCTTCGGCGGGAGCATCCGCAGCCGGCTCTTCGGTGGCTTCGGCTTCGGCCGGCACGTCGACGTCAACCGGGGCTTCCAGTTCGCCGACGTCGACGCCCGACGAGGACTGGCTGACCGAGATGCCTTCGATCACCGCCCTGGCGATGAGGTCGCAATAAAGGCTGAGGGCACGGCCGGCGTCGTCGTTGCCGGGGATCGGAAAGGTGACCCCGTCGGGGCTGCAGTTGCTGTCGAGGATGGCGATCACCGGAATGCCGAGGCGGTTGGCCTCCTTGATGGCGATGGCCTCCTTGTTGGTGTCGATCACGAACATGATGTCGGGCAGGCCGCCCATGTCCTTGATGCCGCCGAGCGCCAGTTCGAGCTTGTCGCGCTCGCGGGTCAGTGAAAGACGCTCGCGCTTGGTGAAGCCTTGCGACTCGCTGGCCAGCAATTCGTCGAGCTGGCGCAGCCGGCGGATCGAGTTGGAGATGGTCTTCCAGTTGGTCAACGTGCCGCCGAGCCAGCGCGAGGCGATGAAGTACTGGGCCGAGCGCTTTGCCGCATCCTTGATCGGCTCTTGCGCCTGGCGCTTGGTGCCGACGAACAGCACGCGCCCGCCGCCCGCCACAACATCGCGCACCTGCACCAGCGCCTGGTGCAACAGCGGCACCGTCTGGGCCAGGTCGATGATGTGGATGCCGCTGCGAGCGCCATAGATGTAGGTCGCCATGCGCGGGTTCCAGCGATGGGTCTGGTGGCCGAAATGGACACCGGCTTCCAGCAGCTGACGCATATTGAAATCAGGCAATGCCATGCCTTGTAACTCCTTTTCCGGTTGAACCTCCGCCAGGCTATGTCGCCGGAATTCCGGCACCGGAGGGTCGAGACGCTATGTGGGAGCCGAAACTCCATGCGCCTTGACCCGACACCTGACGTGTGGATTAAGCGAGGCGGGGTATAGCGATTGCGCAACGGCAGCGCAAGGGCTTCAGGTTTGCGGCGCCTTCACGGGCGGTGGCTGTACGAAGCGCTGGTAGAAAAAGCCGATGGCGACCAGCGACAGGCCGAGGCCAAGGAACGAGGCGACCCGGTAGAGGCCTTCCAGGCCCGCCATGTCGACCACGAACACCTTCAGGACACTCACCACCAGGATGGCGAGCCCCCCATAGCGTACGACGGCAATGCGCGACCAGATCCCGGCCCCGAAGAGGATCAGGGCGGTGATGATCCATGCCGCCGACACGGTCCACGATTCGGCATCGCTGGTCGAATGCCACATGGCGAGGCCCTCCGGCTGATAGGCATGGCGCACCTCCAGCTTCAGCCACAAGAGGCCGAGCACCAACGCCAATCCGGCGCCGGCATAGTGCAGCCACCACGGCAGGACGCGGGCGAACTGCCATATCAGCCCCACGATCAGCACCGCCGGCAGCAGATAGGCGAGCGCCAGCGTGTTGACGAGCGGCCAGCGGCCGACGAGATCGTCGTTGATGAGCGGGTTGAGGACAATGACCTGCATCACCGTCACGCAGCCGACCCCCAACACGGCAAGCACGATGGCCGCCCAGCGGTCGACGGCACGCCCGCCGGCCAGCGCCGCCCTGCCCCGCCACCAGGCGCTGGTCAGCCACACCGTCGAGTGCAGCGAAGCTTCGAAAAGCTTGAATCCGTATGCGTCGATGGCCCCCTCGACGAGGATGCGGATTTCGAGCGACACCATGACAAGCGCAAAGGCCAGCCAGGCGCCGTCAAGGACCTGCACCAGCCGGTCGTCACGCTGGCGCTCGAACAGCCGTGCCCCAACATAAAGCGCAGCGGCTGGCACGCCATAGCCGTAAAGCACCCAATGACGGCCGAGAAACGCCGCGTGGTAGTAGTCGACAATGGCCGGATTGAAGACCAGCCGCACCGTCAGCGCGGTGGCGAAGACGAGGGCGACGAAACGGAATTCCGGCAACTCCAGCCGGCCGCCGATCCAGGCGAGCGCCGGGACTACCAGTGCCAGCCCCACCGTCAGCCAAGCATCGTGCAAGGTGAAGACGAGGACGCCGGCGATCGACGCGACCGTGGTCACGGCATAGATGCCGAGCGTCAGCCGCTCGCCATGGTCCGCGCGGCGACCGTTCCAGGACGTGGTTGCGGGCAGTGCCATCACCGCCAGTCCGGCGGCGATGCCCGCCCACAGGCGGTCGGGCGTCACGTCGCGCATGAGAATGTAGGCCGCAGCGAGCAGCACGGCGGTCGTGACGATGGATGCGGTGGCAAAAACCTGCGGTCGCACCGCACTTCGGCCCAGCACGTAACCGGCGACAAGCGTAATCAGCGCTAGGCCGCAGACCATGGCCATGAAAGGCTGTAGCACCGGCGCGATCAGACCCGCAAAAGGCAGGCCCGCAGCGGTTCCGGCAAGCGCCTCGCGCGCCGCGTCCACAAGCTCCGCCACCGGCCATGCGGCCACCGCGGCGCTGGGTCCGATGCCGGCGACGACGGTGAGGCTGTCGAGGCGGGCAAAACGCCGGGCAGTGACATAGGCGGCGATCATTTCGAGCCCGAAAACGGCCGCCGCCCAAGTGAGATCATGGGCCTTGACCAGCACCCAGGCGGTCAGGAGCGCGGACGCGAGGGCGCAAAGCCAGGCGACCAGTTCGGCAAACTCAGGCGCAATTGCGCCCCACAAGGCCGGCGCTTCGCGGTCGATGCGGCTCACGGCGAACCACAGTCCTGCGGCCGCAACGAAGGCGGCAAACCCGCACAGGACGGCAACGTGGGCAACCGGCTCGTTGCCAATCCACAGGGCCAGCCAGCCGAGCCCGCCGGCCACGGCCGCTGCCATCAGCCAGGCCCAGCCGCGATAGGCCGCCACCGCTGTTGCCGCCGCCACGATCACCGCCAGATACCCGAATAGCGCAATGGCGGACGGCGCCTCGGATTGCACCAGCGCCGGCGTCGCCAGCCCGCCGATCAGCCCGATGATGGCGACGATGGGGGCGTGCAGGCCGCCGAGCAGGAAACCGAGGAGCGAAATGGCGGCAAGGCCGACAAAGGCCACCGGCGGAGCAATGAAGCCGAATAACGCATAGCCGGCATAGATCGCCGCATAGGCCGAGAACAGGCCGCCGCTGACCAGTGCGCCCGGCACATGGTCCGGCTTGACCGCCGCAATGGCGCGCTCGAGCGGGCGCTGCCGCAGCCATTCGCCCGCCGCCATCAGGGCAAGGCCGAACAAGAAACCGGCGGCCACCCGCATGCGCGGCGTCAACAGGCCATAATCGATGCTGTATTTGACCAGGAACAGTCCCGCCAGCGCCAGCGCGACCGCTCCGACCCACACGAACCAGCGCGAGGTGATGCGCTCTTCGAGGCCAATGCGCTGGGCCGGCGGCGGGGGTGGCGGAGGTGGCGAGGCAAACATCTCCTCACCGCCGGAAACTTTCGCCTCGCCCGCTTCGATGGCCATGGCGGGCGTCGGTTCCTCTTGCGGGGCTTCGGCCGGACCTTCCTGTTCGACGGTCTCGGCTTCACCCGCCGAGGGTGTCTCAGGGGCGACGCCGGCCCGCGCCAGGAGATCGGCTTGCGCCCGCACCACATCGTCGAACTGTTCGCTGAGATGCGCCAGCTTCATCGTCATGCCTTCGAGGCGCTGGGCCAGATCGCTCAGGCGCCGGCGCTGCTTGAGCACGATGAAGAAGGCGATGAGGCCCAGAATCGGGATGGCGATGGCCACGAACGCCATCACCAGATAGATGCCTTCGTCCATCATCCACACGGAACACCTCGTGGCGGCCTGCTGTTAGAGATCAACCACATCGACGACCCCCGGAATGGCCTTGATGGCCGCCTTGATGCGCGGCGAGACGGTGAAATGGTTGCCGATGGCGATATCCACGTCGCGGTCATCGAGTTGCATGACCAGCCGCACGGGCGCCCGGCCACCGTTGGTCAGGCGCTGGGCGATCGAGTCCACCGCGGTGCCATCGCGCAAAAAGATCTTGAGGCCGTTGGTGGCATTGGCCGCTGCATTGTCGAGCGCCTCGACCGCTTGCAGCCTGAGGCGTGCCTCGCTGCCGTCGGCATCGGCCTCGACCTTGACGATCACCGCCTTGCCCGGCTCCAGAAGGTCGCGGTACTGGGCGAGCGTATCGGAAAAGCAGATGCATTCGTACTGGCCCGAAGGGTCCGAGAGCCCGACGAAGGCGAAGCGGTTGCCGCTTTTCGAGCGCCGCTCCAGGCGGTGCACCACAGTGCCGGCGAGGCGCGCCGCCGTGGCGCCCTTTCTCAGCACCTTGTCGTGAAACGCGGTATAGGTATCGATACCGATGCGGGCGAGGCTCGGCATGTAGTCATCGAGCGGATGGCCGGAGAGATAAAAGCCGACTGCCTCGAATTCCGCCGCCAGCATGTCCATGGTCATCCACGGCTCGACGGCCGGCAGCGCCATCTCCGCCCCGCCCTCATTGCTGCCGCCGAACAGGTTGTTCTGACCAAGCGCTGCATCGCTGGCGGCGCGGTTGGCAGTGGCGAGGATGACCTCGATGCCGGCTGCAAGGGCGGCGCGGTTGCGGTTGAGATCATCGAAGGCGCCCGCCTTGATGAGGCTCTCCAGTGCCCGCCGGTTGATATGATGGGGATCGACGCGGCGGGCAAAGTCGCCATCGGAGGTAAACGGGCCGCCCTCGGCGCGCACCGCCACGATATGCTCCACCGCCGCCTTGCCGACATTCTTCAGCGCCGCGAGGGAATACTGCACCACCCCGTCCTGCACCGTGAAATCGACGCTCGAGCGATTGACCGACGGCGGTGCCACCCTGACACCCAGACGCTGTGCCTCGGCCCGGAACATCTGCAGCTTGTCGGTATTGCCCATATCGAGGGTCATCGATGCGGCGATGAAGGCTTCCGCGTGGTTGGCTTTCAGCCACGCCGTCTGGTAGGCGACGAGGGCATAGCCCGCCGCATGCGACTTGTTGAAACCGTAGCCGGCGAATTTCGCCACCAGCTCGAAGATATAGTCGGCCCGCCCGGCTTCTACGCCGTTGGCGATGGCACCGGAGACGAAGCGCTCCTTTTGCTGGTCCATCTCGGCCTTGATCTTCTTGCCCATGGCGCGGCGCAGGAGATCGGCCTCGCCCAGCGAATAGCCCGAGAGCACCTGGGCGATCTGCATCACCTGTTCCTGGTAGACGATGATGCCGTAGGTTTCCTTGAGGATCGGCTCCAGCATCGGGTGCAGGTAATCGGGCTGCTCGTCGCCCTTCTTGCAGGCGATGAAACGCGGGATGTTGTCCATGGGGCCCGGCCGGTAGAGGGCCACCATGGCGATGATGTCCTCGATGCAGTCGGGATGCATGCGCTTCAGGGCATCGCGCATGCCCGAACTTTCCAACTGGAAGATGCCGACGGTACTGCCCTCGCCCAGCATCCGGTAAACCCCCGGATCGTCGACCGGAATGGTGGAAATGTCGAAGTCCGGCTGCTTCAGCCGAATGAACTTTGCCGCCTCGTTGATGACAGTGAGCGTCTTCAGGCCGAGGAAGTCGAATTTGACGAGGCCCGCCGGCTCCACCCATTTGAGGTTGAACTGGGTGGCCGGCATGGATGAGCGCGGGTCCTTGTAGAGCGGCACCAGTTCATCCAGCGGCCGATCGCCGATCA
>CAZMSA010000015.1:0-32380 GCA_964568825.1 uncultured Rhizobiaceae bacterium | reverse complement strand
AGTGATCATGACGACGCTGCATTCCGGCGGCAAGTTTGATTCCAAGGTGTACGAGACCTCGGGCGGCCTGCACGGAGTGGGCGTTTCGGTGGTCAACGCCTTGTCGGCGGAACTCGAGGTCGAGGTGGCGCGCGGCCAGATGCTGTATCGCCAGGTCTACCGGCGCGGCAAGCCGACGGGACCATTGAGTGAGGAAGGCAGGGTCCATAACCGTCGCGGCACCCGCATCCGCTTCAAGCCCGATGAGCAGATCTTTGGCAAGGGATGCGCCTTCAAGCCCGACCGACTTTACCGCATGGCCCGCTCCAAGGCGTATCTGTTCGGCGGGGTGGAAATCCGCTGGCATTGCGATCCCTCGCTGATCGCCGCCGGTGACGAGACGCCGACCGAGGCACGGCTGCATTTTCCCGGTGGCCTGAAGGACTATCTCGACGATGCCATCAAGGGCCACCCGCGCGTGGTCGATGAATTGTTCGCCGGGCGGGTCTCGAAACCCGGCGGCCATGGCTCGGTCGAATGGGCGATCGGCTGGTATGGCGGGGCCGACGGTTTCATCTCGTCTTATTGCAACACCGTGCCCACCATCGAAGGCGGCACCCACGAGCAGGGCCTCAAGGCTGCGCTTACCCGCTCGCTCAAGGCCTATGGCGAACTGAAGGGCACCAAGCGGGCGAGCGTCATCACCGCCGACGATATCCTGGCTTCAGCCGGGGTCATGTTGTCGGTGTTCATCCGCGAGCCGGAATTCCAGGGCCAGACCAAGGAAAAGCTGGCCAGCCAGGAGGCGGTACGCATCGTCGATCAGGCGTTGCGGGACCATTTCGACCACTGGCTGACCGGCCATCCGGCGCAAGCCGACAAGCTGCTCGAATGGATCATCGAGCGTGCCGACGAACGCCTGCGGCGGCGTCAGGAACGTGAGGTCGGACGCAAGACGGCGGTGAGGAAACTGCGCCTGCCGGGCAAATTGGCGGACTGTTCAGCTGCCGCCGCGGCGGGCTCGGAACTGTTCATCGTCGAGGGCGATTCGGCCGGCGGCTCGGCCAAGCAGGCCCGCAACCGCACCACCCAGGCGATCCTGCCTCTGCGCGGCAAGATCCTCAACGTCGCCAGCGCCGGACGCGACAAGCTGGCCCAGAACCAGCAACTTTCCGACCTCATGCAGGCGCTGGGGTGCGGTGCCGGCAGTCATTATCGCCGCGATGACCTGCGCTACGACAAGATCATCATCATGACCGATGCCGACGTGGACGGTGCCCACATCGCCTCGCTGCTGATCACCTTCTTCTTCCGGCAACTGCCGAAACTGGTGGAGGAGGGGCACCTGTATCTCGCCGTGCCGCCGCTCTACCGCCTGGCGCAAGGGGCAAAGACCGCCTATGCCCGCGACGATCAGCACCGCGACGAGCTCATGCGCACCACCTTCAACGGGCGCGGCAAGGTGGAGGTATCGCGCTTTAAGGGCCTGGGCGAGATGATGCCCGCCCAACTCAAGGAAACCACCATGGATCCGAAGAAGCGCACCTTGCTGCGCGTCGGTTTCAGGGAGGACGAACGGGCAACCGTCGCCGATGCGGTGGAGCGGCTGATGGGCAACAAGCCCGAATCGCGGTTCCAGTTCATCTCCGAACGGGCCGAATTCATCGGCGACAGCGACCTGGATATCTGAAGGCGGCGACGCTGGGTGGGGTGCCCGGACCCTAGTCGCCTTGCACCTTTACGTACGTGCCCGGTGCATCCTCCAGGGCTTTCAGCTTGCCGTCGCCGGGCTGGCGGGCAGGGACCTTCTTGCCCGACAGCTTGCCGATCCATTCCGCCCAGTCGGGCCACCACGAACCGGGTTGCTCAGCAGCGCCCTTCAACCAGTCCTCCAGCGTTTCGGCACCCTTGTCGTTGGTCCAGTACTGGTATTTCCCCGCATCCGGCGGATTGATGACGCCGGCGATGTGGCCGGAGCCGGCAACCACCAGACGCGTCTCGCCGCCGAGGAACTGGCCGATACGGAACGATGAGGCAAGCGGCGCGATGTGGTCCTCACGGGCGGTCAGGTTGTAGACCGGTAGCTTCACCTTCTTGAGGTCGATGCGCACGCCGTCGAGCACCATGCGGCCTTGCGACAGGTGGTTGTTGAGGTAGCACTCGCGCAGATAGAACGAATGCACCGCGGCCGGCATGCGGGTCGAATCGGAATTCCAGTAGAGGAGGTCGAAGGGAACCGGATCCTTGCCTTTCAGGTAGTTGGAGACGACGTAGGACCAGATGAGGTCGTTGGAACGCAACAGGTTGAAGGCGTTCGCCATGTGCTTGCCTTCGAGATAGCCCTTGCCGGCCATCTGGCGCTCGACGCCCGAGACCTGTTCCTCATCGACGAACACCAGAAGATCGCCGGCCTTCTCGAAATCCACCTGGGCGGCAAAGAAGGTGGCCGAGGCGATGCGCTCGTCCTTTGTGGCGGCCATGTATCCAAGCGTCGCCGACAACAGCGTGCCGCCGATGCAATAGCCGATGGCGTTGACGATTCTTTCCCCGGTTGCCGCCTCGATCGCCTCGAGCGCCGCCATGACGCCGTCGCGCATATAATCGGCAAAGGTCTTCATGGCGAGGCGGTCATCGGGGTTCACCCACGACACCACGAACACCGTCAGCCCCTGCGCCACCGCCCAGGAAATGAAGGATTTGGCCGGGTTGAGGTCGAGGATATAGAACTTGTTGATCCATGGCGGCACGATCAGGAGCGGGCGCTCGTAGACCTTCGGCGTCGAGGGCGCGTACTGGATGAGCTCGATCAGCTCGTTGCGGAACACCACCTTGCCGGGGCTCAGAGCCATGTTGCGCCCCACCTCGAAGGCCGATGCATCGGTCTGCCTGATTTGCAGGGAACCGTCGCCCGCCTTCAGGTCCTTCAGCAGGTTGTCCAGCCCCTCGGCCAGATTGGCGCCGTTCGAGGCCAGCGTCAGCCGCAACACCTCCGGGTTGGTGATGGCGAAGTTGGTGGGGGCCAGCGCATTGGCGATCTGGTCCACATAAAAGCGCGCCTTCTGGCGGGTGTGGTCGTCGATCCCGTCGGCCTCGACCACCAGATCGTGAGCCCAGCGGGCGGTTAAAAGGTAGGATTGCTTGAGGAAATCGAAGACCTGGTTCTTCTCCCAGTCATGGTCCTTGAAGCGGCGGTCGGAGCGCTCGGGCTCGACCACCGGCTCGACCGTCTCGCCGAGAAACCGCCGCCAGGCATTCTGCCAGATGCGCGAATGGCCCTGCCACAGTTCGTATTGCGCCTCCAATAGCTTGTCGGGACGGTCGGCATAGGTGCGGCCGATCTCGGCAAAGGTCCTCGTCATCTGTTCAAACGTCGGCTGGGAGGTGGTGTCGGGCTCAACCTGCTCCTTGCGCCCGGCGAAAAGCTGCGCCACGGCGGCGGCGCGGTCCATGACCCGCGTCATGTTGCGCATGAACTCGCCCGGATCGGCGAGGCTGTAGTCGGCATTGGGGCTGGGCTTGCCATCGGTCATGGGGGATGCTCTCTTTTGTCGCAGGCAAGCTTAGTCACAAGCTGCGACGGTTTCAAATCGACATTTGCGAATTTGCCGCCTGCGGTACACGGTGTTTGTAGACAAATGAAGGCTTTGCGGTCATAAAGCGGCCACCTGAAGACCGCCTCCACATTCGGATCGACACGCGATGACAACGACTTTGCGTCTCGGGCTCGCCGGCCTAGGCACAGTCGGCACCGGCCTGCTCGACCTGCTTGCCAGCCATACCGGGTTGATCGAGGAGCGTACCGGCGTCAGCGTCGCCGTCGTCGCGGTCAGCGCCCGCGACCGCAAGCGCGACCGGGGCGGCCACGATATCTCGCGGTATGAATGGTTCGGCGATCCTGTTGCGATGGCAGCAAGCGAGACGATCGACGTGTTCGTGGAATTGATGGGCGGCGAGGGCGATCCCGCCAAGGCGGCGGTCGAGGCCGCCCTGAAGGCCGGCAAACCGGTGGTCACCGCCAACAAGGCGCTGCTTGCCCATCACGGCACGGCGTTTGCCCGCCTCGCCGATGCGGCGGGTGTAGCGCTCAATTTCGAGGCCGCCGTCGCCGGTGGCATTCCGATCGTCAAGACGCTGCGCGAAAGCCTCGCCGGCAATCAGGTGCGCCAGGTTTTCGGCATCCTCAACGGCACCTGCAACTACATTCTCACCAAGATGGCTGACGAGGGCCACGACTTCGCCGACGTGCTGGCCGAGGCGCAGGCGCTGGGCTATGCCGAGGCCGATCCGACCTTCGACATCGGTGGGTTCGATACCGCCCACAAGCTGGCGCTCATCACCTCGCTGGCCTTCGGCACCGAGGTCGACCTCGAATCGATCTATATCGAGGGCATCGAACACATAACCCTGGCCGACATGCGCAACGCCGCCAACCTTGGCTACACGATCAAGCTTTTGGGCGTCAGCGTGGCCACCGCCGACGGCATCGAGCAGCGGGTGCATCCCACCCTGGTACCGGTGGGCTCACAGATCGCCGATGTCGACGGGGTGTTCAATGCCGTTGCGGTGAAGGGCGACTTCGCCGGCGAGCTGATACTTGAGGGCAAGGGCGCCGGCGCCCATCCCACCGCCTCCAGCGTCCTCTCCGACATCGCCGATATCGCCCGCGGCACCCGCGTCAGCACCTTCGGTGTGCCGGCGGCGAAGCTGAAACCCTATTCCCGCGCCCGCATGCGCGCCCACGAGGGCGGTTACTATGTGGCGCTGGAGCTCTTCGACCGCTCGGGCGAGGTGGCCGCCGTCGCCCGGACGCTGTCGGAAGAAGGCATATCAATTGAAAGTATCGTGCAGCGGGCTCCAGTCAGCACCGGTGGTGGCACGACGGGAAAGCGGCGCACCGCACCGTTCATTCTCATCAGCCACGATACGCTCGAAAGCGCCATGCGCGGCGCCCTCGAACGTATCGAGGAAGAGGGCCATGCGGCCTCAAAACCGCGGATGATCCGCATCGAACGCCTTTGAACCGGCGCGCGGATCGGTTAATCCAGTAACCAACAAGAGCGTCGCGGGGGAGGCATTACCGTGCTCAACAGGATCATGACCATCGAAATCGCCCGGGTTACCGAGGCGGCGGCCGTGGCGGCGGCACGGCTGCGCGGGCGCGGCAGCGAGAAGGAGGCCGACCAGGTCGCTGTCGATGCCATGCGCACCGCCCTCAACATGATCGAGATGGATGGCAGGGTGGTCATTGGCGAGGGCGAGCGCGACGAGGCCCCGATGCTGTTCATCGGCGAGAAGGTCGGTACCGGCAAGGGCCAGAAGATTGACATCGCCCTCGACCCGCTGGAAGGCACCACACTCGCCGCCAAGGCCATGCACAACGCGCTTTCGGTGATCGCCATGGCCGAGGCCGGCAGCCTTTTGCATTCGCCCGACTGCTACATGCAGAAGATCGCCATCGGCGGCGGCTATCCGGCCGGCGTCGTTGATCTCGACGCCACGCCGGAAGAAAACATCAAGCGGGTGGCCGAGGCCAAGGGCTGCCCCACCTCCGAAATCACCGCCTGCATTCTCGACCGTCCGCGTCATGCCGAGCTCATCGCCGGGGTGCGTCGGGCGGGTGCCGCCATCCGGCTTATCACCGATGGCGACGTGGCCGGCGTCATCCACACGGCAGATCCGGCCGAAACCGGCATCGACATCTATATCGGCACCGGCGGGGCGCCCGAAGGCGTCCTGGCGGCAGCGGCGCTGCGCTGCATCGGCGGCCAGATGCAAGGCCGACTGATCCTCAAGAAGCCGGATGAACGCGAACGGGCGCGCAAGATGGGCATCGAGGATCCCGACTACAAGTTCTCACTGGAGGAACTGGCCTCCGGCGATGTCATGTTTGCCGCCACCGGCGTTACCGACGGCTCGATGCTGCGTGGCGTGCGCTTTGAAGGCGGCTGCATCACCACCGAAACCGTGGTGATGCGCTCGGCCACCGGGGCGGTGCGCTGGATCAGGAAGCGCAGCCGCGCCAAGTAGCCTTCATTGCGACAGCGTGCGGCGGACGGCGTTTGCCCAGCCGGCGATCTTGCGTTGGCGCAACGCGTCGGGCATGTCCGGCGAGAACCGCCGCTCCAACGCCCACAAGCGGGCGAAGTCGGCGGGCGCGGGATAGAGCCCGGCCTTGAAGCCGGCGAGATAGGCCGCTCCCAGCGCGGTGGTCTCCAGCACGGCCGGCCGGTCGACCGGCGCATCGAGGAGATCGGCGAGGCGCTGCATGGTCCAGTCCGAAGCCACCATGCCGCCATCGACCCTGAGGACGGTGCGCTGCGCCGCGCCCCAGTCCCCGCGCATGGCCTCCAGGAGGTCGCGGGTCTGGTAGCACACCGCCTCCAGCGCCGCGCGGGCCAGTTCCCTGGCCGAGCTGCCGCGCGACAGGCCATAGATTGCACCACGGCATTCAGCGTCCCAGTAAGGTGCCCCGAGCCCGACGAAGGCCGGCACCAGGTAGATATCTTGCTCCTCGTCGGCCTCAGCCGCCAGTTCTCCTGAACGGGCGGCCGTATCGATGATGCCGAGCCCGTCGCGCAGCCATTGCACTGCCGCCCCGGCAATGAAGATCGAGCCTTCGAGCGCATAGGTCGGTTTGCCGTCCAACTGGTATCCAATGGTGGTAAGGAGGCGGTTCCCGGAGGCGACGTGTTGCGCCCCCGTGTTGAGCAGCGCAAAGCAACCGGTACCGTAAGTCGATTTCATCATCCCCGGCTCGAAGCAGGCCTGCCCCACCATCGCCGCCTGCTGGTCGCCGGCGATGCCGGCTATGCGGATGGCCCCGCCGAGGACATCGGGGTCGGTCATGCCGAAATCCGCGGCGCAGTCCTTGACTTCGGGCAGCACCGACAGGGGGACCCGCAACAGATCGGCAAGGCTGCTGCGCCAGCGGCCCGCGGTGATGTCGTAGAGCATGGTGCGACTGGCGTTGGTGGCATCGGTTGCGTGCACCCGCCCGGCCGTCAGCCGCCACAGGAGAAACGAATCGATGGTGCCGAAAGCCAGGTGACCGGCTGCGGCCGCAGCGCGGGCGCCGTCCACGTTATCGAGGATCCAGGCGACCTTGGTGCCGGAAAAGTACGGATCGAGCAGCAGCCCGGTCCTGGCTGCGACGTCTGGTTCGTGGCCGGCATCCTTCAGCGCGCTGCACACATATGCGGTGCGGCGGTCCTGCCAGACGATGGCCGGGTGGATGGGTTTGCCGGTACGCCGGTCCCACACCACCACCGTCTCGCGCTGGTTGGTAATGCCGATGGCGGCAACCCCGGCGGCGGTAACGCCTGCCCTTTGCATGGCCTCGCGGCAGGTCGAGACGGTTGTTGCCCAGATATCTTCGGGATCGTGCTCGACCCAGCCGGAGCGGGGATAGTGCTGGGCGAACTCGCGCTGGCCCTGTCCCGCTATGCGACACTTGGCATCGAAGACGATGGCCCGCGACGACGTCGTTCCCTGGTCGATGGCAAGAATATGTCCCGGCATGAAGCACCTCCTCATGGCGCGGTTCGATCTAACGGCTGGCGGGGAGATCGATCAAGCCGAAACCGCCATGGGCTCCGGCCATGGCGCAAAGCCACAGAAATCGCCACCAATGTGTAAACAACACTTTCGATTGAGACAGGGCGTTAATGGCTCCTTCACCACCACGGATCAAAGCCGCCGGGGAGGGGGCGGGAGGTGCCGATATTGGCGGTCGCTTTGCATGGTTAAGGGTGCAAACCCCAAAAAGAAGACACGATGACCATGCACAAGCAAATTCAAATCGTGATCCTGCCGCTGGTCGCCCTTGGCGCCATCGTCGACTTGACTGCCCAGGTGCTTCACCAAGAAGCCATTTCCTGCGCAATCCTCTCCAATGCGCCTGCGGCCGACCACAAGGCATGTGGTCGCGGGGGGATCCTCGAAGACCTCGACAGGAGGGCCGTCAGATGATCCCGCAAATGAGCCCATACCCCATGCCGAGAAAGACCAGGCATCATTTCGGTGCTGACAGGCGCAACCAACCCAGATCGATGACCATGACCGTCATGAGTTGCCTGTTTCCGCCGTTGATCGTGCTCTATGTCCTCGGCGCGACAGGTTCGGTGCCGGCCTATGACAGTGCCAGGCAATTCGGCCAGGTCGGCATGATTGCCGCGGCTTCCTCGCTGATGCTGGCGGCGGCGGCGCTGGCAGCGGTGCTGAACTTCTACATCAAGCGCAAGCTGCCGCACACCTGGCGCATCCATAACTGGCTGGTCGTCGCGGCCGGGCTGGGATTCATGGCCCTCGACGATCTCGCCGCCATACTGGGAATGCGTGTTGCGGCGATGCCGTGGACCCCAGTGGCGATACCGGTACAGTTGAGTGCCTGGTTTGTTTTCGAGGTAGTGATGAGCACATTGGGCGGTGCGGCGGCAATCGCGCTGTTCGCCAGGGAATTCTGGCGTCCCGCTCTGGTGCTGGAATTCCTCGTCGCCGGGTTTGTGCTGTATGGTATCCATTTGGGCATCGAGGCTTGGGCAACCGTCCCCACCACCTTTACGCTGATCGTCGATGAATCAGCGCGACTGCTGGCTTCCTCGCAGTTCATGCTGGCGATAATGGCGGCCT
The DNA here is from genome assembly GCA_964568825.1 of uncultured Rhizobiaceae bacterium. Taxonomy (GTDB): domain Bacteria; phylum Pseudomonadota; class Alphaproteobacteria; order Rhizobiales; family Aestuariivirgaceae; genus CAVVDT01. The sequence continues at coordinate 23,773 of CAZMSA010000015.1, read as the reverse complement.
GTGTCGATCAGATCGACGAGCATTTCGCTCCCGGTCGGCCCATTCTGGATTGGCTGACCAACCCCCGACGTTAGCACCTCCCTGGACGAATTTGCCTTCAAGCAGGGGGATGCAGTGCCTGCCGGTCTCGCCTATATTCCGGGCCGAGGTTGACGCGGCTGCATCTTGCGCAACAGCGATAGGTTCGAAGGTCATGAGCGAGAAGAAACCAGCGATGCCGGTTGCGCGTCCCGACGCGGCACCTCCGGCGTCTTCCGGCGAGGAGATCTCGGCCTTCCTCAGCGAGGTCAGGGCCATGCCGCCTGCCGCCAAGGCAAGCGGCCGGCGCGGACGGCTGGTGTTTGCCATGGACGCCACCATGAGCCGTCAGCCGACGTGGGATCGCGCCCTCGACATCCAGGCCGAAATGTTTGCAGAAACCGCAAAGGTCGGCGGTCTGGATGTGCAGCTCGTCTATTTTCGCGGCTTTGGTGAATGCCGCGCCTCATCCTGGGTGGGGAACCCCAAGGCACTGGCGGCGTTGATGACCAAAGTCGATTGCCGCGGCGGCAATACCCAGATCGGCCGGGTGCTCAAGCATCTGCGCGCTGAAATCGGCAAGGGCAAGGTTGGCGCCATGGTCTATGTCGGCGACTGCATGGAAGAAAACATCGATGAATTGTGCGCCACGGCCGGCGAGATCGGGCTCTTGGGAACACCCTGCTTCATGTTCCAGGAGGGAAGCGATCCGACCGCCGAGCGTGCCTTCAAGGAGATTGCCCGGCTCACCCATGGCGCCTGGTGCCGGTTCGATACCGCATCGCCGCGCACCCTGCGCGAGATCCTCAAGGCCGCGGCCGTCTATGCCGCCGGTGGCCGCCAGGCGCTTGCCGACTTCTCCCAACGCCACGGCGCCGGCGCTCGTCGTCTCATCGAGCAGATGAAATAATGCAATTCGTGCTTTTAGGTCTTCTCGCCCTGGGTGCTGCCGTGCTCATCGCGCGCGGGCTGGCGAGCGCCAATCCGGCAACCCTGGCTGCCGTGGCCAGGCATACTGTCGGGGCCGTCGTGGTGGCGGCGGCGGTGTTGCTGGCGTTGCGTGGCCTGTTGCCGATTGCGGTACCGCTGCTACTGGTGGGGCTCGGCATGCTGGGCATGGGCGGGCTCTTGTCGGGGCTGTCGTTTCCCGGCTCGCGGCCGTCCCCCGGCAATCGTTCGCAGGTGCGCACCCACATGCTGGCGATGCAACTGGACCACGACACCGGCAACATGGACGGCGAGGTACTGGACGGCAAGTTCGCCGGGGCGCGGTTGTCTGATCTCACCGTCGCCGACCTGGCGGTGCTGCACAGGGAATGTGAAGGGGCCGGGGACCAGAGCCTTGAGCTGATCGAGACTTATCTCGATCGCCACCATGCCGGTTGGCGCGGAGCGAGCGAGGCTGGCGCACGTGAGGCCTCGACGGCAAGCGGTGCCATGGACGATGCCGAGGCGCGAGCCATCCTGGGGGTCGGCCCGGATGCGTCGGAAAGGGATATACGCGCCGCCCACAAGAAGCTCATGAAGCTCTATCATCCCGACCATGGCGGTTCGAGCTATCTCGCCGCCAAGGTCAATCGCGCCAAGGACGTGCTGCTCGGCGGCTAGCCGGCCAACACCTGATGCAGCGTTCGACATGACCGGGAGTTAATTACCCCGCCACCTGCGTGTAAGGGGCAATCGGCTAGACAAGGCGCCATCGACTTGCGTGTTCGCGCATCGGGCAGCGATGCTTGCTGGCCGGTGCTGATACCGTCAGGAGGGTACAATGTTTCGCTTCAAGTCTTCGTATCTCGCCTTGCTCGCCATCGCGGCAACCACCGCGCTATCGCCGCTGCCGGCCTTCGCCCAGGAAGCCAGCGGCTGGTTCGTGGTGCGCAACGCCACCACCACCGACTGCCATCTGCAGCAGTTGATCAGCATCGGGGGTAGCTATGTAAGCGGCGCCGAGATGAAGGCCGGCGGCCCGTATGCAACCCGGGCCGAGGCGCTCAAGCGGCAGACGCAGTTGCAGGCCGGTGGTGTTTGCGCGAAACCGTAGGGTCAGCCAGCCCGGGCGACGGCGGACGGGGCGAGGGGAAAACATCCCAGGCCCTTGCGCTTCAAGAGCCGGCAGGCCGAACGGGCGGCCTTTTCGTCGAAGCCGGAAAAGCGGGCGCGATAGACGGTGTCACCGCCAACATCGGCCTTCATGGTGAAGGCGGACTTGGCATCGAGTACCTTTATGCCCGTCGACAAGGCCGTATCGATGCGCCGCTTGGCACCTTCGGGTGTGGGAAAGGCGCCGACCTGAATGTTCCAGGAAACCGACCGCTTGCCGGCCTGCTCGCTAGCGGGCTGCGCCAACAGGGCTTTTTCGGCGACCACCTGCGTGGCATCACCGATCTTGCCGGTGGTTGATGTCGGCACCGTGGTCTTGTCGGTTTTGGGCAAGGTCTCGACGACGACCGTCTTGAAAGTGGTGGCCTGCTGCTTGCTGGCATCGGCGACCTTCTCGCCAGGGGGCGTAACCTGCATAATGGCGAGGGCGCTCTCAACCTGGGTGAGGGGTTGTGTGACGGGCTGGGCGACAGGTTGGCTGGCCACGTTGTCCGCGACCAAGACGGGCTTGGCGGCGGTCAACTCAGGCTTGGGCCGGGGCAGAGGCGGGGTATCGACCCTGAGCGCCTGGCGCACCGGTGGGGCGACATAGCCGGGCGGGTGGCCCGCCAGGGCGGCGACGCGGTGAAGGGGCTTGAGATGGGCGGTCCTGTAGAGCCGGTCAACCAGCCTGGTCATGTAGGCATTGCGCCACCTGCCGGTCGGCGCGCCCATGACGACGGCCACCATGCGCTTGCCGTTGCGCTCGATGGAGGTGAGCAGATTGAATCCGGACATCTGCGTATAGCCGGTCTTGATACCGTCTACGCCATCGACACGCCCGAGCAGATGGTTGTGATTGCCGATCCTGTGCCCGTCATAGATGAAGGTGCGGGTCGAGAAAAAATGAAATTCCTTCGGGAAGTCGCGCTGCATGCGCAGGCCCAGCGTCGCCATGTCGCGGGCCGTTGTTTTCTGGCGCCAGTCGGGAAGCCCCGAAGCGTTCCGGAAGGTGGTCTTGGTCATGCCCATGGCCCGCGCGGTACGGGTCATGCGGGCGGCGAAGGCCGATTCGCTGCCCTCCAGGCCTTCGGCGATGGCCACGGCGATGTCGTTGGCGGAGCGGGTGACGACGGCTCCTATGGCATCGCGGACGCTGATGGTCTCGCCTGGCTTGAGTCCCAGCTTGGTGGGCTGCTGAGCGGCGGCATGGGGGGAAATGGTAAAGCGGCTCGACAGCGAAAGTTTACCGGCCCGCATATCCTCGAACAGCAGGTAGAGTGTCATCACCTTGGTCAGCGAGGCGGGATAGGCGGTGGAATCGACATTCTTCTGGTAGACGATGTCGCCGCTCGATGCATCCACCGCAATGGCTGCGAGCCGCGGCCTGGCGGTGAGATCACCCGCTGCCGCCATCCACAGCACGAGCGTCAAGGCGACCGCCATCATTTGCAAGACAAGTGTGCCCGGGATGCGCATCGCCGTTTTAGCCGAACCGCTTATCATCGCTGAGAAACCCCACCTGTCAAATCCGGGAACTTTTGGCATGCCGCCCCGGCCTTGAAATCGGATGCCGTCATTTGCGCCTCAACGAGGCGAGGGGTGTTGCGGCACCCTAGATGCCGGGACGTCGCAGGGGATGGGCGAGCGTTCGCCAGTACCCCACTAAGCCCACCACACCGCTTGCTGCGCTGCGTGCCGAACTGCCTTCACAGGGGCCGAAGTTTCGTGGATGAGCCTTACAATTTCGTTAATGTACGCGAAAAAGCGGCACTTTTTATAATTATGGTGCAGTGCAAAAAAGTTCTTGACGAATTATGCTGCACTGCATATATATTTGATCAGAGCGGTGGATATGCCACGGCGGGACAGCACAGTGAAGGAGACGGAGATGATGAAGTCGTTTGATGGGTTCCAGGCATTTGGCAAGGACGGTTTTGAGGCTTATATCGCCAGCGCGACGGCGATGACCAAGGCCTTTCAGGAGATGGCCAGCGAGGCGGCCGAGTTCCAGCGCAAGTCTTTCGAGAAGGGCGCCGCGGTCCTCGACAAGGTGATTACCGCCAAGTCGCCAGACAAGGTTTTCGAGATCCAGCAGGGCTACGCCAAGGAGGCCTATGAGGCCTATGTCGGCGAAGTCAACAAGATCGGCGAGCTTTACATGAACGCCGCCAAGGAAGCCTACAAGCCCTTCGAAGGCCAGCTTGCCCAGTTCGGCGTCAAGGCCCCCAAGTAAGTTATCAAGCGTTTGTCGGCCTCCGGGCCGGCGCCGTTAGCTGCTCAACACCCGCTAGTGGGATTTCCCGCTGGCGGGTGTTCGTTTTCAGGGGCAGGGGTAGGGGTATTTTGCGACTTTCGCGCCACACTTCAGCCAAACGCTGATGCCCCCCTCCCGTTCCGCCCCAAATCACTTATATAATGGCTTCATGAATGATGCCGGCAGCGCCGGCTGGCAGTAACGGATTTCAGGTCGCCTGAATGGACAAAGAGCAATGTCGCCTCGGAATACCAATCGTGAAGATCGCCAGACAGGCATCGTCACCAAGACCCGGCCAAAGACTAAAAAGCCGAGCCTCTACAAGGTCTTGTTGCTGAATGACGATTATACGCCGATGGAGTTCGTGGTGCATGTGCTCGAACGGTTCTTCGGCAAGGGCCGCGAGGAGGCGACGCGAATCATGCTGCATGTTCACCAGAAGGGGGTGGGCGTGTGCGGGGTCTATACATTCGAAGTGGCCGAGACCAAGGTAACCCAGGTCATGGAACTAGCACGCGGTCACCAGCATCCGCTCCAGTGCACCATGGAAAAAGAGTAGGAGTTGCAATTTTGCCGACATTCTCCCGCAGCCTCGAGCAAGCCTTGCACCGGGCGTTGGCCCTCGCCAACGAACGAAATCACGAATATGCCACGCTCGAGCACCTGCTGCTGGCCCTCATCGACGACAGTGATGCCTCCTCGGTCATGCTGGCCTGTGGCGTCGACGTGGACGATCTGCGGTCCGGACTGGAACACTATATCGACAATGAACTGAGCAACCTGGTGATTGATTCGGGCGAGGATTCAAAGCCCACCGCCGGTTTCCAGCGGGTCATTCAGCGGGCTGTCATCCATGTCCAGTCCTCGGGCCGCGAGGAGGTGACAGGCGCCAATGTGCTGGTGGCCATCTTCGCCGAGCGAGAGAGCCATGCGGCGTATTTCCTGCAGGAGCAGGACATGACCCGCTACGACGCCGTCAACTACATCTCGCACGGCATCGCCAAGCGGCCGGGCAAGTCCGATGCGCGCCCGGTTCGCGGCGCTGAGTCCGAAGAAGATGATGACGAGGCACGGCCTGAGGAAAAGAAGAACCAGGTGGATGCGCTCGAAGCCTACTGCGTCGATCTGAATGCCAAGGCGGTTTCCGGCCGCATCGATCCGCTCATCGGGCGCGAGGCGGAAGTCAGGCGCACCATCCAGGTGCTGTGCCGTCGCCAGAAGAACAACCCGCTGTTTGTCGGCGACCCCGGCGTCGGCAAGACCGCCATCGCCGAAGGGCTGGCGCGTCAAATCACCAAGGGCGAGGTGCCCGATGTGCTGAAAGAATGCACCATCTTCCAGCTCGACATGGGTGCACTTCTCGCCGGGACCCGCTATCGCGGCGACTTCGAGGAACGCCTCAAGGCGGTGATCAAGCAGATCGAGACCTATCCCGGCGCCATCTTGTTCATCGACGAGATCCACACCGTCATCGGTGCGGGCGCCACCTCGGGCGGCGCCATGGACGCCTCCAACCTCTTGAAGCCGGCGCTGTCGGGCGGGGTGCTGCGCTGCATCGGTTCGACCACCTACAAGGAACACCGCCAGCATTTCGAAAAGGATCGGGCGCTCGTCCGGCGCTTCCAGAAAATCGATGTGAATGAACCGACGATCGCGGATTCCATCAAGATTCTCAAAGGCTTGAAGCCCTATTATGAGGAATTCCATAATATCCGCTACACCCAGGACGCCATCAAGGCGGCGGTAGAGTTGTCGGCTCGCTACATCAGCGACCGCAAACTGCCCGACAAGGCCATCGACGTCATCGACGAGACCGGTGCCTCGCAGATGCTGATTGCCGAGGGAAAGCGCCGAAACGTCATCGGGGTGAAAGAAATCGAGGACACCATCGCCACGATGGCCCGCATCCCCCCGCGCAGCGTGTCGAAGAACGATGCCGAGGTGCTGCGCGACCTGGCCGCCGACCTGAAACGCGTCGTGTTCGGGCAGGACGCCGCCATCGAGGCGCTGGCGGCGGCCATAAAGCTGTCGCGGGCGGGTCTTCGCGAGCCGGAAAAGCCCATCGGTTGCTACCTGTTTTCTGGCCCGACCGGCGTCGGTAAGACCGAGGTGGCGCGCCAGCTTGCCGCCACGCTGGGCATCAACCTGCTGCGTTTCGACATGTCGGAATACATGGAGCGCCATACGGTGTCGCGCCTTATCGGGGCGCCTCCCGGCTATGTCGGCTTCGACCAGGGCGGCCTCTTGACCGACGGCATCGATCAGCATCCCCACACGGTGTTGCTGCTGGATGAAATCGAAAAGGCGCACCCCGACCTGTTCAACATCCTGTTGCAGATCATGGATCACGGCAAGCTTACCGACCACAACGGCAAGAGCGTCGACTTCCGCAATGTCATCTTGATTATGACCACAAATGCCGGCGCCAGCGAACTGGCGGGGGCGGCCTACGGCTTCACCCGTTCGAAGCGCGAGGGCGACGACCAGGAGGCGATCAGGCGCATGTTCACGCCGGAATTCCGCAACCGGCTGGATGCCACCATCACCTTCGGCCACCTGACGCCCGAGATCGTGCAGCAGGTGGTGCAGAAATTCGTTCTGCAACTGGAAGCCCAGCTGGCCGAGCGGCAGATCAACATCGAGCTGTCGGAAGCCGCCGCCCAATTCCTCGCCGAAAAGGGCTATGACGAGCAGATGGGTGCCCGGCCGCTGGCCCGCATCATCCAGGAGCACGTCAAGAAGCCGCTGGCGGATGAGGTGCTGTTCGGGCGCCTTGCCAATGGCGGCACCGTCAGGGTGGTCGTCGACAAGAACAAGGACGGCGAGGACGAGATCGGCTTTACCTATCTCACCCGCGCCGAGGAACGCGCCCTGCCCAAGCCGGTCGAGAGGAAGGCCCTGACAACCAGGAAGACGGCAGCGAAGAAGAAGAAGCGCAAGAAGCCCGAGCCGGCGTAAGTTTGGTGATCTGACCCTAACGGATTGCAACGCCGTCGTAGCCGACGCGCTGATGGTTCTCGGCGCAGGCGGCTGCAACGTCGCCAGCAGCACTCACCTCGCCCTTGCCATCGCCTCCCGCCTCCATTAACGCCTCACCCCAGCCATGGATGACGAGCGGGCGGAGAGTTACGACTGGCGGGGCCTCGCCGATGGAGTGCGCGGCGCAGTGTGCCTGGCCGGGCTCGTCATGGGCTGCTCTTTCATCGGCTTCGGGGCGTTCCTCAAGAGCATCGGCTTTGGCCTCATACCCGGGCTGTTCACCATCTCCTTCATCTGGGCGCTACCGGGGCAGGTGGTCTTTGCCGACATGTGGCGCAAGGACGCCGAGCTCTCGGTGATCGCGCTGGCCGTCTCGGTGACGGCGGTGCGGCTGCTGCCGATTGCCATCGTCGTGCTCTCCAAGGCCCGCCTCAAGGGGGCGCCGCGCTGGCCGCTGTTCGTGGTGGCGCATTTCACCGCTGTCACCATCTGGCTGCTCACCAACCAGAAGATCGAAACCATCGACCCGCGGCGGCGGCTGCCATGGATGATGGGCCTCGGGGTGACGCTGATGACGGCGATGTTCGGTTTTACTTCAGCGGGCTATTATCTGGCCGACAGCCTGCCGTCGGCGCTGGCCCGCACCCTGGTGTTCTTCACCCCCGCCTTCTTCATGGTGACACTGGTTTCGGGCGCCCGCTGGCGCTTCGATTACTGGTCGATCGCGCTGGGGGCCGCCATCGGGCCGCTGGCCACCTATCTGTGGCCGCGCTTCGATCTGCTGATCGCCGGAGTGGTGGGCGGAACGGTTGCCTTCGTCCTCGTCCGGCCCAAACGCCGGGGGCTGCTGCCATGAATGCGCTTGGGGTGTATGGCGCGATCCTGGTGGCAGGTTTTGCCGTCACCTATGTATGGCGCTTCCTTGCCGTCCTCGCCATCGGCAAGCTGGATGCCGAAAGCGATCTCTTGTTGTGGGTGAGGTCGGTGGCGACCGCGCTGGTCGCCGCGCTTGTCATGCGCCTGGTCACGGCGCCGGCCGGCCTGCTGGCGGCGGCGTCGCTGCCGGGGATGCTGGGCGCGCTGGCGGTCGGTGTCGTCACGCTCCTGTACGCCGGAAGGCGCGTGGAACTGGCCACGGCCGCGGCGATTGTGACTTATTTCCTTGCGGATATTATTCTTAGATAGCCATCAGCCGGCCAGCGCGGCGCGCAGTTTTTCGGCGTTTTCGACGAGCACCGCCGTATCGGCCATCTCAGAGGCCGGCGGCCCGAGGCGCATGCCTTCATGGCGTGGCATGACATGCACATGGGTGTGGAAGACGATCTGGCCGCCGGCGGTCTCGGAAAACTGCTGGATGGTGATGCCGTCGGCGGCAAAGGCGGTCATCTGGGCGCGGGCGATCTTCTGGACGGTCGCCATCACCGCGGCGATATCGGCGGGCGCGATGTCGAGGATGTTGCGCGAGGGCGCCCTGGGGATGACCAGCGTGTGGCCGGGAACGCGCGGCATGATGTCCATGAAGGCCAGCGTCATGTCGTCCTGAAAAACCTCGTGGCAGGGTAGTTCGCCGCGCAGGATTTTGGCGAAGATGTTGTCGGTGTCATAGGCGGCCATGGCCTTGCTCCTCGTTCATGGACTGAAATTTTCCGGCAGGTTCCAGCAACAATCCCTCCCGGTCAACTCCCGCCCTCGTGGCGGAAGGGCGTGTGCTCGCCGAGATAGAGCTGGTCCTCGCCAACGGCGCGGCGCTCGCGCGCCAGATAGTCGGCGACGGCACGGGCGAAACCGGGGTCGACGATATGATGGGCCGATCGGGTGGCGACCGGCTGATAGCCGCGCGCCAGCTTGTGGGGACCTTGCGCGCCCGCCTCGACGCGGGGCAGGCGATGGGCGATGGCGTAGTCGATGGCCTGGTAGTAGCAGGCCTCGAAGTGCAGGAAATCGTGATGCTCGACGGCGCCCCAGTTGCGCCCGTAGAGAGCCTCCGAGCCGATGAAGTTGAGGGCACCGGCGATGGGCCGACCGGCCCGTGTCACCATCACCAGCAGGATGTGGTTTGCCATGCGCTCGCCGACCAGCGAGAAGAACTTGCGGGTGAGGTAGGGCCTGCCCCACTTGCGTCCGCCGGTATCCATGTAGAAGTCGAAGAAGGCATCCCAGTGGGCTTCGGTTATATCCGCGCCGGTGAGCTGTTGGATGGTGAGACCTTCCTCGGCCACTTTGGCGCGCTCCTTGCGGATCATCTTGCGCTTGCGTGAGGCAAGGCTGGAGAGGAAAGCATCGAAGCTGTCATAGCCCAGATTGAGCCAATGAAACTGGGTATCGAGGCGGGCCAGCCATTGGGGTGCCTGCAGCAGGCGTGCCTCATCCTCCTCGAGGAACGTGATATGGGCCGACGAGGCCTCCATGCGGCGGGTCAGTTCGATGACCCCGGCGGCAAGCTGCAGGCGGCGGGTGGCGCGCCCGGGACCGGGCGGTACCAGAAGGCGCGGTCCTGTTGCTGGCGTGAACGGCACGGAAATCTGCAACTTCGGGTAATAATGCCCGCCGGCGCGGTGCCATGCCTCCGCCCAGCCGTGATCGAAGACATATTCGCCCTGGCTATTGGATTTGGCATAGCAGGGGGCGGCGCCAAGCACGCTGCCATCGCCTGCCTCCAGTACCAGGTGCTGCGGATACCAGCCGGCTTCCGGCGCGGCCGAACCGGACTCCTCCAGCGACGACAGGAAGGCATGGGAAACAAAGGGATTGAAAGCCTCGCCCGGCGGATTGGCGCAGCCGTCCCAGGCCGCCTGATCGATGTCCGAAAAGGTGCGGAGAACCCGGATAACCGGCGTGGCGGCTTCAGGCGTCGCCATCGGGGAAGAAACCCTCAAAGGTGATCTGGTCCGACCAGTTGAGCGCCCGGGCGCGGGTCGCCTCGTCGCGCACCGTCCAGCAGATGACCGGCAGACCCGCCTCCATGAACAGCCGCGAGGCGGGCGAGGGCAGCCCCGCCACCTCGAACGACAGGAAATGCGGCCGGGTGCGCGGCAAATGGCGCATGTTGCGCAAATCGAGGCGGCGGGCGAGATCGAGCACCGACCAATAGGGATCGATCACCCGGTCGGCGACGATGCCGCGCGGCATGGCGGGCGCTAGTTCGCGCATATGCTCCACGAGGTCGGGATCGAACGACATGAGGGCAAACGGCCCGTCATAGTCCGACAGGACCTCGACGGCGCGGCGGGCGAGCCGCAGATCGCCGTCCCAATGGGTCTTCAACTCAATCACCAGCGGGGTGCGGCCGCGCACCTGGTCGAGCAGATCGGACAGGGCGGGAATGTGGTCCTTGCCGGCCATGAGCGGGATCTTGCACAGTTCCCGGGCCGTCACATCCGAAACGCGTCCGGTTTCGGCCGTCAGCCGATCGAGCCGGTCATCATGGAACACCATGGCTTCGCCGTCGGCGGAAACCTGCAGGTCGCACTCGATGGCATAGCCGTGTCGCACGGCCCCGGCAAACGCCGAAGGTGAGTTCTCGATGATGCCGTGGCCCCTGTCGTGCAGGCCGCGATGGGCGATGGGGCGGGCCGCAAGCCAGCCGAGCGCGGATGACTCAACCGCCCACCGAACGCTCATTCGACCTCGACGACCGCTTCGATTTCCACCGACAGATTGAGCGGCAGCGAGCCGGCGCCGACGGCGGAACGGGCATGTTTGCCGGCCTCGCCGAACACCGCCACCATCATATCGGACGCACCGTTGATGACCTTGGGCTGGTCGGTGAACCCGGGAATGCCGTTGACGAAGCCGACCAGCTTGACGACGCGCTTCACCCTGTCGAGATCGCCATCACACGCTGCCTTCACCTGGGCGATGATGTTGATGGCGCAGATCTTCGCCGCCTCGATCGCGTCATCCACAGTGACGTCGGCACCGACGATACCCTGGTACTGGAACTTGCCGTCCTTGAGCGGCACCTGGCCTGCCGTGAACACCAGATTGCCGGTTTTCACAAAGCCCACATAGTTGGCAACCGGAACGGCTGGCAGTGGAATTTCGATTCCCAGGTTCTTCAATCGCGCATCGACATTGCCCATGGCGTCATCCTTTCATGGCTTGGTGAGACAGCTTTATGGATGGCTGGGGTAAACCAGCCCCGGGCGTTACGCAAGCGGGCTATCCGTTCAGTTTGTCGCGCGGCGGCCGGCCGGCGAAGAATGCCTCCAGATTATCGACCGCCCGCATGCCCATGGCGATGCGGGTATCGAGCGTCGCGGAACCCAGATGCGGCAACAGGAAGGCATTGTCGAGGTCGCGGTAGCGTGGGTCGATGTCAGGCTCGCCTTTGAACACGTCGATACCGGCAGCACCGAGCTTGCCCGAGGTGAGGGCCTTGATGACCGCATCGTCATCGACGATGTCGCCGCGCGCCGAGTTCACCAGCACGGCTCCGTCGGGCATGAGGGCGATGGCCTCGGCATTGACGCAACCGCGCGTTTCAGGCGTTGAGGCGCAATGGATGGTGAGGAAGTCGCAATGGGGCAGGAGAGCATGGAAGGTGTCATGGAACACCGCGCCTTCCTCGACATCGGGGGAAAGGCGGAACTGGTCGTGGTAGTGAACTGCCATGTCGAAGCCGCGCGCCCGCTTGGCCACCGCCCGGCCGATGCGGCCCATGCCGAGGATGCCGAGACGCTTGCCCGTCACATCAAGGCCGAGGGGATGGGTGGGCGACCAGGCGCCCCAGGTCTTTTCCCTCACCATGCGCTCGCCCCAATAGGCGCCGCGCGCCGCGCCCAGAAGCAGCAGCATGGCAAGGTCGGCGGTGGCATTGGTGAGCACCTCGGGTGTGTTGCTGACGGTGAGGCCGTGCTTCAGCGCTGCCGGCACCTCGATATGGTCGTAGCCGACAGAGAAGGTGGCGATGATGCGCACGCTCTTGGGCAGGCGGGCGATGGACTCGGCATTGAGCTTGTCGGTGGGCGAGACAAGGATGCCGTCCGCGCCCTGTGCCCGCGCGATGATTTCATCGGCTCCGAGCACCTCGTCGGATGGATTGAAGCTGGCATCGAAAAGGCCTGCTATGCGCTCTTCGACAGGGGCAGGAAGCTTGCGGGTTACGATGATGCGGGGCTTTGAGGTCATGTTGCTTTCAATCGCCTTTTGCTTTTGGGTCCGGTATGAGTGAGCAGTTCGGATGCCCGGCTTTCGGCGGCGGGCTCTCCCATGGACTTTGTATTGCGCCCGCCAGCACAAGGAAACGGCATGAACGCCATCATCGGCCGCATTTCCATCAGGAAGAATGCGTTGCGGATAGGCCCGATGCCAATCGACCGGAGGCGTTCGCTGTTGAGACGGCAAATCATTATCCTTTTGTGGCTGGCCGGCGCGGTGCTGGACCTGCCCGGCGCCGCCTTGGCCGGCGCGTTGGCCGGGCCGGGTCTGCAGGCCCATCTGGCGGTCTATGACCTGACCCTGGCGCATGCCGAGGACCGCTCCGGCATCACCTCGGCCGCCGGGCGCATGGTGGTCGATCTGAAAGGAGGGCCTTGCGAGGGTTGGACGCTCGATTTCCGCTTGGTGGTCCAGTATGGGCTGAATTCCGGTGGCAGCCGCCTGCTCGACAGCCGCTCCAGCTCATGGGAGGCCGGCAACGGCCACGAGCTGCGCTACACGCGCCAGCAGTACGTCGATAACACGCTGCAGTCGCGCACCCTGCTCACCGCGCTCACCGGGGCGCCCGGCAAGCCCGGCTCGGTCGCCATGCGCAAGCCCAAGGAACTGACGGCGCCGCTTCCGCCCGACGTGTTGTTCCCGGTCCAGCACCAGCTGGCCCTCGATCGAGCCGCAAGGGCGGGCAAGACGCGCTTCCGGGCGGTCATCTTCGATGGCGGCGATCATGCCAATGTCTATGACGCCATCGCCTTCATCGGCGCCGAGCTGCCTAAGGGCGACCATGCCGCCGGCGTCGATGGATCGGGCGCCGCGGCGCTTGCCGGACTGCGCGCCTGGCCGGTGAGCGTCAGCTACTACAAGCATGACGGTGGTGCCGACGAGACGCCCTCCTATCAGGTGAGCTTCATCCTGTTCGACAACGGCGTGTCCGGCGACATCAAGCTCGACTACGGCGACTTCGCGCTGGCCGGCAAGCTCACCCACGTCGACTTCCACACCACCAAGCCCTGCCCCTGAGCCGTCTCACTCGCGGTGGCCTGCGGAGCGGCAACGTGGCACAGTCCGATGAAGCCGCGATTCCCCTGTGCACAAGATGATCCATGGACGAAGCCCTGCGCCCGCTGCTCGATGTCAATCGCTCCCTCACCGGGCGTAGCTGGAACTTGCGCCCGGTGCCGGAACGCAATGCCCTCGCCATTGCCCAAACCCTGGATGTGCCGGAACTGATCGCCAGGCTGCTGGCCGGAAGAGGCGTGACCGCAGAGGATGCCGCGCAATTCCTCAGCCCCACGTTGCGCGCCTACATGCCGCCGCCCGAAGCTGTCGCCGACCTGCCCAAGGGCGCCGAACGCCTGGCGGCTGCGGTGATGGCCGGCGAGACGATCGGCATCATCGGCGATTACGACGTCGACGGCATGTCCTCCACCGCGCTGATGGTGCGCTTCCTGCGCGCTGCAGGCGTGGAGCCGAAGGTGCACCTGCCGGACCGCCTCACCGAAGGCTACGGTCCGAGTCGGGTAGGCGTTGAGGGATTGGCCGCCGCCGGTGTGCGCCTCATGCTGACGCTCGATTGCGGCGTCACCGCCCATGACCCGCTCAGCCACGCGGCCGGCCTCGGGCTTGAGACGGTGATCGTCGACCACCACAAGGTCGGCGCCGAGCTACCCGAGGCCACCGCCATCATCAACCCTAATCGCCATGACGATCTGTCCGGTCTCGGCCATCTGTGCGCCGCCGGCGTGACCTTCATGCTGGTCGCGGTGACCGCGCGAACCTTGCGGGCGGGCGGCTGGTGGAACGCCGAAAGGCCCGAGCCCGATCTCCTCACCATGCTCGATCTGGTGGCGCTCGCCACCGTGTGCGACGTGGTGCCGCTCACTGGCCTCAACCGGGCTTATGTGGCGCAAGGCCTCAAGGTGATGGCGGCGCGCGGCCATGCGGGGCTTGCCGCGCTGGGCGATGTCGCCCGCCTCAAGCGCCGGCCGGACGTCTATGCGCTGGGCTTCCTGCTGGGTCCGCGACTCAATGCCGCCGGTCGCCTCGGCCAAGCGATGCAGGGGCTGAAGCTGCTGCTGGCCGACGATCGCGCCGAGGCCATGCAGATCGCCGAACGCCTCGACCGGTTCAACCGCGAGCGCCAGGAGATCGAGCTGGCGGTGATCGACCAGGCCCTCATCGATGCCGAAGCCCAGCTCGCCGCCGCCGGCGATCTACCGGTGATGGTGGTGGCGGGGGAGGGCTGGCACCCCGGTGTTCTCGGGCTCGTTGCCTCACGCCTCAAGGAAAGGACCGGCCTGCCGAGCTTTGCGCTGGGCTGGGCAAAGGGTGAAGAACTGGCGCAAGGCTCTGGCCGCTCCATTTCAGGCGTCGATCTCGGCCGCGCCGTGCAGGAGGCTGCATCGGCCGGCGTCATCGTCAAGGGCGGCGGACATGCCATGGCGGCCGGCCTGACGGTGCGGCGCGATAACATTTCGGCCTTGCGGTCGTGCCTTGGCAGGAGCCTGTCAGCCGAGAGCGAAGCCAGCCGCGCGGTAGCCCGCCTCGACATCGACGGGGCACTGACGGCAACCGGGGCGCATGTCGAGTTCATCAAGAAGCTGGAGCAGGTGGGACCGTTCGGCAGCGGCAATCCGGCACCGGTCTTTGCCTTTCCCGCCCACCGCATCGCCTATGCCGATGTGGCCGGGTCCGATCATGTGCGCTGTACGCTGCAATCGGGTGACGGCACGCGGCTGAAGGCCATCGCCTTTCGCGCCATCGGCACCGAGCTTGGTGAATTTCTCCTCAGCGAACGCGGCAACCCGGTGCATGTGGCGGGCCGGCTGGCACTCGATGACTGGGGCGGCAGCCTGAAGGCGCAAGTGATGATCGAGGACGTTGCCGAAATCAAGCGTGGGTAGTGCCTCTCACGAACGGCAGCATGCGCACCAGGACATCGTCGCGGTCGCGGAAATGATGCCAGAGCGCCGCCGTGACGTGCAGTGCCAGGAGCGGTATCCAGAAATGGGTCAACGCCGCGTGCAGATGCTTCATGGTATTCGGCGGAAAATGGTACCAACCCGGCAGGGCCGGAATGGTCACGTAGCCGAAGACTTCGAGCCCGGCGCCGGCGCCGAAGGCGCCCCCATACTCCAACGAATGCGATATCCAGCCGGTGAGCGGCATGAGCAGCATGAAGGCGTAAAAGGCCATGGTCGTGGCGCGTGCCGCCCGGCGTTGCCAACGTGGCATGGCGGCGGGGTAGGGTGGGGCGGGCGTGACAAGGCGCCAGACAATGCGAACCACGGTCAGGACCAGCACCGCAAGCCCAGCCAGCGCATGCAGCACGTAGGCCGGATCGAAGGGGGCGGCGTCCTTGACGTCCTGCTCCAGAAAGAAGGCCGCGATGATCAGCAGGGCAATGCTCCAATGGAGCGCGATCGACACACCATCATAGCGTTTTGGCATAAGATCTCCCTCATTGCCGGCGCCATGCCGGCATCGCCTTGAAGACGGGACGGGCTGGCTGAATCCGTCGCCTCGACGCTTGCGCCTTTGCGACTTCATCACTATAGAGGGCCCCTGTTCGCAAAGCCCAGATGCGCCCTTCGTCTATCGGTCAGGACGTCAGCCTTTCACGCTGGAGAGACGGGTTCGATTCCCGTAGGGCGCGCCATTCCGTCTTCAGGCTATTGAGCGAATTAGGCTACCGGCTAATCAGGAACTTTGCGTCTGCTCGTGTCATACACTTGGGCGGGATAGTTCGAAAGCCGATGGTGCTCGTATGCTATCGCATTCGCAACCGCAACGGCACATACCGTTTCCGGCGCCCGATCCCGGAGGACCTGCGCCTGCCGGGGGCACCATCAAGGCATGGCAAACTGGAAAACGACGCTGCGTACCAAACATCCTGTTGTGACGAAGCGGCTATATCCCGACGTATTCGCGGCGTACAACCGGGACTTCGATCCAGCCGTGATGCCCAAGGTACAAGGCGAACGCGATAGGTTGAGCGGTGATGAGATCGCACTTCGTCGCCGGATAATCCGGTTCGCCTCAGTTAGAAGCTACAGCAGCCGACGGGATGTCGGTCCATGCTGATGATGCGATCCGTTCCCTCCATCACGACGTTGCAGCCCATCACTGGTTGTCAGGGTTTCAAGGCAAGGCGATTTGCCGGTAGAGCAATTCTTCGTAGATCGTTTCTGCTTCCGTCACCAGTTTTTCCGTGAACATTGCCTTGTCGGCCCGCTTTGGCACCGGTTTGAAGGGATTTCCAACGTCGGGGTCTGGCGCAAAGAGCCCGGCCAGCTCGCATATCCGCCTCATCGCTTCCCCAGGTCGCGTACAAATCAATTCCTGCGGAACAATGTGCACCGTTTCGGCATAATCCAATACGTGTCGATAGGCTGCAATCCAATAGCTCAGCCAATAATCAGGTGAAGTCGGCGCCAGCTCGCCGGGCGCAAATCCGGGAAAGGCGATCGGCGCATGAACCGCACCGAACTCCAAATGTCCAATATCGCGCATGTAGCTGCGAATGAATGGATCTTCATCATGCTGCCTGAGGAAATTCTCGTGTTGACGCATCAAGGATGCGGCATGTTCCACCGGCGTTCGAACCGGCACAATGATGCAGCAGTTCCGAAACATCTGCGGCAGGAGCGCAAGCCGGGCGATATTGCCATTGTTCTTGGACACGTAGCGTCCGCCAGGACCCGTCCTCAAGGCAACGACTTTGCGAATGTGGGTCTTGAAGAACGCCATTGCTTCGGGCTTGGCGTCGTCTTCGCCCCAAAGAGCAATGTGCTCGTCATTGCATTTGTCTGGCCAAAATGCCTTCCAGATTACTTCCTCGAAGGCTTCGGGGCTATCGAGGCCGATCTCAAGGCCATCTCCGTGAGCCCGCTCTCTCATCGTGGCTCGCCGCATAAACGGGCGGGTGAGCCGGTTCCAAAGGACCGGCGCCGCAACAAACGGCATATCCCGGTAAAAATGGGTGGCGACGCCCGGCACCTCGTGGAGCGCATTGAGCATGACCGTGGTCCCCGCTCTTGGCAGCGAGGTGATGAAGACTGGCGGCTTGTACGCGACATCGCGCCATGTCGAAGCCAGGATCCGGTCTTCCAACCGTGCTGCGGCGAGTTGAATTCCCGGACCGGCAAAAGCGAGGTTATGGATCAGCCTGTCGCCGGCTGAGTAGGTCGACCCGGCATTGTTCGGCCTAAGTTGGAAAAACAGCCATGCCGCGAAGCTGAGCGCGACGGTCGAGCCGAGGAGAAACTGCCAGCTCTCGGCTGTCTGCATCACATCATTGAACGTGCTCAACTGCAGCCATTGGGCCATGAAGGCCGGCAAGGCGGCTGCCGCAAGGCACGTCAGGAGGCGGATCATGATACCCGCGCAGGATCCGAGCACCCTAAATCCCGCCTGCCGAACGGTTTTTTCCTTCTCGTCGTCGCTCATATAGGGGTCGAGCATTGCCGCGCCACCCGTCCCGGCTTGCTCGACGATGGAAAATGTGGCGGGGACGATTCCCAGGAAGACGAACGCAGCCGCAAAAGCGATGGCTGCGACACTTGCAACCATGAGGCTGACCATTGACTAGCTGTCCTTGCGGTCGGAACTCCGGCCGTCTGTGCGGCGCATCAGGCGCTTGACTGGATACCAGACAAATCCGGCGGCCAGGAGGAACACGGCAACGAAGAACGCCACCACGGTTCCGATCGCGCCGATTCCGGCACCGGGGCCTATATATGCGTAAGCTGGCGAGGTCAGAGCCAGCATCAGCACTGCCGCAGCAGCTATATGTCTCATGAGTCGAACCCCCAGTCTTTGTGCACGGTCATCGGCAGGATGCCTCAAGAGTCTTAAAAAATGCTCTGTCCATCCAGGTTGGCAGAATCTGCGCACCGGTCACGATGGCGTTCTCCGTTGGCGAGATGCGGTTGTTCCAACTCCAGGCCAGCCGCCCGTCGGGAAGGAACTCCATCACCCGACCGCCGCTTTCGGACTGGACTAGAATGTTGCCGTTGGGCAGGCGCTCGTGTGAACTGGCACGTTGGGAGAAGAAGTGTGTCGGGCCAGCGCCATCGACGACGACGCGCGAGGCGCCGGTACGTGCATCGATTTCCACAATCCTGCTCGCCGCCTTCTTGCCGGACAGCGCAGGCGTCAGGTTGTGGTTGTCGAAAACTGTGATTTTGTCCCCCGGTATGAAATCGGGATCGTGCTGCCGCAAGAATTTGCCCGTTGTACGAAACTTGATCTTCAGGGTTTGCGGATCGATCACGAAGATCGAGTTGATATTGCGCACCGAGAACATGATATCGCCCGGCGAGAACACTTTTGAGTGCCAATCGGAAGGGAATGGCTCCACGTCATTCAAATGCATGGTGTCGCCGGAGACCGAGGTATACCGATCAGAGATCGTGGAGAGATACATCAGACCGTCGAGCCCATTGCTGTGCAGTACGTCGAGAACATCGATGTTCCGAAGAATGGTCCCATCCAGCGAGATCTTCTGAAGTGTCTCGAATTGACTGTTGGGCGCGTAGTTCGGATAACGCGTACCGTGTTTATGGCCCCGCTGAGCCCCCACCCACATCGCGCCGTCCCCGGTCAGTTCAAGTGAATGGTGAGCGTAATTCTGGAGCTTCCAGACCACATGGCCACATGGATCCATGCGGAAGGTGCTGAGTCTGTGGAAGTTGGCGACGAGATCGCCCGAGGGCAGGATTTGGGCCCCCATCAGAATCGTGCCGGGCTCCTGTCTCGGGCGCACATCATCCGGAAAGTCACCACTGCTGCCCCAGATCTTGAACCAGTCAGTCAGCCATTCGTGAACGGTATTGCCATCCCGATCCATGACGCGGGCAAAAATTTGCTTCTCGGCATTGACGCCCTGGACGAAAACCAGTCCGGGATTGAGCTTGTCCGGATAGATAGTCCTCGTGGATGATTTTCCCGGTACGGGCGCCGGGAAGAAAAGGTCTTGGCGTTCGCCGAATACCGCATACAGCGACAGTGCGACGGCATCCAATTGCGGCCTTGGAAACATGTCGTAGGTCTGCGCGAACATGCCATAGAATATGGCTACGGATAGTATCGACGAAGTCAACAATAAGGCGGGCAGTCTGGCGAATAAACCCTTCATCTGCAGGCTCTTTCTCCGGCGGTATTTTTGAGAAGGTGAGGCCCACTTTTCTTGCTTGGCGTTAAATTGAGGTAAAGGGCCGCTGAGCGGGAGTTGCACAACGGCGAGGGGCGTCGCCGCTGCAGTTACCATGAATGCGAAATGAATGAAGCGTTAAGAACCGGTTCAATTCCGTCTGCTATGATGGCGTTCAAGTTGGTCGACTGGACCTTTCGCCTGCATAGGAGGTTGCCATGATCGAGTTTGACATGCACGAAGCCGAATTTCTCGCTCCCGCCCACGACGATGCAGTCCGCCAGGCACCGGCATGGTCGCCGACCATGGAGCTTCAGGTCGAACTGGGTCTCTTGACCGTCGCCGAAAGCGAGGCCGAGCGCAAACTGCGCCGCTGAGCACCTGTCTCGACGGTCGTATTTCCCGATTGCATCCGACGTACTGCTGGCGGCTGGTCGATGCTATAAAAAGCCATCGACCAGATCGCTGCCTTCGTTCGGAGATCCCATGCGCATTGTCATTTACGGAACCGGCGGTGCCGGCGGCTATTTTGGCGCCAGACTGGCGCTTGGCGGCCACGACGTCACCTTCATCGCCCGCGGCGCTCACCTGAAGGCCATTCGCGAGCACGGCCTCGTCCTTGATACGCCCGAAGGCGAATTGATCGCCCGGCCGGGCCTTGCCACCGACAATCCAGCCGAAGTGAAGGACGCCGATGTGGTGATCCTCGGCGTCAAGGCCTGGCAGGTCAAGGACGCGGCCCGGGCCATCAAGCCGATGCTCGGCGAGGAGGCTTTCGTCGTCCCGCTACAAAATGGCGTCGAGGCGGTGGGCGAGCTTGCCGAAGTGTTGGGTGCGGAGCGTGTGCTGGCGGGCCTGTGCGTGACCTTCAGTTGGGTTGCCGCGCCGGGCCGCATAAAGAGCATAGGCGGCATCAATATCATCCGCTTCGGGGAACTGGACAATCGCAAGAGCGCGCGCATAAACGCCTTGCGACAGGCCTTTGAGGATGTCGGCGTGAAGGTTCAGGTCCCCGGCGACGTCCACAGAGCCTTGTGGGAAAAGTTCCTGTCCGTTACGGCCTGCGGCATCGGGGCGGTGGCCCGCGCACCCATCGGCATCTTGCGCTCGCTGCCTCAGACGCGAGGTTTGCTGGAAGCCTGCATCGCCGAAACTGCCGCCGTGGGGCGGGCGCACCACGTGGCGCTGGCGACAACAGCAGTCGCCGATACGCTGAAACTCATCGATACGATGGCGCCGGGCAGCACCACGTCGCTGCATCGCGATATCGCCGACGGCAAGCCGAGCGAACTCGATTACTGGACCGGCGCGGTGGTGCGGCTGGGGGCCGAGGCCGGTATCGCAACGCCCACCCACACCACCATCTATCATGCCCTGTTGCCGCAGGAACTGCGGGCGCGCGGCGAAATCGACTTTCCGGCCTGACCGCCGCGGCGTGAGCCTACCAGTGGCCGGTGTTGGGCATCGAGGACCACGGCTCCATGGGCGGCTTGGCATCGCCCTTTTGCAGCAACTCGATGGAAATGTTGTCGGGTGAACGCACGAATGCCATTTGACCGTCGCGCGGCGGGCGGTTGATGGTGACCCCTGCGTCCATGAGTTTCTGGCAGGTGGCGTAGATATCATTGACGGCAAACGCCAGATGGCCAAAATTGCGGCCTTCGTCGTAGTCTTCGGGATCCCAGTTGTGGGTGAGTTCAATCTGGGCGCCGGGCGTTTCCGCGGCCTCCAGGAAGATCAGCGTGAAGCGGCCCTGCGGGTAGTCGTTGCGCCGCACTTCCTTGAGGCCGAGCTTGTTGCAGTAGAAGTCGAGGGACTTTTCGACATCGGATACGCGCACCATGGTGTGAAGGTATTGCATGAGGGATATGGCTCCTGGAACAGATCGAAAACCGGCACGCTTCAGGGCATGCCGGCTGTTGTTGGTATCGCAAGGCGCTGGCGGCCGCCTACTTGGTGGCGTCTTGCTGTGACACCAGGCGCAGATAGGGACGCGGTGACTTCCAGCCCTTGGGGTATTTCTTCTTGGCGTCGTCGTCTGAGACCGACGGTACGATGATCACGTCCTCGCCCTGCTTCCAGTTGACCGGGGTTGCCACCTGGTGCTGGGCGGTCAGCTGCAGGCTGTCAATCACCCGCAGAATCTCATCGAAATTGCGCCCGGTGCTCATCGGGTAGGTGATCATCATCTTGATCTTCTTGTCGGGGCCGATGACGTAGACATTGCGCACCGTCGCGTTGTCGGCGGCGGTGCGACCCTTGGCGCCGCCGGTGGCATTGGGATGGATCATGCCGTAGAGTTTGGCCACCTTCATGTCGTCATCGCCGATCATCGGGTAGTTGACGGCGTGGCCCTGGGTTTCCTCGATGTCCTTTTTCCAGCGCTTGTGGTCATCGACCGAATCGACGCTGAGGCCGATGATCTTGCAGTTGCGCTTGGCGAATTCCGGCATCAGGCCGGCCATGTAGCCGAGCTCGGTGGTGCATACCGGCGTAAAGTCCTTGGGGTGCGAGAAGAACACACACCAGCTATCGCCGAGCCAGTCATGGAAATGGATAGTGCCTTCGGTGGTCTCCGCGGTGAAATCGGGGGCGACATCGCCGAGTTGCAGGGACATTGGATGATACCTCTTCGTTGAAGCTGGATGGATGGACGGATGGAACCGTTGGCAGTGTTTATAGGTCACACATAGCCGCAAGGACAGGAGCATTTTCGCCGCCGCCTGCTTGGGTCAGGGCGAGGCATTGGCGTATTGGGCTTGATTTTACGCCATCTTGCCGTCTTTAGTGAAGGTGGCAAGTCGGGGAGGGCGCTGTCTGGCGCTTTCCCTCTTGTTTTCCGATAATTAACAGGAAGGATCGATCCCCCATGGCAACCCGCCGGAGCCGCAAAAGCGGGCAGGGGGCTGAAAGCGAAGGCTCCGCCACGCTCGGCAAGACCATCCAGCGCCTGCGCAAGGCCTATAACATGTCGCTGGGCGAACTGTCGGAGCATTCAGGCGTTGCCAAGTCGATCATCTCGCAGATCGAGCGCAACGAGACCAACCCGACCATCTCCACGGTGATCCGCCTGTCGCGGGCGCTCGATACCACGATCGACGAAGTGCTGCGGCCCGATGCTACGCCCAATATCATCGAGTTCCAGCCGCGCTCGGGCATCCCCAAACTGGAGAGTCAGGACGGACTGTGCCGGCTGGCGATCGCCGGCCCGCTCAACCTGGTGGAGGTCATCCAATGGTACGATTTTCACGCCCGTCCCGGTGGGGTGCTTGAATCCGAACCGCACCAGCCCGCCACCATCGAGCACCTCTACGTACTCTCCGGTGAAATCGAGGTCATGGTGGGCGATGAGACGCGCACCGTCCGTTCAGGTGAATCCCTGCGGTATCGCGGCGACCTTGCTCATCGCCTCACCAATACCGGCGCCGGCGATGCCCACGCCACCATGGTGCTGGTGCTGCGGCCCCCGATTTCCGAGGACCGCGCGCGGCAGTAAAGGCCAGGGTCGCAACCCGCCATAGTCACCCGTTCCCGGTGCCAAGCGGGAATGCTGCGTTACTTGTAATATTTTTTGTGGTATTTGCCGTCGCGATAATGGTCTCTGTCGTGACGCCTGTCGTAATAATAATTTCTGTAGCCCCGGTTATAGTAATATACCGGTGCTCCATAGTAACCGCCGTAGTAGGCGGGATAGGCCGGATATGGCGTATAATAGCCGGGATAATAGGCCGGACCCCAATAGCCGAAGAACCCTGGCAAGCCGATACTGACGTGAACCCCCGCCTCGGCCGGTTGGCTGGTCGCGCCGACACCGGCAACAGCAATGATGGCGGCGGCCACGCCGCCATAGACGAATTTGCGTAACATCATGATGTGCTCCAAACGGATTGACTTCGCTCTTGGCGAACTGGCTCGTCCCACCCGGCAGGAGAGCCTGTCAGCACCAGTTCCCTGCGATGTCGCGAATTATGGTGCCGCGAAACTGAACGAAGCCTTATAGGGCCGTTCATCTGCGGTTCATATTTGCTGCAAGATCAAATACGCCGAGCGCTGCCCCGCTGGCGGATTCGGCATTGCCGCTAGAGCGGGTTCGGCGTTTTCCGATTCGTGATGGGATTCACAAATCAGCG
>CAZMSA010000014.1:0-32441 GCA_964568825.1 uncultured Rhizobiaceae bacterium | reverse complement strand
TTCAACCGCTGGGCCTTTTCGCGGGTGCGCGAACTGATCCCGACGGCGGCCATCGGCGCAGCAGGCGGCGCGGCGCGGGCGTGCGAGGGTCGCGACCTGAGCGGCCTTTCGATCCCCCATGCGGAAGGCGACAGCATTGGTTTCGATGCCTGGATGGCCGAGACCTTTACCGACGGGCTGGCGGTCATCAAGGATGGCAAGCTCTTGAGCGAGTTCTACCCCGGCGACCTCGATGCGGGGCGGCCGCATATCGTGTTTTCGATCTCCAAGTCGATCACTGCCATCGTGGCCGGCATCCTGGCAGGCGAGGGGCTGCTGGACCCGGATGGGATGGTGACAGACCTCATCCCGGAGGCGGCGGGCTCGGCCTATGGCGATGCCAGCATCCGCCAGGTGCTCGACATGACGGTGTCGGTCGATTTCGAGGAGGACTATCTCGATCCGCACAGTGTGTTCGCGCGTTATCGCGAGGCGATGATGTGGAACCTGCCGGCGCCGGGCGAGGCCATGAAGCCGGGCGACCTGCGCGGCTTCCTGCTGAGCCTGAAGAAAGGCCCGCGCCCGCATGGCGAGGCCTTCCATTACGTCTCGCCCAACTCCGATCTGCTCGGCTGGCTGCTGGAGCGGGCGTCGGGTAGGCGCTATGCCGATCTCGTCGGCGATCTGGTGTGGACCCCCATGGGCGCGCGCCACGAGGCCTGTGTGACCCTCGACAGCCTCGGCGGGGCACGGGCGGCGGGCGGCATATGCGTCAGCCTCACTGATCTCGCCCGCGTCGGCGAACTGGTACTGGGCCACGGCAAGCTCGACGGGCGGCAGGTGTGCCCGGCCGACTGGATCAAGGATTTGTGGACCGGCGGTGACCGCGCGGCGTGGCTGAAGGGCGAGATGGCCACGATGTTCCCGCAAGGGCGCTACCGCTCCAAGTGGTATTGGGTGGGCAACGATCATGAGAGCCTTGCGGCCATCGGCATCCACGGCCAGTGGATCTGGATCGATCCCGAAACCGGAGTGGTGATCGCCAAGCTGTCGTCGCAGCCGCTGCCGGCGGATGATCGGCTCGATCATCTGACGATTGCCGGCCTCGACGCCATCGCCCGGGCGGTCTAGAGAAAACCCATGCAAGCCGACGACGACATCCACGCCCGGCTGGCGCCGCAAAGGGGTGAGGCGCAAGCCTGGTTCGAGGCCCTGCGCGACGATATCTGCGCCCGCTTCGAAGCGCTGGAAGATGCGCTCGATGCAACGCCCATGGCGGCCGAGGCGGCGGGGCGCTTCTACCGCAAGCCGTGGAGCCGCAAAGATGCCAACGGCAATGACGGCGGCGGCGGCGTCATGGCGATGATGGGCGGACGGGTGTTCGAGAAGGTGGGGGTGCACTGCTCCACCGTCTTCGGCGAGTTCTCACCGGAATTCCGCAAGCAGATCCCCGGCGCCGAGGAAAACCCGAGCTTCTGGGCCTCCGGCGTCTCGCTGATCGCCCATCCGTGGAACCCCAACGTGCCATGCGCCCACATGAACACCCGCTTCGTGGTGACCTCCAAGGCGTGGTTCGGCGGCGGTGGCGACCTGACCCCGGTGCTCGAGCGGCGGCGCAACCAGCAGGATCCAGATACGGTCGATTTCCATCGCGCCTTCGAGGCGGCCTGCGCGGGCCACTCCTCAGCCGACTATCAGCGCTACAAGGCCTGGTGCGACGAGTATTTCTACCTGGCCCACCGGGCCGAGCCGCGCGGCGTCGGCGGCATCTTCTTCGATTATCTCGACTCAGGCGACTGGGTGGGGGACTTTTCCTTTGTCCGCGATGTGGGCCGGGCCTTTGCCGATATCTATCCGCGGCTGGTCGAACGCAACATGCGCAAAGGCTGGACCGAGGCCGACCGCGAGGAACAGCTCATCCGACGCGGGCGCTATGTCGAGTTCAACCTCCTCTATGACCGCGGCACGCTGTTCGGGCTGAAGACCGGCGGCAATGTGGAATCGATCCTGTCGTCCATGCCGCCGGCCGTCAAATGGCCGTGAGGTTGAGTCCGCGCCAAGCGAGCCTGGTGGCCGCCATGGTCACCGTCGTTGCCATCGACATCGCCATCGGACTGACCTTTCCGCTGCTGTCGCTGATCCTCGAGGCGCGCGGTGTCAGCCCGCGCATCATCGGCCTCAACGCCGCCATGTCGCCGCTCGGCATCATCCTGACCGGTCCCTTCATCCCGCACCTGACGGCGCGTTTCGGCGGCAAGCGGGTGGCGCTGGCGGCGATGTTGCTGGTGATGGCCTCGCTGGCCAGCTTTCCTCTCAGTGATGACCTGGCGGTGTGGTTTGCCATGCGCTTCGTGCTCGGCGTGGCGGGCGGCATGCTGTACAGCCTGAGCGAAGCCTGGATCATGCATTTCGCCGAAGATGCTTCGCGCGGGCGTGTTACTGCCATCTACGCCAGTGTGCTGTCGCTGGGCTTTTCCATCGGCCCGTTCATCATTCCCTTCACCGGCATCGAAGGGCCGCTGCCGTTCATCATCGCCATCGCCATGGTGGCGGTGAGCACGGTGCCGCTGTTCTTCATGCGGCTCGACGATGACGAATTCGCCGATACCGGGGAAGGCGGCGGCTTCTTCGGCTTCGTGGCGCGTGCGCCGCTGTTGTTGTTCGCGGTCGGCACCCTCACCCTGTTCGACGCGGTGATGCTGGCGTTCTTTCCGATCTTCGGTCTCAGGAGCGGTCTCAGCCTGCATGACGCAACCTGGCTCTTGGGCCTGGCGGTCGCCGGCAACGCGGTGCTGCAGTATCCGGTGGGGTGGCTGGCCGACAAGTGGTCGCGCAGCGGGGTGATGTGGGTAGCGGCGGCGATGACCGTGGGGCTGGCGCTCAGCCTGCCGCTGGCGGTGAAGGGCTGGGCCGTCTGGCCGGTGGCGCTGCTCTTGGGCTCATCGGCCTATGCCATCTACACCGTGGCGCTGGTGACGCTGGGCGATGAATTCCGCGGCGCTCCTTTGATGGCCGGATCGGCCGCCTTCGGCGTCATGTGGGGCGTTGGCGGCATCGTCGGGCCGCCGATCGCCGGCCAGGCGCTGGTCAGCGTCGGCCCGGACGGCATCGCCTGGTTCCTGGCGGCGTGCTACGGGCTGCTGGTCGCAGGGCTTGCGGCGAGCGGCGGAAAGCTGGTGCGGCGGCGTGCATAGCTGACATGCAATACGCACATTGACGAATAATCAGGCCCGGTCCACAAGCGGCCATGACCGAAGCGGTGGTTCTGACAAAGGGCACAAGGCAACGCAACCTGGTGGCGGCGTGCGCGGCCATCGTGGTCTTCGGCTTCGCCATGGGCCTGATGTTTCCGCTGCTGTCGCTGCTGCTCGAACGCCAGGGTCACGGCGACACACTGATCGGTCTCAACGCGGCCATGTCGCCGCTCGGAATCCTGGTATTTTCAGGATTCATCCCGCTGGCAGCGCGGCGTTTCGGCGCTCGCGCGGTGACCATCAGCGCCGCCCTCGCCACCGCCATCATCGTCCTGGGCTACAAGCTTCTGCCGGGCATCGAAGCGTGGTTCGTGCTGCGCTTTGCGCAAGGCATAACGGTCTCCACCCTGTTTGTCCTGAGCGAGGCGTGGGTGGTGAAATTCGCCGACGACGGCAGCCGTGGCCGGGTGGTCGCCATCTATGCATCGGCGTTGTCGGCCTCCTTCGGCGCCGGGCCACTGATCATCGGCTTCATCGGCATTGACGGCTGGCTGCCGTTCATCATCGGCATGTTGGTGCTGGTGGCGGCGGTCATCCCGATGGCCATGGTGCGCGAGCCGCCCAACCCGGAATCGGCGCCCGGTGCCGCCTCGTCGGTCCTCAGCTTTGCCCGCAAGGCGCCGATGCTGCTGGCCGCTGTCGGATTGTTCGCCATCTTCGACGCCGCCACCTTGAGCCTCTTGCCCGTCTACGGGGTGCGCCTCGGTCTCGATGTCACGACGGCGGCCTACTCCTTGTCGGTGCTGATCATGGGCAATATCGTGCTGCAGCTTCCCATCGGGTGGCTGGCCGACCGCTTCGACAGCCGCAAGGTGATGGCCGGCCTGGCGCTGGTGACGGCGCTGTTGCTGGTGTTGCTGCCGGGGGCCATGGGCTCGTTGTTCATGTGGCCGGTGCTGTTCGTTACCGGCGCCACCGGCTACGGCATCTACACGGTGGCGCTGTCATCGCTGGGCGAACGGTTTTCCGGCCATGAACTGGTGCAGGGCTCAGCCGCCTTCGCCACCATGTGGGGCTCGGGGGCGCTCATCGGCGCGGTTCTCGGCGGCACCATGATGACGTGGTTCGGCCCGCAGGGGCTGCCGTTGTCGCTGGCGGCGGTGCTGGGGCTGTTCGTTGTCGGGTCGGCGGTGCGCATGCGGACGCTAAGCCATTGAAGTATGCTGGCGAGATCGGCATCGAGCCAGCCCCGCTGGCGGCCCGCCGGCGCGCCGGGCCGAGCCGGGCGGCGGGTGTCGCGTTCGCGCTGGCCGGGCCGGTGTGCTGGAGTCTGGGCGGGCTCTTGATCCGCATCACCCACGACATCGATGCCTGGCAGATCATCTTCTACCGCTCGATCACCGTGCTCATCGTCATGGGCGCCTGGGTCTGGCTGAACAACCGCGGCGCCTTGTGGCGGACGGTTCGCGAGGCCGGCATCAATGCCGTGGTGGCCGGCATCGCCGTCGGCACGGCCGGTCTCACCTTCGTGGTGGCGATCTTCTATACCACCGTGGCGCAGGCGATCTTCATGGTCGGCATCGCACCATTCTGCTCGGCCATGCTGGGATGGTGGCTGTTGCGCGAACGCCTCAGCCGCATCACCTGGGGCACCATGGTGATTGCCGCCGCCGGCCTGTTCGTGATGGTTGGTGGGGAACTGAGACCCGGCGAGGCGGTGGGCATCATCCTGGCGCTGTATTCGGCCTTCTGCTTTTCCTGCTACAGCGTGCTGCTGCGCTGGGGCCAGCGGACCGACATGACCGTGGCGGTGATCTGGAATGCGGTCTACCTGATCATCTTCTCAGGGCTGGTGATGTTGCTGCCCATTCCGCTGCGTAGCACCCACGGGCTGGATTCGCTGGCAGTCGGCTGGCAGAATCTCGCCGTCATCATATTCATGGGCGCGGTGCAGCTTTCGCTGGGCATGATCTTGTTCACGCGCGGTTCGCGCGTCGTACCGGCGGCGGAACTGGCGCTTCTGGCGCTGATGGAGCCGACGCTGGCACCTTTATGGGTATTTCTGGCGGTCGGCGAGGTGCCGCAGATCGGTACGCTCATCGGCGGTGCGGTCATCATGGGCGCCATCGTCATCCAGGTGCTGTTCGGCGGGCGCGGCGAACCAGCGGTGCAACACGCGAAACTGAGGAGAAGACAATAAATGACAACGAACCGGGTGGCACGGCTGATCAAGCGGCCGCAAGGCATGGTCAAGCGCGATATCTTCGACATTCGCGACGAACCATTGCCGGAGCCGGGCGAAGGCGAGTTCCGGGTGAAGATCTCCCATATCTCGCTCGATCCGGCGATGCGTGGCTGGATGAACGATGCGCGCTCCTACGTGGAGCCGGTAAAGCTGGGCGATGTCATGCGGGCGTTCGCCGTCGGCCATGTGGAGGCCTCGCGCAACCCCCAATTCAAGGAAGGCGACGCGGTCTCCGGGCGCTTCGGGGTGCAGCAGTACGCCATCTCCGACGGCAAGGGGGTGAGCCGGGTCGATGAAGGACTTGCACCCCTGCCGACCTGGCTGGCCGGCCTCGGGATGCCGGGGCTCACCGCCTATTTCGGGCTTTACGAAGTGGCGAAGGCGCAAGCCGGCGAGACGGTGGTGGTCTCCGCCGCCAGCGGCGCCGTCGGGCAGGTGGTGGGGCAACTGGCGAAGCTCAAGGGCTGCCGGGCGGTGGGCATTGCCGGCGGCAAGGAGAAATGCCGCATGCTGATCGATGATTTCGGCTTCGATGCCGCCGTCGACTACAAGGCGGGCGATCTGGCGGGGCAACTCAAGGCCGCTTGTCCCAACGGCATCGATGTCGATTTCGAGAACGTTGGCGGCGAAATCTTCGACACCGTCCTCACCCAGATGAACCCGTTCGGCCGCATCGCGGTGTGTGGGCTTATTTCCTCCTACAACGCCCTCGAACTGCCACCGGGGCCGAAGAACATCCGCTGCGTGCTCACCATGCGCTTGCGGATGCAGGGGTTCATCATCTTTGATTTCACCAAGCGCTATAGCGAGGCGATCGCAGCCCTGTCCGGCTGGTTGAAGGAGGGCAAGCTCAACTTCGTCACCGACGTGCGCGAGGGCGGCATCGATGCCTACCCGGACGTGCTCAACCTGCTCTACACCTCGGGCAATCGCGGCAAGCTGGTGCTGAAGGTCTAGGGCGTCCTCACAACGCCTGACCGGCGGCCCAGGCGCTGGACCAGGCCCACTGGAAATTGTAGCCGCCGAGCCAGCCGGTGACATCGACCGCCTCGCCGACGGCGTAGAGGCCAGGCACCTTTTTGGCCTGCATGGTCTTGGACGACAGGCCGTCCGTGGCGATGCCGCCGGCGGTGACCTCGGCCTTGGCAAAACCTTCCGAGCCTGAGGGATTGAAGCGCCAACGGCAGAGCCGGGCTTCGGCGCCTTCAAGGGCACGGTCGGAGAGGTTGGCAAGTTCGCCGGCGAGGCCAAGGCGTTCGGCCACGGCTTCGGCGAGGCGGGCGGCGAGGGTTTCGGCAAGGCTGTTGCGCACCGTGGAGCGTGGGCGGGCGCGCTTGGCGGCAACGAGCCAGCCGGGCTGGCGGTGGGGGAAGAAGTCGATGGAAATTTCCTCGCCGCGCCGCCAGTAGCTGGAGACCTGCAGGATGGCGGGGCCGGAAAGGCCCTTGTGGGTGAACAGCGCCGCCTCGCGGAACCGCGCCTTGCCGCAACTGGCGATCACGTCGGCGGCAACGCCCGACAGCGAGCGGAACAAGGCTTCGTCCGGCCCCAGGGTGAGCGGCACCAGGGCGGGGCGCGGCTCCACCACCTTGAGGCCGAAGCGGCGGGCGATGTCATAGGCAAAGCCGCTGGCGCCGAGCTTGGGGATGGAAAGGCCGCCGGTGGCGATGACAAGGGCCGATGCGCTGGCGATGCGTTGCCCACAGGTGACGCGGAACTGCCCGTCGGCGTGGGCGAGGTCGGTGATGGGGCTCGACAAGGCGATTTCCGCCCCGCCCGATGCGCATTCTGCCAGCAGCATTGCAACCACCTGGCGGGCGGAGCCGTCGCAGAACAGTTGCCCGAGGGTCTTTTCGTGCCAGGCGATGCGGTGGCGTTCGATGAGGGCGATGAAATCATCGGGGGTATAGCGCGCCAGCGCCGAGGTGGCGAAATGCGGATTGGCGGAGAGATAGCACTGGGGCGGCGTTAAACGGTTGGTGAAGTTGCAACGCCCGCCGCCGGAGATGAGGATCTTCTTGCCCGCTTCATCGGCATGGTCGATGACCAGGACGTTGAGGCCGCGCCCGGCGGCGACGGCGGCGCACATCAGCCCCGCCCCGCCGGCCCCGAGGACAATGGCGTCATGGCGCGACGGGATTGAGCCCATGGCGGTTCAGGCCCCTTTGAGGGTGCGCGCCAGGCGCACCAGTGCGGCATCCAGGGCGGAAAGAAAACGCGAGCGGTCGGCGCGGCTGAACGGCGCCGCACCGCCGCCGACGATGCCGGCGCCGGCACGCAGGTCGGCCATGATGGCGCGGGTGGCGATGGCGGTGCCGATGGAGTTGTCGGTAAAGGGCTTGCCGGTGGGCGAAATGACCGTGGCGCCGGCCTTGAGGCAGCGGTCGGCCAAGAGGATGTCGGCCGTCACCACCACGGCCTGGGCATCGGCAAGGCCGGCGATATAATCATCGGCAGCATCGAAGCCATCGCTCACCACCACCCGTTCGATGAGCGGGCTTTCGGGAATGCGCAAGAAACTGTTGGCGACGACCTGGACCGGCACCTTGAGGCGAAAGGCGACCTTGTAGACTTCCTCCTTCACCGGGCAGGCATCGGCATCGACGAGGATGCGGAGGAGAGGTGTCATTCAGACCTTCAACCCGGCACCCTGCTTGAAGTTGCCGTAGATGGTTTCGGTGAGGCGGTTGTAGGCGGGCATGTGGGGTTCGGCATCGGCCAGCAGGCGCAGATGGGCGCCCCTTCCCAGTTCCTTCTCAAGCGGCTCGATCCACTCGGGCTGGCGCGTCCATTGGCGGATCCATTGAAGCGTCCACTCGAAGTGGAACTGCACGCCGAGGGCGTGGGAATCGATGGCAAAGGCCTGGTGGCGGATGAGGGGCGAGGTGGCCAGCGGCACCGCGCCGGGGGGCAGGGCGGTCACTTCGGCATGGTGCCATTGCATCACGTTGTGCTGAGGGGCAAGGCGGGAGAAGAAGGGATGGCCGGCGGCTTCTTCGGTAAGGCTCACCGACTTCAGGCCGACTTCGCTTTGCTTGGCCATCTCGACCTTGCCGCCCAGCGCGTCGGCGAGCAATTGATGGCCGAAGCAGATGCCGATATAGGGCCTGGCGCGCTCTGACACCCATTCGCGGATCGCCTGCTTTTCAGCCACCAGCCAGGGATTTTCGGCTTCCTCCCAGACCTGCTGGGGGGCACCCAGCACCAGCATCAGGTCGTAAGGCTGGAGCGCCGGCGGGGCTTCGCCGCGATGCACCGCCACCATGTCGATGGCCAGCCCGTCGGCGGCGAGCAGGTCGCCGAACAGGTTGGGATGGTCGTCATCCATGTGCTTGAAGACGAGGGCACGCTTGGGCATTGCTGCTTCTACCTCACCGGCGGGAGGATGAGAATGCCTGCCTTGCAGGAGAGATGCTCATTGCGGCCGCATTGGCGAAACTGGCCGTCCCTTGAAAAGCACACCCGCAGCTCGCTGAGGCGCGCCCGGTCGCGGGCATTGCCGCAGTCCAGCGACAGCATGGAAGGATCGAGGCCGGGATTGGTCTTGATGAAATCGCTCACCAGCCCGGCCGGCGTGACGCTGACGGGAGCGGTGGGCAAGAGGTAGCGGGCGGGAATGTGCACGGCCTGGTAGAAGCGCCGCAGGGTGGCGAAATAGGCCGCCTGGCCAAGGCCGGCACAGGCGCCGTGCTTGCGCCATTCGTGGATGATGAGTTGCTTGGACGGCATGATGTCGAGATTGGCGGCGATCAGGCTTTGCGGCACCCAGTGCCGGGCGGTATCGCAATATTGCGGCCAGCCGTGGTCGTATTGCGGCCACAGGCCGTGCACCACGAAGGCGTAATGCCGGCCGGGGCCGCATTGCCGGTTGTCGCCGCGACCAGCCGGGGTGGCGCACCAGGTGGGCGACCACGACAGCGACAGCACGTAATAATCGAAATCGCCGGCGGTGGCGGCCCGCGTCGCCGTGGGCGCCAGCCAGATGAACGCCAGGGCGAACAGCAACGCGACATGCTTCATGGGCGTGAGGTGCCTATTGCGCCGCGGCGGCAGGGCTCTGCAGGGCCGCGACACGGCACCAGGCGGGCTTGTCGGAACGCGGCAGGCTCGCCTCCGGGCAACCCTTGGCAATGGGCTTCCAGGAGGTGTTGTTGAGGTTCATCACGCACTGCGACAGCTTGCCCATGACGCACATCACCGTGCCCAGCTCGTAGTGGGCGCCAAAGTAGCGGCACTTGCAGTTGGGACCGGCGGCGGCAGGGCCGACGAGCACACCGCCCATCAGCAGGGCAGTGATCAGGCCATAGCAGGAAGCACGTTTCGTCATGATCGATAACAATCTAGCGCACTATTGCCGGTGTTGCCACACGCACAAGACCAAACCCCGGCGGCCAAGCGCCGCTGGCCCTCGATCCGGCGCGGAGCGAGCGCTCAGTCGAGTTGCAGTTCCACCGCCTGGGGTCCGCGGCCGCGCTTGTCGGGCTGCACCTCGAAGGTCAACGTGGTGCCCTCGACGAGTTCGGGGATGCCGGCCCGCTGGACGGCGGTGACATGCACAAAGACGTCCTTGCTGCCGTCCTCGGGGGTGATGAAGCCATAACCCTTGGCGGCGTTGAAGAACTTGACAGTGCCTTTCTGGCGCATGGCAAGACTAGCTCCTGGTCCCTATCCGTTCGTCACGCAATTTACTCGGCAAGATAAATCGGAATGACGGAAAGCTACGCCTGAGGCAGGGAAAGCCAAGATCAAGCAGTCTAACCGGTCCGAATACCCTTGACCGTGAATGCCGGACATGCCCGGCATTGTCGCGATATTATGGGCAGGCGGGTGTTTCGGGCAAGGGGCATTATGGCCGGGATCGGCGGTTGAATTCAGCTTGAAGCGCCGATAGTGTGAACATTCGCGTCACCCCAACGGAGCCTTCAGGCACCATGTCAGATGCCCATTTCGGCCGCCACATCCGCCGCTTCAAGTGGATCGCGCTTGCAACCGCGGTGGGCCTTTCCATGGCATTGGCGAGCGGCGATGGGGCCGTGGCGCGGCCGCACAGCACGCTGCACATCAAGTACTACACCATCACCGGACCCGACGACCGCAGCCTCGATCAGCAAATGGAGCGTTTCGGCCCGATGCATCGCGGCGCCAAGGCCTATGCGACGCTCAGCGCCGATCCCAAGTTCGATGGCCGGCTGGTGGGCGGCAAATCCTGCCGCCTGGAGCATTTTCGCGTCAATGCCAGCTTTGTCATGACATTGCCTAAGCTGGCGCCGGGGGTGCATTTGTCGCCCGCCACGGCTGCCAGATGGCGGCGCTTTGCAGCCTTCGTGCGCCGTCACGAGGACCGCCACCGGGCCATCTGGCTCGGTTGCCTGGCGCGCGGAGAGGCGCGGGCGCTGAAACTGAGGGTGAGCGATTGCAGCCGGCTCGATGCGGCGGTCGAAAATATCTTCAAGCAGGAATGGGCGCGTTGCGAGACGTTGCACGATGCCTGGGACGCCGAGCAGCAGGTTGAACTGAAGAGGCAGCCGCTGATCATCGCCGCCAGCAAGTTCAGCCATCAGGCGGCACTGACAAGGGTGGCCGTAAAGGTCAATTACAGGACAGCGTTCCGCGGCGGCCGCGAGGCGCAATGAGCGAGGAACAAAACCTCCCCTTGCGCGCCGCCATCGTGCCGGTGACGCCGTTCCAGCAGAACTGCGCGGTGGTGTGGTGCACCGCCAGCATGGCCGGCGCAGTGGTCGATCCGGGCGGCGATGTCGCGGTGATCCGCCAGGCCATCGAGCAGACCGGCGCGAGGATCGACAAGATCCTCCTGACCCATGGCCATATCGACCATGCCGGCGGCGCCGCCGAACTGGCCGAGGACCTTGGCGTGCCGATCATCGGCCCGCACCGCGACGATGACTGGCTGTTGAAGGGGTTGCCCGAGCAGGGCGCCCAGTATGGATTGGCGGGGGTCAGGGCGGTCGAGCCCGACCGGTGGCTCGAGGAAGGCGACACAGTCGAGGTGGGCGAGGTCGCGTTCGAGGTGCTGCACTGCCCGGGGCACACGCCGGGCCATGTGGTGTTCATCAATCGCGACATCGGCTTTGGCATCTTCGGCGATGTGCTGTTCCAAGGCTCGGTGGGGCGCACCGATTTCCCGCGCGGCAACCACGAGGACCTCATCCGGTCCATCAGGACGAAGCTGCTTGTCTTGCCGGATGAGTTCTTCTTCATCTGCGGCCACGGCCCCGCATCGAGCATCGGCAACGAGCGGCAGAGCAATCCTTTCCTGCGGTAGAACTGCTATTTTTCGCTTGCAGGCGGCGGCGGCTGTCTTATCCTATGCGGCAGGGGCAAAGGAGTGAAACGATGCAGAAGGCGTTGGTATTACTCATGATGGCTGGGCTCGCCGTTACGCTTGTCGCCGCTGAAGCCGCGGCGCGGAACTACTACGGTGCGATATCTTATTCCCAGCGCACGAGGTCGCACGGTTATTCATATGACTACGGTTCGCGCGCCTCGGCCGAGCAGAGTGCTTACAACAAGTGCTCCCAATATGGCGGCGGCTGCAAGATCGCAGTGTGGTTCCGCAACGCCTGCGGCGCCCTTGCCGTCGGCCAGGACGGCGGCTGGGGTTCGGGTTGGAACGCCAACCGGCCGGGCGCCGAAGCCGCCGCGCTCAATAGTTGCAACAGCGTTTCCTATGGCTGCCGAGTGATCCGCTGGGTGTGCACCACGGGTCATCAATAGTTCATTGTAGCGTTGCAGTTGCTGTGCAGGCGCCAGGCTCGGGCCGCGGCAGCGCGTGGCCCGGATGTGCCGGGCGGTCGCGGCCGGCAGGCTTGATCTGGCGCAAGGCGGCGAACCGGCGCGTGGGCATAATGACAGCCAGTTGCATCCGCAAAGGAGGGCTGCCATGCCCCGAACATTGAGAGTGTGTGCCGTTGCCGCCGTCGTGCTGGCGGGGTTGTCGCTGCCGGTGCTGGCCGCCGGCGAAGAAGAAGGCGCCGAGGACCAGTACGAGCAGGGAGCGCTGGATTTCCTGTCCTATTGCGCGCCCTGCCATGGCCGCTCGGGCGAAGGCAATGGGCCGGTCGCTGCGGAACTGGTGAAGAAACCGGCCGACCTCACCACCATCGCCCGACGCAATGGCGGGATCTTTCCTCAGGACGCGGTGAGAAAGCGCATCGACGGACGCGCGTTGCCGCCCGCCCATGGGACCTCCGACATGCCGGTGTGGGGCTACTGGTTCAAGCTGCAAGCCAATGCCGCCGGGATGTTGCAGGAGGATCAGGTGGACGCCGAGGCAGAGGTGAAGGAACGCATCGACCGGCTGGTCGATTACCTCGTCTCGATACAGAAATAGTCCGCCTGGATCAGTCTTGCGCCGGCACGGCGCGCGGGACGCTGTCAGCATCCACCGCCACCATGACGAAGGAGGCATCGGTCACCTTCACCTTCTCGTGGGTCATGTAGCGTTGCGCCCAGGCCTCGACGTGGAGGGTGATAGAGGAGCGGCCGACCTTGTCGACGTTGGTATAAAGCTCGAGCACGTCGCCGATCTTGACCGGCCGGCGGAACGACAGGGCGTTGATGGCGGCGGTGACTACCCGGCCGCGCGCCCGTTCCGAGGCCCGGATGCCGGCCGCCAGGTCCATTTGCGCCATCACCCAGCCGCCGAATACATCGCCCGCCGCATTGGCATCGGCCGGCATAGCCGGCACTCGCATGGTGAGCGTCCCGCGAGCCTCGCCGCTGTCACTTGCCGGCATGATGTTCCCCTCTTGTTGCCTGGTGGATTATGAACGACGCCGGCGGCCATTGAAAGCCGCCGGTTCGTCAATCGGAATTGCGCCGGGCCTCGCCGGTGAGCCAGGCAAGGCGGTGGCCGAAGCCTGCCCCGCGCGCCAGCCGCTCGGCAAGCGCTGGCAGCAGGATTTCCAGGTCGCGGGCCAGCGTGAAGGGCGGATTGACGATGATCAGCCCGGAGCCTTGCAGGCCCGCCTCGGGTCGCACCCGGATGGTGTCCATTCCGGCATCGAGGGTGCGTGGCAGGCCGAAGGCACCGATCGCTGTGCGCAGCCGATCCGCCAGCCCGTCGCCGGTTACCGGATACCAAATCGCATAGACACCGGTTGCAAAGCGCCGGTGGCCCGCGGCCAGCATGCGCACCACGCGGGTCGCCTCATCGACCGCCTCGTAGGACGGATCGATGAGGATGAAGCCGCGGCGCTCGGGCGGGGGAAGCTGTGCCTTGGCGGCGATTGAGGCATCGAGCGCTGAAACGACGATGCGGCGGTCGCGACCGCGCCAGTCATCGAGAACGGCCTTGTCGAGGGGGTGCAGCTCGTTGACCGAGAGGCGGTCATCGGGGCGCAGCAACTGACGGAACAGGTCGGGCGAGCCGGGATAGCGCTTGAGGGTACCGGGAGCGTTGAGGGCATCGACGGCCGCCCGCCAGGGGGCCAGCAGGGCTTCGGCGGGTGGCGCCAGCGGGATTGGACGGCCGTCCACCTGGTACAGCCGGCCGAGGCCGTCGCGCCATTCCAGTGTGCGCTGCGCCTCTGGTCCGTCGAGGTCGTAGACGCCGATGCCGGCGTGCAGGTCGAGGACCCGGAAAGGCTTTGGCTTGACGGCAAGATAGCTGACGATGAGGGCGCAGACGGCGTGCTTGACGACGTCGGCATGGTTGCCGGCATGAAAGGCATGGCGATAATTCATGGGCCGGGCGATAGCACGCCGCCGCTGCGCCCACCAGACGGCGTTTGGGGGCTCCGGCATCGTCGTCAAGTCTTCACGGCATCGGCCTTATCTGGCACATGCATCGGCGATGAGCACGAAGACGATCACCTGCAGCGCCGGCGCCATGGGACGGCACGGGGAAACGGCCGCCGATATCGACGGGCGGCGGGTGCATATCGCCTATGCCCTGCCGGGCGAGCAGGTGAGGGCCGAAGTCGACGGCGCCCATGGCCGGGCCGTCGACATCCTCAAACCCAGCCCGCAGCGCGTCGCACCGTTCTGCCCGCACTTCGGGCGCTGCGGCGGCTGCGCGGTGCAGCACTGGCACGAGGGATCCTATCGGGCCTGGAAGCGCGGCCTGGTGACCACGGCGCTGCAGCATCGCGGCATCGAAGCCGACGTGGCGGCGCTGGTCGATGCGCATGGCGCCGGGCGGCGGCGGGTGAAGCTGACCGTCACGCCCAGGGGCGCCGGCTTCATGGCCGCCCGCAGCCATAACGTCGTCATCATCGACAGGTGCCCGGCGACGGTGCCGGCGCTTGCCGGGGCCGCCCGCATCGCGGCCGACCTGGGGCGCGTCACCGGGCTGCCGAAACGCGGCCTCGGGGTAATGCTGACGGCCACCGAGCAGGGTCTCGATGTGGCGGCCGGTGAGATATCGCGGTCGATCGAGGGGCTGGAGCAGCGTCTGGCCGATGTCGCCGGGCGCCATGACCTGGCACGGCTGAGCATCGGCGGCGAGATGGTGGTGGTACGACGACGGCCGCTGGTACGCTTTGGCGAGGTGGCGGTCGAGGTGCCGCCGGGCGGGTTCCTGCAGGCGACCGCGGCCGGCGAGGAGCAACTGGCACTAAGGGTGATCGCAGCGACTGCGGGCGCCCGGCGGGTGGCCGACCTGTTCTGCGGCGCCGGGCCGTTCAGCCTGCGGCTGGCGCAGCGCTCGGCCATCGCCGCCTTCGATCTCGACGGTCCGGCGGTGGCCAGCCTCGATGCGGCGCAGCGGCGGGCGAGCGGCCTCAAGCCGGTCAGCGCCCATGTCCGCGATCTTTATCGCAACCCGCTGAGGAGCGATGAAATGAAGGGCATGGACGCGGTGGTGTTCGATCCGCCACGCCAGGGGGCGGCGGCGCAGGCCCGCGAAATTGCGTCCTCGAAGGTGCCGGTGGCGATTGCCGTCTCATGCGATCCCGCCAGCCTGGCCCGCGACCTGGCGATACTGATCGCCGGCGGCTTTGCGCTTGTCGAGACGGTACCTGTCGACCAGTTCAAGTGGACAGCGCATGTGGAGACGGTGGCGATCCTGAAGCGCTGAAGTCAGTGATCGGCGGGTGAGATGCGGCGCGGAGTTTCCACACCGCTTCAGCGGCGCCGGCCGGCTTTAGCTTGCAGCGCAGAATGTCAGACGCTAAGTTCGATGGTGCTTATCAATCGTGGTTGGCCGGTGGGGCATTCGTGGCATGTCCGGTCTGAGGCAAATGGGACTATTTCTCGCAGCAGCTAGCGCCTTGGCGCTCGGCGGTTGCCAGAGCGTCATGATGGAGGAACTGAGCCAGGCCGGTGACCACATCGATCGGGCAGTGGCGGCGCCGGTCGTGGCGTTGCACTCGGTCGTTACCCATGCCGGGGACGCGCTGAAGGGCCCCGACCTGTCGGTCAAGGCGCAAGAGGCCTATGGCGACAAACTGGCCGCGGAAGCCTTTGCGCGCCTGCCGATGGCCCGCGATCCAGCCCTCGAACAGCACCTGACGGGCATGGCCAACCGCATTGCCGCGCTGGCCTCGGGGCCACATTTCACCTACCGGGTGTATCTCGTGGACGCCAAGGAGGCCAATGCCTTCACGCCGGGCGGGGGATATATCTTCGTCACCACGGGCCTCGTCTCCAAGCTGGGCGACGAAGCCCAGATGGCCATGGTGCTGTCGCATGAGATCGCCCATTGCGTCCTCGGGCATGTCATCAAGACCGCCCAGCGGCGGCGGTTAGGCGACAAGGCGGTGTCGGCCAGCAAGAGCGTGTTCGGCGACACGCCGGGCGTCGGGTGGATCGGCGAGGGCCTCGGCGCGGCGGCCAACGCGGCGGTCAATCTCTATACCCGCGATCAGGAAGACGAAGCCGACGAACTGGGCCTCGATCTGATGGTGGCGGCGGGCTACGACCTGCGCGAGGCCGAAAAGGCCATCAAGGCGCTGATGGGCGGCAGCGGCACCGACCAGGCATCTTTCATTTCCGAAATGTTCAGCGACCATCCCTCCGAGGCACGGCGCCTGCAGCGCCTGCGCAACCTCATCGTCGCCAAATACAATCTTCAGGATTTTTCCCGCTCGGTACGTACGACGCGCGCCTATGAACAGGTAACGCTGGCCTATCGCTAGAATCGGGCACCCTCGACATGGCGCCCATGTTCTGCCGGCGGACGCAGCAAGACGCTTGGTCCGAGGCGCCTATTGACGGATGACTGCGGGGCCGTTTCGGACGGCAGGCTTTTGATGGGGAGACGGTCTTGTGATTGTGATTGCCGGATATCTCAGACTGTCGAGCGGCAGTTTCGATGCGATCAGGCCGCACATGCTGGTGATGATCGCCGCCAGCCGGGCGGAAAAGGGCTGTATTGCCTATACCTATGCCCGCGACGTGGTCGATGCCGATACCATCAGGGTGTTCGAAGCATGGCACGGCCAGGAAGATCTCGACCGCCACTTCACCACGCCGCATCTGAAGGCCTGGCGGGCGGCGCTGGGCGACATCGGCATCGAGCGACGCGAACTCAGTATCTATCCCAGCGGCGCGCCTCGTCCGCTCTAGTGTGTCCTGTCTGGTCGGTGGAGGCTATAGCTTCCAGACCGGCTGTCGTCGTCGTGGCGCAGCGAGCGGCGTGACAAAACCAGGAATCCGGCGACGAAGGAACTCACCAGCACCGAGCCCAGCGCGGCTACGCCGATGGCGCCGTCGGCCATGCCGGCGGAAACGAAACCGCCGGCAATCTCGCTCGCCGAGGCCTGTGAAATCACCAGCATCGTCACGCCGGCGGCGAGTACGATGGCTAGGGCAAGAAGAATGAAATTCCTGACCGAAATCGGCCGCGCCGCGCCGTAGGTCAACAGCGCCGGGCGGTCATTGCGGAAGTGGTGGTTCCTGATGGTCTGTGAGGCATGCATGGTGAAATCCGAATCTTTCTAAGACAAACCTTGCGATGGTCGGATCATGACGGCGGAACCGGGCTTCTTCAGTACAACTTTTGGCATGGCCAAAGGTCTTTTGGTGGCAAAAGCGTGGCGTTTGCCTAACCAAATCTTAATGTTGCAGGTAAAATTCGGAATAGAGCCCGCCGCGCACAGGCTATGGCATAAAGAGTCCTGCTGCCTCGATCGAGGCAGGCGCACGGTATCATGTTGCAGACGCGGCCTGGCTCCGGGGCGCTGGCGGCGGCAGGCGCTTGGCGGGGCGGCCTTGAGACGCAGCTTGGCGGATCATGTGACTGGCGGGGAAAATCACCTTGACGCAGGTGCCCTTGCCGGGCCGGGAGGTAATGTCGAGGTTGGCCCCCAGCCGGCCGGTACATTCCTTGACCATGGTCATGCCCAGCCCGATGCCGCCGGTGGAGCGATCGAGGCGCTTGTCGACCTGGTAGAACGGCGAGGTGAGTTCTGAGAGGTGTTCGCCGGCAATGCCGATGCCGTGGTCGCGGACGGCCAGCGTCAGCTGGCGGTTCTTGTCGAGGCGCAGCGATACCTGGACCTTGCCGCCGTCGGAAGAGAACTTGACGGCATTGGACAACAAGCTGTCGATGATCTTGCACAGGTAATGCTCATCGCAGCTCAGCCGCACCTGGCGCGCCGCGTTGCGGAAGCCGATGACGATGCCGCGTTCGGCGGCGCGCCTGCCCCACAGGCGGACGATGCGGCCGATGGCGTCGCCCGGATTCACCTCCTGCAGGTCGATGACCGCATCGCCGGCCTGCATGCGGCTCAGATCCATGATGGTGGAGATGATGGCAAGCAGGGCGCGGCCGGAATTCTCGATCAACCCGGCGAACTCGCGGTATTCCGGATTGCCC
Source organism: uncultured Rhizobiaceae bacterium (assembly GCA_964568825.1). Taxonomy (GTDB): domain Bacteria; phylum Pseudomonadota; class Alphaproteobacteria; order Rhizobiales; family Aestuariivirgaceae; genus CAVVDT01. The sequence goes on along the minus strand of CAZMSA010000014.1, from coordinate 14,242 downwards.
AGCGGTCCGAGGCGTTCGGCGGCCAGCATTTCCGAAAAGCCGACTATGGCGTTGAGGGGGGTGCGGATCTCGTGGTTGGTGTTGGCGATGAAGGCCGACTTGGCGCGGTTCGCCGCCTCGGCCCGGGAGCGCGCCTCCATCAGGTCGTGCTCATGCTGCTTCAAGGCGGTGATGTCTTCGATGTAGCCCTCGATGCCCAAGAGTGTGCCGGTATCGTCATAGACGCCCTGGCCGCGCTCCCAGACCCATTTATAGGCTCCGGAGGCCGAGATGACGCGGTACTGGATCTCGCAAGGGCGGTGGGCGGCCATGTTGGCCTGCGCCGAGGACCACACCCGCTGGCGATCGTCGGGATGGATGAGATCGACATAGGCAACCAACCGGTTGTCGATGATGTCCTCGGGCGCGTAACCGAGGATCGCCTGGGACGAGGCGCTGACGAAGCGCATGGTCCAGCGCTCGTCATTGCTGCAGATATAGGCAAAGCCCGGCAGGCTGTCGATGAGGCGGCGGAATTGATTCTGGCTGCGGTCGAGGGCCTGCCTGGTGCGTATCTGTTCGTCGACCAGATCGTTCCACTGGGTGGCCACGGCGTCGAACTCGCGGATGCCATGCAGGGGCTTGTGCACCGGTGTGCCCATGGCGCGCATCTGCTCGATGGTGCTGGCGTAGGCATTGAGCGGGCGTTTTACGGCAAAGCGGAAGAAGAACGCAGTGCTGATAAACAGGGTTGTCAGCACCAGAAACAGGATGACCGCGATACAGGCGTTGGTGAAGCGCATCAGATCGACGATCCAGTTGTCGCCGGAATTGATTACCATGACGCCGGAAAAACTACCCACCGGGAGTGTGAAGGCCTCGCCGCGGGGGGCGTAGAAGAGGCCGTCCACAATCGACCAGATACCGTGTTCGGCGTTCAGCCGGCCCTGCAGGCGGACATACCAACGCGGTGTCGACCAATGGGAGGTCGCCAGAATATTGTCCCCGGACAGCAGAAACGCTGCCAGGCTGAGGGGCACGACGGAATAATGGTCGCCGCTTGGCGCGTTGATCTTCAGGTTGAAGTGGCCGGTCAGGAGTGCCCGGCGCGCCAGTTGCGCCGCCAGCACCGCGCCGTCACCATGATGCTGCAAGCCGTTGGACCGGGAGGACGCCAGCGTCGAGCCGTCCCTCGCCGACAGGATCAGTATTTGTTTGACCCGGCTGTCGCGCGTCAGCTCGCGAACCACGAATTTCAGGTGCTCAGGCGTGCCCGAGATGGCGGCGGCATTGTCGATCATTGCGGCGAGCTCGATGACATGCTGGTCGAAGGCATTGTTGATCTGGGTCTGAAAGACATGCTGAATCGCCAGCGCGGCCAACACGATCACCACCGCGCCGATCAGCAACTGGCGGCGCAGGAACAGGCCGAAGATTGTCGGGGGCCCTGCAAGAAGGGACAGTTTTCCGATCATGAAAGCAACAATAAAGAGAATGGTTGGGATTTCAGTTAACGCATGAGTTGAAATTTCGAGCGACTACACTTGAATCGGGAATTCAATTCGTCGCAGCAGGCGCCGGTGCCTTCAGGTCTCAGGGCCGCCAGCTATACAGCCAGGCGGTGCGCGCGGTCAGCCGGTCGCCTGACAACAAGCCCGTCAGCACCGCATCGCGGGCCAGGCGGGCGGGGCCGCCCAGATGGTAGATGTGGGCCTGTTGCCGCGATGCCGCCTGCACCCGGGCCGTGCGGGCATGGCGCCTCACCTCGAATTCGGCAAAGGCCGGGCGCGGATCGGCAGCGTCGCGCGGTAAAAGGCCCGCCAGCACCACGGCATCCTCCAGCGCCATGACGGCCCCTTGCGCCAGGCACGGCAGCACCGGATGGGCGGCATCGCCGATGAGCAGTGCGCGCTCGTCGCTCCAGCGCGGGGTGGGCGGGCGGTCCGAACCGCCCCATTTGAGCCAGGCGTCAGGGGCTTTCAGGACTTCGGCGAGGGCGGGCGCGGCGGCAGCGAAAGGCGCCACGGCCTCGGCCGGCGTGGCCGGCATGCTCCAGTCCGTGCTTGTCCACCGGCTTTCGGTCATGGCGACGATGTTGACGTGGGTGCCGGCCGCCACGGGATAGTGCACCACGTGGCCGTGGGGCAGCAGCCACAGGTGAACGTCGGGCAGGCGGGCCCAGTCGGGTACCTCGCTTGCGGGAACCAGGGCGCGGTAGATGGCAAGGCCATTGTCGGCGGGTTCACCGTCGCCCAGCATCCGGGCGCGCACTGTCGAGCGAATGCCGTCGGCGCCCAGCAGGGCATCGGCGGCAAGCGATGAGCCATCCGCCATCTCCACCTCGATGCTGTCGGCGCGGTTGGCATAGCCGGTGACAGCGCTTGAGGTATTGAGGGCGATGGCAGGGAGATCGCGCGCAGCCGCGATGAGGGCGTTCAAGAGATCGGCCCGCAATACGGCGAGCCAAGGTGCCTCAAAACGGGACTCGATGCTGTCGCCCAGTGCCGATTTGGCAATGAGCCTGCCGCTCGAGGCGCTATGCACCAGAAGCTGCGCGGGGCGGACGGCGGTGGCTTCGACGGTGCCGACGACACCCAGCGCGGCCAGGGCGCGCATGCCGTTGGGTCCGATCTGGATGCCGGCACCAGTTTCGCTGAACACGGCGGCGCGTTCCGACAAGGTGATGCGGTGGCCGCGGCGGGCAAGCGCCACGGCGACAGAAAGCCCGGCGATGCCGCCGCCGGCGATGGCGATGTGCATAGGGTGCCGACTTTCCTGAAAACCCCTCAACAGTGGCGCGCAAGGTGGAGCAAAGCGGGCAGGCGGGCAAGTCGTGGCGGCAACTTTGCGGATTCTCCCTTGCCTCACAACCGAGCCGGTAATAGGGTCCGCCGCGGATTCGAACGGTCCATTTTCTCAAGGAAAGGCCGCGCCGTCATGGGTTTCATCGCCGAATCGCTCAACCGCATCCAGCCATCCGCCACCATCGCCATCACCGGCAAGGTGCTGCAGCTCAAATCGGAGGGCCGCGACGTCATCGGGCTGTCGGCCGGCGAGCCCGACTTCGATACCCCCGACAACGTCAAGGCCGCGGCCATCGAGGCGATCCGCAAGGGCAAGACCAAATATACCGCTGTCGACGGCATTCCCGAGCTCAAGGCCGCCATCAAGGCAAAGTTCAAGCGCGAGAACGGTCTCGACTACGAGCTGGCCCAGATCTCGGTGGGCACCGGCGGCAAGCAGGTGCTGTTCAATGCCCTGGTCGCCACCCTCAACCCCGGCGACGAGGTGATCATTCCCGCCCCCTACTGGGTGAGCTATCCCGACATCGTGCGGTTTGCCGGCGGCGTGCCGGTGTTCGTCGACACCCGCCTCGAGGACGGTTTCAAGCTGCAGCCGGAAGCCCTCGAGAAGGCGATCACGCCCAAGACCAAGTGGCTCATCTTCAACTCGCCCTCCAATCCGACCGGGGCCGCCTACAGCCATGCCGACCTGAAGAAGCTTACCGACGTCCTCATGAAGCACCCCGATGTGTGGGTGCTGACGGACGACATGTATGAGCATCTGGTCTACGACGACTTCCGCTTCGTCACTCCGGCCGAGGTCGAGCCGGCGCTGTATGAGCGTACTCTCACCATGAACGGGGTGTCGAAAGCCTATTGCATGACCGGCTGGCGCATCGGCTACGGGGCGGGCCCGGCCGCGCTCATCAAGGCCATGGCCAAGTTGCAGTCGCAATCGACATCCAATCCCTCGTCGATTTCGCAATGGGCGGCGGTGGAAGCGCTCAATGGCCCGCAGGACTTCATCGCCGCCAACAACAAGGTGTTCAAGGAACGCCGCGACCTGGTGGTGTCGATGCTCAACCAGGCGTCGGGCCTGTCGTGTCCGACGCCGGAAGGCGCCTTTTACGTCTATCCCTCGTGTGCCGGGGCGATCGGCCGGCGGGCGCCTTCGGGGCAGGTTATCAACTCCGATGAAGATTTCGTCGGGGCGCTGCTGGAGGCCGAAGGTGTGGCGGCCGTGCACGGCGCCGCCTTCGGATCGTCGCCATTCTTCCGCATTTCCTATGCAACATCCACCGAGGCGCTCAGCGAGGCTTGCCAGCGCATCCAGCGCTTCTGTGCCAATCTGCGAGCGTGAAGGGACGGCACGGAATTTGCACGCCGCATTTTGGCGCATATGTTATGTTCGGGTAAGGCTGGGGACGAAAAAGGAGCAACAATAAATGACTGTACGCGTCGCCACTTCTCTTCTGGGCCTTGCCATCGTAGCCGGCCTGGCAGGGCCCGCCAATGCCGAGGGCGTCAAGGTCGGCATGCTGACCTGCAACGTCGAAGGCGGCATTGGTTATATCATCGCATCCTCCAAGTCGGTTGATTGTGTGTTCAAGCCGAGCCATTACAGATGGCGCGATCACTATGTGGGATCGATCACCAAAATTGGTGCCGATATCGGCGTCACCACCGGCAGCCACATCATGTGGGCGGTGTTCGCGCCCGGCAGTCTCAAGCGCGGCTCGCTGGCGGGCAACTATTTCGGGGCAACCGGCGAGGCGACCGTCGGTGTCGGGGTTGGCGCCAACGTGCTGCTCGGCGGTTTCGAGAAGTCCGTCAACCTGCAGCCCCTGAGCCTGCAGGTGCAGACCGGCGTCGACGTGGCTGGCGGCATTGCCAGCCTGTCGCTGCGTAGCCACTGAAATCGGGGAGGCATCCCGTCAACGTTGAATCCAAGGAGAAACAAATGAAGAGCGCAAAACATAGCCTGTTGGCCGGCTTGGCTCTGGCGGCTGCTGTAGCGGTCAGTGCCGGTTCCGCCCAGGCCGGGGGGGTGCAGGTCGGCACCCTCAATTGTGACGTTTCGGCCGGCTTCGGTCTCATCATCGGGTCATCGAAAACCATCAAATGCACGTTCGACAGGGCCGACGGCGCCAGGGAGTACTACCACGGCAAGATCAACAAGCTTGGTGTGGACATCGGTTATACCGGCAACCAGATCATGAGCTGGGTGGTGTTTGCGCCGGGCAGCGTCAAGCCCGGTGCGTTGGCCGGCAATTATGGTGGCGCAACGGCTGAAGCAACGGCCATTGTCGGCGTCGGTGCCAATGTGCTGGTGGGCGGCTCCAACCGCACCATCGCGTTGCAGCCGCTGTCGGTCACCGGACAGACCGGTCTCAATGTGGCGGCGGGCGTTGCCTCGCTGTCGCTGCGCCCGATGTAATCGGCCGTTGTCGCAAGTGTTACAAAGGCCCGCGCCGTCCGGGGATGGCGCGGGCTTTTTGCTGGGCGCAAGGCCTTGCCCGGGGCCGAGGCCGGTTGCCGGCATTAGCTTTTCCCTTGAACTCGCCCCCGCTTCTCGCGCACCATGGGTTTGGTGTGGAACCGCCCCGGTGGTTTCCAGAGAGATGGGCGGTCCTTTGACAGTTTCAGGCAGTCTAGGGAGGATCGGTCATGGGCGACAGCAACGGCAGAGAACCGGTGGGCCCGCGGTGCATCGCCATCGTGGGGCCCTATCTCAGCGGCAAAACGACGCTTCTTGAATCCATATTGTTCCGTACTGGCGCCATCCCGCGCCAGGGCAAGGTGGCCGATGGCGCCAGCGTTGGCGATGCCTCGCCGGAGGCGCGTTCGCACGGCATGAGCGTCGAGCTTAACGCCGCCACCACGACGTTCCTCGATGAGACCTTCACCTTCCTCGACTGCCCCGGCTCGGTCGAGTTCAGTCACGATGCGCGCCTCGCCCTGGCGGGATGCGATGCCGCCGTGGTGGTGTGCGAGCCCGACGACAAGAAGGTGCCGGCACTGCAGGTGATCCTCAAGGAACTCGACGAGTTCTCGGTGCCGCGTTTCCTGTTCGTCAACAAGATCGACAAGTCCGAACAGCGCCTGCGCGACATGTTGAGCTACCTGCAGCCGGCCAGCGCCACGCCGCTGGTGCTGCGCCAGGTGCCGTTGTGGAACGACGGCATCGTCAATGGCTTTGTCGATCTGGCGCTGGAGCGCGCCTTCGTCTACCGCGAACATGCCGAGAGCAAGGTCATCGACATGCCGACCGACATGCAGGAGCGGGAGAAGGAAGCCCGCTTCGAGATGCTGGAAAAGCTCGCCGATTATGACGACGAACTGCTCGAGCAACTGCTTTCCGACATCGAGCCGCCGCGCGACAAGGTGTTCGATGATCTCACGCGCGAACTGAAGGAGGGCCTGATTACCCCGGTGCTGTTCGGATCGGCCGAAAACGGCAACGGCATCCTCAGATTGATGAAGGCGCTGCGCCACGAGGCACCGGACCTTGCCGCCACCACCCGGCGGCTGGGGATCGAGGGGGCCAAGGGCTCGCTGGGCCAGGTGCTCAAGACCTTCCATACCGCCCATGGCGGCAAGCTGTCGCTGACGCGGGTGCTTTCAGGCGAGATCGGCGAAGGCAGTGTGCTCTACGGCCGCAATGGCCAGGAATCGCGGGCTGCCGGCGTCTTCACGCTGATGGGCATCGAGCCGCGCAAGGCCGGCAAGGGCGTTGCCGGGGACACCGTGGCGCTTGGCCGGCTGGAAGACATTGCAACCGGCGAGACCGTCTCCACGGAAAAGGGCTCGACCGCGCAGATCGCCGCCGTGCCGCCGCCGCAGGGTGTCTATGGCCTCGCCATTTCGGTTGCCGACCGCAAGGACGAGGTGAAGCTGACGGCCGCCGCGGCGCGGCTCATGGAGGAAGACCCCTCGTTGCTGCTCACCCATGAGGCCGAGACCCACGAGATGGTGCTGTGGGGGCAGGGCGAAATGCACTTGCGGGTGGCGCTGGAGCGCCTCGCCACCAAGTTCGGCGTACATGCCAAGGCCAAACCGCGCCATATCGCCTACAAGGAGACCATCCGCAAGCAGACCCAGGTCAAGGGCCGCCACAAGAAGCAGTCGGGCGGCCATGGCCAGTTCGGCGACGTGGTGATCGAGATTCGTCCGCTGGCGCGCGGCGAGGGCTTTCAGTTCACCGACACCATCTCAGGCGGCGTGGTGCCCAAGCAGTATATCCCGGCGGTCGAGGCGGGTGCGCGCGAGTTCCTCAGCGCGGGCCCCATGGGCTTTCCGGTGATCGATGTCGCCGTCAACCTGTCGGATGGCAGTTACCATGCGGTGGATTCATCGGAAATGGCGTTCAAGACGGCCGCCCGCATCGCCATGAGCGAGGGCATGCCGCAATGCTCGCCGGTGCTGCTGGAACCCATCGTGGCGGTGGATATACATGTGCCATCCGATGCGACCGCGCGCATCAACCAGATCGTGTCGGGCAGGCGCGGGCAGCTTCTGGGCTTCGATGCCCGCGACGGCTGGCCCGGCTGGGATACCGTCAAGGCGCACCTGCCGGAATCGGAGATCGGCAACCTGATCATCGAACTGCGCTCGGCGACGGCGGGGGTGGGCACCTTCACCTATGCCCAGGACCACCTTGCTGAACTGACCGGCCGGCTCGCCGAGCAGGTGATGCAGTCGAGGAAGGACGAGGCGGCCTGAGGGACACGCTCCAGGCGTTCACGAAACGGCTCTCGGAGGATTGATTGGCATCTTGACGGCGGGGCGGATAACGTTGGGCTACATGCCATCCTTCATGCCATCGAGGAGCCCTGTCCCATGTTGATCAAACGCCTGCGCGAATGGGAGTTGCCTGAGACCAGTGCGACGCCGGAAAGCGTCTTTCTCAACCGCCGCAGTTTCCTGGCGGCGGCCGGTTTCGGCGCCAGCGGCCTGTTGCTGGGATCCGGCCTCGCCCGCGCCTCCGTCGATCCAACGGCTGGCCTTTATCCGGCGAAGCGCAATCCCGCCTTTGCCGATGCCGGCCGGCCGATCACCTCCGAGGCGCTCAACACCACCTTCAACAATTTCTACGAGTTCGGCACCTCCAAGCGCATCTCCTCGGCGGCGCAGGCCCTGCGCATCCGGCCGTGGGAGATCAAGGTCGACGGCGAAGTGGAAAAGCCCTTTACCATCGGCATCGACGATCTGTTGAAGAAGGTGACGCTTGAAGAGCGGGTGGTGCGCCATCGCTGCGTCGAGGCGTGGTCCATGGTGGTGCCGTGGAGCGGTTTTCCGCTCAAGGACTTCGTTGCCATGGCCAAGCCGTTGTCGTCGGCCAAATACGTGCGCTTCGAGACTTTCGACAATCCCGACATGGCGCCGGGCCAGAAGCCCTCGCTGTTCGGCTTCGGCTCGGACCTGCCGTGGCCGTATGTGGAGGGCCTCACCATCCCTGAGGCCACCAACGAACTGGCGTTCCTGGTGACCGGCGCCTACGGCAAGCCGGTGGCCAAGTCGATGGGCGCACCCATACGGTTGCACCTGCCGTGGAAATACGGCTTCAAGTCGATCAAGTCGATCGTCAAGGTGAGCTTCGTTTCCAAGCGCCCGGTGAGCTTCTGGCACACCATCCTGCCCAACGAATACGGCTTCTGGGCGAACGTCAATCCGAAGGTGCCGCATCCCCGCTGGAGCCAGGCCGAAGAGCGCATCCTCGGGACCGACAAGACAGTGCCGACGAAACTCTTCAACGGCTACGGGGAATATGTGGCGAGCGTCTACGCCGACATCCACGGCGAGCAGCTTTACCGCTGAAGTCTTGCCAAAGTTGACGTGAATGAAAAAAACCGGGCCATGACGGCCCGGTTTGAAGTTGTTTTTGTCCTCTGCGAGGACCAGGGGCCAGTTCGGGTGAGGGTGAACCGGACCCACGCGGAAAGATTACAAGGGGAGGGAGTAACTTCCGCCGCAACGTGGAATCCCACGTTCATTGCGAGAATCGTGTATCGAGGTGAATGTTTCAAGACTTGGCGTGGCATGGGAGACATGCATGACGTGCATGTCAAGTTTATGCCTCAGAATGACCATTCCTTCGCCTTGGACACGATGAAATCGCGGAATACGGCTACTCTTTTGGAATCCCTCAATTCTTCCGGGTAGACGAAATAGGTGTCGAATTCCGGCCTGTCGCCGGGCATCGGCACCTGCACCAGCGGCAGATCGCGGCGCACGATATAATCGGGCAGGGAAGCAAGGCCCAGCCCCACCTCGGCGGCGCGCCTCAGCCCATAGACGCTGTTGACCTTGAGGATCGGCCGGCGCGGCGAACCGGGTGGGCGGCCGACAGTTTCCAGCCAGTCGACGTCGGTGAGATAGCCGGGCGGGGCCCCGAAGGACAAGATGACGTGGTCGTCCAGGTCATCCAGAGTCTTGGGCAGGCCGCGGCGGCGGATATAGTCGGGCGAGGCGTAGATGTTGTGGTGGACGGTGAACAGCTTGCGCTGCACGAGGTCGGGCTGCACCGGGCGCCTCAAGCGGATCGCCACGTCGGCCTCGCGCATGGCGAGATCAAGCTCGCGATCCTCGAGCAGCATGGTGACCGAGATCTGCGGGTAGAGTTCGAGGAATTCGGCGATGCGCGGGGTCAGCCACACGCTGCCCAGGCCGACCGTGGTGGTGATACGCAGTTCGCCGGTGGGCTTGTCCTTTGAATCAGTGAGGCGGGTGCGGGCCGCCGCCAGGCGGGCGAACACGTCATGGGCGGTGCGGTAAAGCACCTCTCCCTGCTCGGTCAGGATGAGGCCGCGGGCATGGCGGTGGAACAGCGGCACCTTGAGGTCGCCTTCCAGCGATGAAATCTGGCGGCTGACGGCGGATTGCGACAGGCCGAGTTCATGGCCGGCATGGGTGAAGCTGCCGGCGTCAGCGACGGCATGGAAAATCCTCAGCTTGTCCCAGTCCATGGCAATCCCCGCCCCTTGCGCGGCCTTTTCAAGGCTATTCGGCAGCCTGGCTCTGGTGGCCCGCTTCGGCCAGCCAGCGCTCGGCCTCGAGCGCTGCCATGCAGCCCATGCCGGCAGCCGTCACGGCCTGGCGGTAGATGTCATCGGTGACATCGCCGGCGGCATAGACGCCGGGGATGGCGGTGGCGGTCGAATCAGGCCGTGTGACCAGATAGCCGCCGCGGTGCATTTCGAGCTGGCCCTCGAACAGTTCGGTGGCCGGCTTGTGGCCGATGGCGATGAACACACCGTCAGCATCCACATCCCGGGTCTTGCCGGTCTTGACGTTCTTCAGGCGCGCCCCGGTGACGCCGGCCGGATCGCCCGAACCCAGCACCTCGTCGAGGACACTGTCCCAGATGACCTTGACCTTGGGATTGTCGAAAAGCCGTTTCTGCAGGATCTTTTCGGCGCGTAAGGCGTCTCGGCGATGGACCACCGTCACCTCGGCTGCGAAATTGGTGAGGAACAAGGCTTCCTCCACTGCCGTGTTGCCGCCGCCGATCACCAGCACCTTCTTGCCGCGATAGAAAAAGCCATCGCAGGTGGCGCAGGCCGAAACCCCGAAGCCCTTGAACTTTTCCTCGCTCTCCAGCCCCAGCCAGCGGGCCTGGGCGCCGGTGCAGATGACGAGGGCATCGCATGTGTAGATGGCGCCCGAATCGCCGGTGAGGCGAAGGGGGCGCGCCTTCAGGTCGACGGCGACGACGTGATCTGAAACGATCTCGGTGCCGACATGGGCCGCCTGGGCGCGCATCTGCTCCATGAGCCACGGTCCCTGGATGACGTCGGCAAAGCCGGGATAGTTTTCAACGTCGGTGGTGATGGTGAGCTGGCCGCCGGGCTGGATGCCCTCGATCAGCAGCGGTTGCAGCATCGCACGGGCGCCGTAAATGGCGGCGGTGTAGCCGGCGGGCCCGGACCCGAGAATGAGCAGACGCGCGTATTTTACCGTCATCGTTTTGGCTCCTACCGATTGTGACCGGCGCGATGGCGTCAATGAATGAGGCCAGGTGGTTTCCTAGCTATGCCCGGCAAACATAGCTTGCAAGGGGCGGGAGGGCAAAGTCTCAAGCGCTGGTTGTCCACCATCGCGGCCGGATGGCGGCGCATGCTCGATCAGTTGTTCCAACCCCCGCCGTTGCGGTCGTCGCCGGGAAACTTGCGCCAGAAGGGATTGTTCATGTCGGCTTCCACCATGCCGAGCCTTTGGCCCTTGAACCAGATCTTCTGCAAGAAGCCCTGTTCGGGTGCCTTTTGGCCCTTGCGGATGGTGGTGGTGCCGTAGCGTTCCCATTTGTCGCCGGAATCGCGGTAGGCCGTCAGGCGGATGCGGTTGCCCTCCGGCTGGACCTCGAACAAGAAACGATTGCCGCCCCAACCGATGACCGGATGGGGGGCCATGCCACCGGCATCGGCGCGGATGGCGGGAAAGGCCAGCGAGGCCGCGGCCATCGCGGCGAGCAAACCGAAAGTACGCCTGTGCATCAAAAACCTCGCGATGAAGTTCAGAGCTTCAATCGCCTATATCGGAGAGGCTTTTGGCTATTGCAAGGCAGCTGGCGCCGGCCGCGCGCGGGATCAGCCGTAGCGGATCTTGATGATCTCGTAGCTCTTGCCGCCGCCGGGGGTCATGACCTCGACGGTATCGCCTTCGGTCTTGCCGATGAGGGCGCGGGCAATCGGCGAGGTGATGGAAATCTTGCCCTGCTTCACGTCGGCCTCGAACTCGCCGACGATCTGGTAGCGCGACTCCTCGTCGGTATCCTCATCCACCAGGCTCACCGTGGCGCCGAACTTTACCGTGTCGCCGCCCAGGCGGGTAATGTCGATAACCTCGGCACGGGAAATCTTGTCCTCGAGCTCGGCCACGCGCGCTTCCACCCAGCCCTGCTGTTCCTTGGCGGCATGGTACTCGGCGTTCTCGGAGAGATCGCCGTGCGAACGGGCCTCTTCGATGGCCCGGATGATACGCGGGCGCTCGACCGACTTCAGGTGCTTGATCTCGTCAAGCATGGCGGCATGGCCGCCCTCGGTCATTGGAACCTTGTCCATATTCATTTGCGTCCGTCAGTTCTCCGCTTGCCGGTACGGCACCACTGCCGTCCGGGGTCAAGCCATGATTAAAGTTGCCGGAAAGTCCCTGCGACGGAAATCCGTCCGACCCTCGAAGCGGCAACTATGCGACAAAAGCCCCCCGCACTGCAACAGTCATCGCTTGAGGCATAATCCAACACCACCGGGCGCAACGAGGCGTCCGGCGTTCAATTGAAATAGGCTTGCAGAGGGCGAACCTCAAGCCCCCCGGCCTTGAGGGCGGCAATGGCGCGCACCGCCTGCAGCGCGCCGGCCAGGGTGGTGTAATAGGGCACCTTGCCGACCAGGGCGGCGCGGCGCAGGGATTTCGAATCCTCCAACGCCTTGGCGCCCTCGGTGGTGTTGAAGACCAGATCGATCTCGCCGTTCTTGATCAGGTCGACGACGTGCGGACGGCCTTCCAGAACCTTGTTGACGCGGGTGCAGGCGATGCCCTTCTCGGCCAGGTAGCGCTGCGTGCCGGAGGTGGCGGTGATGCGGAATCCGAGGTCAGTCAGGGTGCGCGCCGCACTCACGATGCGCGGCTTGTCGCCGTCGCGCAACGATATGAAGGCGGTGCCGGCGAGCGGCACCCCGGTGCCGGCGCCGAGCTGGCTCTTGGCGAAGGCGAGCGCGTGGTCGCGGTCCAGCCCCATGACCTCGCCGGTGGAACGCATCTCGGGGCCGAGGATGGTGTCGACGCCGGGGAAGCGGGCAAAGGGGAACACGGCCTCCTTGACCCCGATGTGGTCGAGTTTGGGGGCCTTGAGCTTGAAATCGGCCAATTTCTCGCCGGCCATCAGGCGCGCCGCGATCTTGGCGATGGGGCGGCCGATGACCTTGGCGACGAAGGGAACCGTGCGCGAGGCGCGCGGGTTGACCTCGAGGATGAAGATCTCGCCATCCTTGATGGCGTATTGCACGTTCATCAGGCCGACCACGCCGAGCGCCAGGGCCAGCTTTTCGGTCTGCCGCTCGAGCGCGGCGATCATCGGGGCCTTCAGCGAATAGGGCGGCAGGGAGCAGGCCGAATCGCCGGAATGGATGCCGGCTTCCTCGATGTGCTCCATGACGCCGGCCACATAGACTTGCGCGCCGTCGCACAGGGCATCGACATCCACCTCGATGGCGTCGGAGAGATAGCTGTCGATGAGCACCGGGCTCTTGCCCGACACCACCACCGCCTCGTTGATGTAGCGTTCCAGGTGGGGCTGGTCGCGGACGATCTCCATGGCCCGCCCGCCCAGCACGTAGGAGGGGCGGATCACCACGGGATAGCCGATCGCCTCGGCAATGCGGATGGCCTCGGGGCCTGACCTGGCCATGCCGTTGTCGGGTTGCAGCAGCTTCAGCCGGGTCAGAAGCTTAGAGAATCGGTCGCGGTCCTCGGCCAGATCGATGGCATCGGGGGAGGTGCCGAGAATGGGGATGCCGGCCTGCTCCAGCGGGTGGGCCAGTTTCAACGGCGTCTGGCCGCCATACTGCACGATGACGCCGACGAGGGTGCCTGCGGCCTTTTCGCCTTCCAGCACCTCCAGTACGTCTTCTGTGGTCAGCGGTTCGAAATACAGCCGATCGGAGGTGTCGTAGTCGGTGGAGACGGTTTCGGGATTGCAGTTGACCATGATGGTCTCGAAGCCCGCATCCGACAGGGCAAAGGCGGCATGGCAGCAGCAATAGTCGAATTCGATGCCCTGGCCGATGCGGTTGGGTCCGCCGCCGAGGATCACCACCTTGCGGCGGTCGCCGGGCTGGGCCTCGTTGGCGGCCGCCCAGCCAATGCCGGAGGCGTAGGTGGAATACATGTAGGCGGTGGGCGAGGCGAACTCGCCGGCGCAGGTGTCGATGCGCTTGAAGACCGGCCTCACCGCCAGGCGGTGGCGCAGGCGGCGCACCTGCTCTTCGGTCTTGCCGGCCAGTTCGGCGAGACGGGCATCGGCAAAGCCCATGGCCTTGAGCTGCCTGAGGTTCACGGCATCGCCCGGCAGGCCGTCGCGGGCGATCTTTGCCTCGGTTGCGACGATGGTGGCGATCTGGTCGATGAACCAGGGATCGTACTTGCAGCTTTCGTGCACCTGCTCAGGGGTGGTGCCGAGGCGCAGCGCCTCGGCGACCTTCAAGAGCCGATCGGGCGTCGGTCGCGACAGGGCGGCGCGGATGGCATTCTTGTCGTCACCCTGGCCCAGATCCTCGATGGCGACGGAGTTGAGGCCGGTGAGCCCGGTTTCCAGGCCGCGCAGGGCCTTTTGCAGCGATTCGGCAAAGGTGCGGCCGATGGCCATGACCTCGCCCACCGATTTCATGGAGGTGGTGAGCACGGCCTGGGCACCGGGGAACTTCTCGAAGGCAAAGCGCGGGATCTTGGTCACCACGTAATCGATGGTGGGCTCGAAGGAAGCC
>CAZMSA010000013.1:0-33656 GCA_964568825.1 uncultured Rhizobiaceae bacterium | reverse complement strand
TGGCGGCACTTGAGAGATATGCCTGTCCGGATTGAACGCGGTCGGCGTTGCCTAAAGGCCCTTTTTCGTCAGATGAAGTGCGAAATGCCCGAGCCGCACTCCGGCTTGGCAAAGCAGCTTACGGCCACCTTGTGCGTAACGGGGTCCATCTTGCCGGTGATCTCGACATCGACATAGCCGTGATTGCGCAGGAGCACCTGCACCCGCAATACCGTCCTCAAATCGGCGCCGTCCAGAGCCTCGGTCATCTTCTTTGTGGCATCATTGGTCTGGCCAGCGTGCTGCAGCATTTCGCTCTGGCGAACATAAAGTGCAGCCCGTTTGTCCGGGCTGGCGAATTTGACGGCCGCCGTCATGTCCTTGACGGCATCGGCGAACTTGCCGATCTTGTCTTCGGCTTCGGCACGCTGCGCGAGGAGCTGCGACTTCACGAAATCGGGCAAGCGCCGCGTTTCCACCCCGGCCAATGTCTCTACCACCATTGATGGGCGCTCGGCGCGAGCGAGGGCGCCGGCGAGGTGAATGACAGGGTCGCCGTAGCCCATAAGTACAGGCGTTTTCGGCATCGGGTCATAGAGTGCCGCGGCCTTGGCATAGTCTTGAGCGGCGTCGAGGAAGCGCCCTGCTTCCTCGAGCACCGAGCCGCGAAAGTAATAGGCATCGGGGCCGGAAAGGCCGAGGTTTATGGCGGTGGTCATCTCCTTGTAGGCAAGGCCAAGCTGCTCCCATCGGCCAGAGACCACGTACGACAGAAAGGAGTGCACGCGCCCCAAATCGAGATGAGCCTCGGCGTTGTTGGGATCGATTTTCAGGACCTCCTTGAGCTCGTCCATCGCTGCGCCCGACTTGTTGCTCAGGATCAGGTGGTCGGCCCGTGCGAGGCGTGGCGCCGGGTAGGTCGGATCGGCCTGGATCGCTTTGGCCAACATCGCTAGGAAATCCGCGAATGTACCGCCACGTTGACGCTGGACGATGAAGGCAAGCCGCGTAAAAGCTCTGGCGCGCTGGCGCGGCGTCGCGTCGGCCCGGTCTGCGACCGCCTCGCACTGCTTGCGCGTTTGCGGCTGGAACATCTTTGCCATGTCCTCGCACGCGGACAGTTCGGCAGCAGCGTCGAATTCGGGAGCCGTCACCACGTCCGCCACCAGCTTGAGGCTCTGTCCACCGTCGGCCGATACGCAACTTGCGATATCCCCGCAGAAAGAAGCTGGCCGTGGACTGGCGATCCTGCCGCTCCCGATCTGGTAGAAGCCCTTTATGGCATCCGCCAGCTGGTTGTCGGCAGCACCCGCCGGTCCCTGCGCCGTGAGAAGGGCGGTGGCGGCCAGGACGGCGATGGGCAATTTGCGTCTCAACCCAGGCCAAACGCGGCTGAATTCATGACGTTTCATCTCAACACCTCGGGTCGATAAGGCAGGCCTTGACGCCATTGCGCGTGGCATCGCTGTAGTTGCCGTCCGGCTGGCCTTCGAAATAGCCGGCCTCGCTGAGGCGCTGCTGGTATCGCCGCACCAGGTCAGGGTCCATGCCGAGGGCCTGATCGAGATCCTCCAGCGCGGCCTCGCGCTCGCCTCGCTTCTTGAAAATCTCGGATCGGTAGCTCAGCGCCTCGGCGCGGGCGGTACGCGTGGCACCTCCACTCAGGAAGATGTCGATGTCCTTGAGCGCCTCGTCGTCGCGGTTGAGCGACATCTGCAAGGTGGCCCGGTGGATCCGTGCATCGCCGTTGTAAGGATCGAGCGTCAGAGCTTTGCCATAGTCGGCCAGGGCCGCGCTGACCTTATGGGTCATGCTGAAGAACTGCCCACGGCCGAAATAGAAGCTCGATTCCTTGGGCCAATGGGCGATCAGCCAGTCATAGTCGGTTCCCGCGAGATCGAACTTGTCAAGCTGCAGGTACATGTTGGCGCGGATGAGGATGGCATAGGCATAGAGGTCGAAATGCTCGTTCTGATCGCGGTGCCAATAGTACTGTCTGTTCACGGCCGCGGACCCGGCTGCGATGACCTTGTTGATCTCGCTCAGGCCCTCGTCGACATGGCCGAAACAAAAGAAACTGCATTCCGCGAATACGAGCCGCGCGTACCAGTTGTCGGCGTTGTACTGAAGTTCCTGCTGCAGCGCCGCCAGCCGATGATGCAGGTTCGGGTCGGTCGCATAGAGGATTGCCGCCAGGGCGACAAAGGCATCCAGGGTCTCCGGCTTGAGCGAGATCGCCTTCTGCACGTCGCGCATCGCCGGGCCATACTGGTGCTCGCGGGTGTAGATCTTGGCGCGCAGGACGAGGGCGTCGGTATCTTGCGGATCGATCGCAAGGGCCGCGTCGACGTCGTTCAACGCCGAATCGAGCCGAGCCGCGTAATGAAAGGCGCGCGCCCGCTTGAGTTCGATCTTTGCCAGCAGGGCGCCCCTGACGGTGCCGGCATCGATGGCGCGGCTGCAGATGTCGACGACCGCATCGAGACTGTCTTTGTAGCTGGCATCGAGGCAGGCTTGTGCATCACTTGGTGCGGCGCTCGCCGAGGCCGGCAGTATCGCCGCGATCAACCCGAACAGAAAGTATTTCCAGATCCCCGTTGTCCTCATGATCTCGCCCATCCTTCCGGAATTGGCGCAGGATAGTTTTCAACGAGGTAAACTTAAGTTGATGCAATTGGTAAAATTGTAGCGAATGCGCAGATCAACAGTTCATCGTGAAACCCGCGACCAGTAAGGTTCGCGTCATTGCAATAGCAGGAGGGGCGCTCCCGGCAATTCACAAGTTCTTGCGAAAGAAGACACGGTTAAAGCCATCCTCGCTGCGGCGGCCGGTCTCGCGGTAGCCGAGACGGGGATAGAGCCACAGGTTTTCCGTCATCTTGTCGTTGGTATAGAGCTCAACCGCGTTGAGCCCGAGGCGGCGCGACTCGTCTTCCACATAGGCGATCAGGGCGCGGCCGATCCCGCGGCCCTGGCACCCGGGAAACACGGCGAGGTTTTCCAGGTGGAGATGAT
Source organism: uncultured Rhizobiaceae bacterium (assembly GCA_964568825.1). GTDB lineage: Bacteria > Pseudomonadota > Alphaproteobacteria > Rhizobiales > Aestuariivirgaceae > CAVVDT01. The sequence continues at coordinate 30,662 of CAZMSA010000013.1, read as the reverse complement.
CGCCGCGCGGGTAGAAGACAACGTAGCCTGAGAGCCCCTCGGCGTCGACGGCAACACAGACGTGACCGGCGGCAATCAATGCTGCAAAGTCGGCCACCATCGGCGCTGGTTCGCGGCCGATGCGCGCCACGTATTTTTCATAGGCCGCCCGGGCGCAGGCCGTGATGGCATTGAGATGCGAAGATTCGGCCGAGACGATCTGCACCGCCGGGCCTCATTCAATGCTGACGCAATTGGCGATGCAGGCAAAACGATCGCCGAGCGCCGCCAGTTCTGCGGTGTGCAGATCCATCGCCGAGATGGCGCCGCCATCAGGCCTGGGCAAGTCGCGGGTAGCGCAGGCATCGGCCGCAACGGTGGTTACAAGACCGAGATCAAGTGCCGCGCGCGCCGATGATGACACGCACATATGCGTCATGAAGCCGGCGATGATGACCGACGATCCGGCCTGCCCGACAAGATCGGCAAGCTTGGTGCCAGAAAAGGCGTTGGGACGGGGCTTCTCCACCACCGTCTCACCATTGCTAGGCGCCAATGCGTCGATGATGGCGCCGCGATGGGCGGTGCGGTCGAACAGGCCGCCGGCGGCACCCTTGTGGGCCACATGGATGATTTTTGATCCCGCAGCTCGTGCCCGCTTCAGGAGGTCGGCCGCCTTCGCCACGGCGGCTTGCGCGCCGGTCACGGCGATGGGCCCCGAAAGATATTCGTTCTGGTAGTCGATGAGGATGAGGCACGAAGAGGCAAGTGGGGAGGGGACGGGCGTGTGCCCGGCGAGCGTGAACAGGGTGGTGGGATGCGGCATCTGTGATCCTCTCTCGTAGGTGGATGGTTGAGACATAGTAGCCTTCACCGGAGCCGATGTGGTGTGCAATTATCCTTCAGCCGCCATACGCGAGCCGCCGTCTTGCCGGCAGCGTACTTGGGCCCTAGTTATGGCGCCTACCGGGTAAGGGGATACGGCCGTCTCCCAGATGCCAATGGAATTCGCCGCTGTGCCGTAAAGCGAGGGGGGAATCGCGATGAACACGAAACGCCACACTGTCGCAAACCGACGCGATGTCCTGAAGGTCGGCGTGGCGCTGGCGGGGGCCGCGTGGGTCGGAGAAGTGGGCTTGTTGCCCGCTACCGCCGCTGCAGAGCCCGGGATTTCCATCGGCGACAAGGACATTAGTGTCATCAGCGACGGGTTGATGAACCTGCCCTTGAGTTTCGTGCTATCCGATGCGCCGAAAGACGAGATCGCCAGGCTGTTCAAGACTTACGGCCTGCCCTTGGACGGGGGGGTTCATCCCGATTGCAACCCGACGCTGATGAAGACCGCAGACCGCGTGGTGATGTTCGACGCCGGCGCCGGGCCGGCGTTCATGACCTCAACCGGCAAGCTCGCCGCTAATCTCGATGCAGCCGGGATCGATCTGGGCGCTGTGACCGATGTCATCCTCACCCATGCCCACCCTGATCATATCTGGGGTGTTGTGGATGATTTCGATGAATTGCTGTTTCCCGAGGCTGCCTACCACATCAGCCAGGCGGAATGGGACTTCTGGCGCGCCGAGGACACCCTTCAACGCACGCCGGAAGCCCGAAAGTCCTTCGTGGTCGGCGCCCGCAACCGCTTCACGGCCATCGAGGAACAGGTCAAGTTTTTCAGGGGTGGCGACGAAGTCCTCCCCGGCGTCGAGGCGGTGGTGACGCCCGGCCACACCCCCGGCCACACCTCGTTCGCTATTCACGGCGGCGGTGAGACAGTGATGGTGATCGGCGATGCGCTCTCCAATGTGGCCGTTTCCTTCGAGCGGCCCGACTGGCACTGGGGCGCCGACGTCGATCAGGAAATGGGCGCACAGACCCGCTTCAACCTGCTCGACCGGCTGGCCGCTGACAAGGCCCGGCTGATCGGCTTCCATCTGCCTTACCCGGCCCTCGGCCAAGTGGTGACATTAGGCAACGCCTATCGCTTCGTACCGGCCGTATGAGCGCTATTCCGCGGGTGTGTGACGCGGTGTGCGGAAAGCGTTCCTGAGCGAACCTTCCAGCAGCCAGGCCAGCCCCAGTCGGGCACCGATCGCGATCGAGATGACGGCAATGGGCGCCGACAGCGCCAGTGTCGAGGCTGCCGAGATGCCCTGGCCGATGGTGCAGCCCATGGCGAACACTCCGCCCGTCCCCATGAGGAAGGCGCCGGTGATATGGCGGCCTAGTTCGCGTGCATCGTCGCACGCCTCCCAACGCACGTCGTGGCGGCGCCAGGCGACCAGTGCGGCCCCGACCACCACCCCCACCACCAGCCCGACGCCGTAATCGGGCAGCATACCGGTAAAGGTGGCGAACTGCATGATGGTATCGCCCACCGGCACCACGAAAGAGCCTGCCTCCAGTTGCACCGGCGTGAAGGCATGGGCCGCCGCCCAGGTGGTGATCAGCCAGCCGGCCGGAATGGCCATGCCGATGACGAGACCGGGTAACAGGTGTCGCGGTCGCGAGAAATAGTGGCGGCCGGCGACGATCCAGCCCATGAGACCGGTCACCACGGCAACTGCCGAAACCCAGTGCAGGTCGAAACCCGCCAGGGCCGAGGCCACCGAACCCAGTGACTGGTCACCGGCAAACGAGAGATCGATGGCAAGGTTGTCCACCAGATGGACACGACCTTGCGCAACCAACCCGCGCTGGGCCGCCAGCGCCGATAAGCCGAGCACCATGAGCACCACCAGCGACCTGAGACTGCCGCCGCCCAACTGCACCAGCGCCCCGAACGCGCACGTACCCACCAGCGCCATGCCGAAGCCGAACGCCAGCCCGCCCATGACGGCGCCACTCAAGCCCAGCGCCGGCGAAAGATAGAACGACGAGGAAAGATCGACGGTTCCGGTCAGCATCAGGACCTGGGTGAGGGCGATGGCGACCGCTGCCGCCAGTATCCAGGTGCGCAATCCGTGACTGTCACCGGCATACCAGCGTCGTTCCAGTGCCGACATGGTACAGAAGTGATCGAGCCGCGCCACCGCGCCCATGGCCATACCAATGGCGACGCCGCTGCCTGCGAGCAACCAACCGATATCGATACTGTCCATCACCCTGTCCGACCGCGCTGATGCGTCAGGACATGCTAGCCGAATTGGCGGCGATGCCAAAGCGAACTATTCACGCTCACCCCTGACCGGCGCACAGAATAGGCCGTAGAGGGTTTCGATCACCGAGGACACCTCGGCGTTGGAAATCTTGTAGTAGATTGAACGCCCATCGCGCCGCGTAGTCACTAGCCGGTCGAATCTCAGGCGCGCCAACTGCTGTGACACTGCCGCCTGCGGCATGTTCATGATCTCCTCCAGTTCGGAGACGGACTTTTCACCCTCCGCCAGAAGGCACAGGATCAGCAGCCGGCTTTCATGCGACAGCGCTTTCAGAAGGTCGCTGGCCTTGCGGGCCTGGGCGAGCAGTTGCTCGAATTCGCCAGGCGCTCCATTTCGATTCAACTTTGGCACGCTCATCACATTATCCATCGGGTGGTGTCGAAACTGACAACGGGCAGGCGATGATACCCATGACCCGACTCGTCAAATCTCCACCCGTCCCTTCAATTGCTTATCCTGGCGGCTCTCGCCGGCAACTTCTTCAACATCTCGTCCAGCAGGAACCAGAAGAACTGGTCACCTGGATAGCCACGCATTCGAGTCATCTCCGTGCCGTTATCGATCAACACGAAAGTCGGTGTGAAGTGCGAAGGCGCGATGCCCTGAAGATCGGCCGGCCAAGTACCTATGATATTCACGCGGCGCAAAGGGGCGATTTGGCCCTCTGGGGTATTGGCATAGGCCGGAGCAATCTCGGCGTCGAAGCGGGCGCACCATGGACAGCTCGGCTGCTCCATCATCACAAGTTCAGCCGCGCGGGCCTCCGCCGCCACTGCCAGTGCGGCAAGCGTTGCCAAGATCAACACCCTGAACGCCGCCTTGAGCATGACCGTTGGCTCCCTAAATGACCATTGTCATATATATCATTCTTCGCATATATTCCATACCCTCGTGCCCGGGTGCGGCAAGATTATGCAGTAAAGGCCGGGCGGGCGCCCGGAACGCTATGTTCGATGTTGGCTACTGGACGGCGTTCACGGCGGGGCTGTTGTCCTTTGTATCGCCGTGCATATTGCCGATTGTGCCGATCTATCTGGCCTATCTGGCCGGGGTCAATGTCGAGGAGCTGCGTGACCCGGGGCGTGACGCGGCAAGAACACGGCGCGTCATCATCGCCACTGTGGCTTTCGTAGCTGGTTTTTCCAGCGTGTTCGTGGGGCTGGGAGCAACGGCCTCGGTGCTGGGCCGCGTGCTGGCCACCTGGTTCGACGTACTGTCAGTTGCTGCCGGCATTGTCATCATCGTCATGGGCCTCAATTTCATCGGCGTGTTCCGACTGGGTCTGCTCAATCGCGAGGTGCGCTTCAATCTCGCAGTCAGGCCCTCCAATCCGCTGATTGCCTATGTGCTGGGCCTTGCCTTCGCGTTCGGCTGGACGCCTTGCGTTGGCCCAATCCTCGCCGGGATCCTGTTTCTGGCAGGCGCCGAAGCGACCGTAACGCGCGGCGCTGGCCTGCTGGCGGCCTATTCCCTGGGCATCGGCCTGCCATTCGTCGTCGCTGCCGCCTTCTCGACGGCCTTCACAGGCTGGGCGCGGCGCATGCGCCGCTACATGCGCGGGGTGGAAATTGTCGCCGGCTCGCTTCTGGTGGTGATGGGCGCGCTCTTTGTAACGGGGAAGATGGCGACAATCTCCTATTGGCTGATCGAAACATTTCCAGCATTCTCCACCATCGGATGAGGAGCCAGGCCATGTTGGGACGGATTTTATTTTTGCTTACAATGGGCTTTGCCATGATCGCGCCGGCCGCCGCCTTCACCATTGGAGATGATGGCCTGCACAAGGAAGACTGGTTCTCTATCACCTTCCGCGACATCCGCGAGGACATCGCGACCGCCAAGAAGGACGGCAAGCGCCTCGCCATCATCTACGAGCAGCGCGGCTGCATCTACTGCAAGAAGGTGCATGAGCAGCTCCTCACCGACCCGCAGGTGCGCGATTACATCAAGAAGAACTTCATGCTGGTCCAGTACAACCTCTATGGTGACGAGGAGATGACCGATATGGACGGCAAGACGCTCACCGAAAAGACCGCCGCGCGGCGCTGGAGCATTGTCTTCACACCCACAATCCTGTTTATGCCCGAAACCGCGCCCGGTGGCCTCACTGCCGCCCAGGCGGCTGTCGCCGTGATGCCCGGAGCCTTCGCGAAAGGCACCTTCCTCGATATGTTCACCTGGGTCAGGCAGAAGGGCTACGCCGGCGAGGAAGATTTCCAGCGGTATCACGCCCGGCGCATCCGCGAGCGCGCTTCAGCGGGCCAGATCAACACCGATTGAACACCATAAAGAGAGACGTATTCAAAAAATGCAATTTTTGCATTGATAATGCTTTTGGCTCGCGCTAGGTTTTATGTCGCAAACTAAAGGTCGGGACAAACCGACATCGCACCGGAGGAAACAAAAGCCTATGATCAAGGCAACGATAGTGCTTGCCGCCGGCTTGGCGATCAGCCTCTCGGCAGGCGCGCTGGCGGCCGACGTCGCGCCGGGCGACGTGAAGGTCGCGGATAACATGATCAAGGCCTCGCTGACCGGCATGTCCGGCGACGCGATGAAGGGGGCCGACGTCTTCAAGAGCAAGAAGCTCGGCAACTGTCTGGCCTGCCATGCCAACAAGGCCATGGCCAAGGAGTTGTTCCACGGCAACGTAGGCCCGGCACTCGACGGCGTGGCGGGTCGCTGGTCGCCCGATCAACTACGGGCCATTGTGGTCGACGCTAAGACGATATTCGACCCCGATACGGTGATGCCGGGCTTTTACACCCTCAACGTAGGCAAGTTCGTGGCCAAGAAATTCCAGGGCAAGACCATCCTTTCGGCCCAGCAGGTCGAGGACGTGGTGGCCTATCTCTCGACCCTCAAATAGCCCGGCACGCAAAAGGATGACGAAACAGATGCAATTGACCAGACGCGAAGTGCTAGCTCTCTCCGCCGGCGCAGTGGTGCTGGCGACAGCCGGCCTGAGGTCAGGCCCGGCTCATGCCACCCCGGAGGAAGCCGAAAAGCGCCTCATGGACTTCACCGGCGGCAAGAAGCCCGAGGCTGGCAAGATCACGCTGACCGCACCCGAGATTGCCGAAAACGGCAATACGGTGCCGGTGGCGGTGGCGGTCGACAGCCCGATGACGGCCGACAATCACGTCGTGGCTGTGATGCTGGTGGCAGATGCTAATCCCAACCCCAATGTCATCACCTTCAACTTTACGCCGATGAGCGGCGTCGCTTCTGCCGCCACCCGCATGCGCCTGGCCAAGACCCAGAACGTCATCGCGGTGGCCAAGATGAACGACGGCTCGGTCTTCGTGGACAAGAAGCTCGTCAAGGTCACCATCGGCGGCTGCGGCGGCTGATTGCAGGTAACGGATAGAAGGAAGAGTTAGAGCGATGGCCAATCCAAGACCCCGGATACGGGTGCCCAAGTCCGCCACCAAGGACGAGGTGATCACCATCAAGACCCTGATTTCCCATAAAATGGAATCGGGTCAGCGCAAGGGCAAGGACGGCAAGCTGATCCCGCGCGAGATCATCAACAAGTTCAGTTGCGAGTTTAACGGCCGGCCGGTGTTCTCATGCGACATCGATCCGGCGATCTCGTCCAACCCGTATTTCGAATTCAATGCCCGTGTCCCCGAAAGCGGCACCTTCAAGTTTACATGGGTGGACGACAACGGCTCGGTCTATTCGACCGAACAGGCGATTGAAGTGAAATGATCCGGCAGCCGGCGGGCAATGCATCCGCTGGCGCCGCAATCCGGAGGGAACGCTTGTGAAGACCAAGATTATCGCCGCCGCGCTCGTGTGTTCGACCGCCATCGGCCTGACCTTTGGATCAGCCCTTGCCGATCCGGTGAATGACACACTGACGATCGATGGCGTCGAGATGATCAGCCGGGCCAAGGCGCCGGAAGGCCACCCCTTCAAGGAGATCCTGTCAGGCTGGTTGTTCCGTGAAAAGGAAACCCGCGCCGTCGAGGCCGATTCGTTCCAGAACCCCGGCATGTTCGCCGTGGAGCGTGGCGAAGAGGTGTGGAACGCTGTTGACGGAAGCGCCGGCAAGTCCTGCGCTTCGTGCCATGGCGAGGCGACCAAGGCCATGAAAGGGGTGGGGACCAGCTATCCCAAGTGGGACGCCGCCTCCAAACGCCCCGTCGATCTCGAACTGCGCATCAACAACTGCCGCAAGGCCAACATGGGCGCCGAGCCCTACAAGTTTGACGACGGCGACCAGCGGGCGCTTGTTACCTATATCAAGCATCAGTCACTGGGCATGCCGATGCATATCGATCTGACCAAGGGCAACATGAAGGCCTGGTGGGAGAAGGGCAAGGAGCGCTATTACCTGCGCACCGGCCAGCTCAATCTCTCTTGCGCGTCATGCCACGAGGTCAACATGGGCAAACACATTCGCGCCGACCATTTGAGTCAGGGCCAAATCAACGACTTTCCCGTCTATCGTCTCAAGGTCGGGCATGTGGTTTCGGTGATGAACCGCTTTCGCGGCTGCATCCGCGATACTCGCGCCGAGATACCGAAAGCCTTTTCCGACGAGTTGATGGCGCTTGAGGTCTACGTCACCTGGCGTGGAACGGGCCTGTCGATCGAAACGCCGGGCGTCAGGCAATAGCCGCCGGCCCACCGTTCGGATTTCGCATTTGGGACATCATTTCCGCGATCCCTGGGGTCGCGGCAGTGTGGAGTATTGAGGCTGTCCATGATTTCGCGACGAGAGTTCATGCAGGCTATCGCAGCTGCGGGGGCCATTGCAGGCATCGGTCTGCCCCTTCAGCGTCTGGCGGCGGGCGAGCGTCTCAGCGAGGCGGACCTGCTCGACTTCAAGCCCTTCGGCAATGTCACCATTGCCCATATCACCGACATCCATGCCCAGCTCAAGCCGGTGTGGTTTCGCGAACCCTCGGTCAATCTCGGGGTCGGCGCCATGAAGGGCCTGCCGCCGCATCTGACGGGCCCTGACTTTCTCAAGCATTACGGCCTAGAACCGGGCTCGGCGGAAGCCTACGCGCTCTCCTATGTGGATTTTGTCGAACTGGCCCGCGCCTACGGCCGCATGGGCGGCATGGACCGAGTGGCGACGGTCATCAAGCACATGCGCACCGAGCGCGCCGACAACATGCTGGTGCTGGACGGCGGCGATACCTGGCAGGGCAGCTTTCTGGCGTTGAAGACCGACGCCCGGGACATGGTCGCGGTGATGAACGCCATCGGCATCGACGCCATGACCGGGCATTGGGAATTCACGCTCGGCGCCGATCGCGTCAAGGAGATTGTCGACAGCCTGCCGTTCCCCTTCCTCGGCGCCAATATCTTCGACAATCAGTGGCAGGAGCCGGTGTTTCCCGCGGCCAAGACTTTTGAGCGCGGCGGGGTGAAGATTGCCGTCATCGGCCAGGCCTTCCCCTATACGCCTATCGCCAATCCCAAGTGGATGTTCCCCGACTGGTCGTTCGGCATCCGTGAGGAGGAAATCGCCAAGCAGGCAGCCGCGGCCCGCGCGAGCGGTGCACAACTCGTTGTGCTCCTGTCGCACAACGGATTTGATGTCGATCGCAAGCTCGCCTCGCGCGTCGAGGGCATTGACGTCATTCTCACCGGCCACACCCACGATGCGCTGCCGGCACCGGAAAAGGTGGGCAAGTCCCTGCTTGTTGCCACCGGGTCCAACGGCAAGTTCGTCTCTCGCCTCGATCTCGACGTTTCAGGCGGCGACGTGAAGGATTTCCGCTATCGGCTGATCCCTGTCTTCTCCGATGTCATCAAGCCCGATCCCGCCATCGCCACGCTGATCGACGAACAGCGCGCGCCGTTCGCCGATGAGTTGAAGCGCGTGGTCGGCCGCACCGACAGCCTGCTCTACCGGCGCGGCAACTTCAACGGCACCATGGACGACCTGTTCTGCGACGGGCTCATGGCGGTGCGCGATGCCGAAATCGCCCTTTCGCCCGGTTTCCGCTGGGGTCCATGCCTGCTGCCGGGCGAAGAAATCACCGTTGAAGACCTCTACGCTTCCTGCGCCATCACCTATCCGGCCGTCTACCGCCAGAAGATGTCCGGCAAGCTGATCAAGGACATCATGGAGGACGTGGCCGACAACCTGTTCAACCCCGACCCCTACTACCAGCAGGGTGGCGACATGGTGCGCCTCGGCGGAATGAGCTACGCCATCGACACATCCAGGCCCATTGGCGAGCGCATCTCGGCCATGACGCTGACCCGAACCGGTGAGCCCATCGACGCAGGCCGCGACTACGTGGTGGCCGGCTGGGCCTCGGTCAACGAGGGTACCGAGGGGCCGCCCATCTGGAATGTCATGGAAGATTACCTTAAAGGCCATCCCACGGTGAAGATCGACGATCAAGCCACCGTCAAGGTCGCGGGCTGAACGAGGGCACTGCGGAGACCAGCATGAAAGATACCCTGCACAACCGAACACGATTAGTCGGGAGCGCCACACGTCGCGACTTCCTCACCGCCGGGCTCGCCACGGGCGGCGTTGTCGTTGCCGCCAGTCGCAGCGCCGCTGCCGCTGGCGATCCCGCCATCACCGAGATCCAGGACTGGAACCGCTATCCGGGCGACGGCGTGGCCGAGCGCCCCTACGGCCATCCCTCGCCGTATGAGAAGCATGTCATCCGCCGCAATGTTACATGGCTCACCGCCGACACGCGCAGCTCGGTGAGCTTCACTCCGCTGCACGCGCTCGACGGCATCATCACTCCCAACGGGCTGTGCTTCGAGCGCCATCATGCAGGGATCGCCGAGATCGACCCGGGCATGCACCGCCTGATGATCAACGGGCTGGTAGACACCGAATTGGTGTTCACCGTAGCGGACCTGAAGCGCTTTCCACGTGTCAACCGCGTTCACTTCCTCGAATGCGCTGCCAATTCCGGCATGGAATGGCGTGGCGCCCAGCTCAACGGTTGCCAGTACACCCACGGCATGGTGCATTGCGTCATGTACACCGGCGTCAGCCTGCGCCACGTACTGGAAGAAGCGGGTCTCAAGACCAGTGCCAAGTGGGTGCTGGCCGAGGGCGCCGATGCCGCGGCGATGACCCGCTCCATCCCGCTGGAAAAGATGCTCGACGACTGCATGGTCGCCTATGCCATGAACGGCGAGGCGCTACGCCCCGAACAGGGCTACCCCTTGCGCTTGGTGGTGCCGGGCTGGGAGGGCAACATGTGGGTGAAGTGGCTGCGCCGCCTGGAGGTGGGCGATCAGCCGTGGATGCAGCGCGAGGAGACATCGAAATACACCGACCTCCTCGCCAACGGCAAGGCTCGCCGCTTCACGTTCGAGATGGACGTGAAATCGGTGATTACCAGCCCCAGTCCGCAGGCGCCCCTGTTGCACGGGCGTGGCCAGACGGTCATTTCGGGAATTGCCTGGTCCGGCAAGGGCACCATCAAGCGGGTCGACGTGACGCTGGACGGTGGGCGCAACTGGACGACGGCTCGCATCGACGGGCCATCGATGTCCAAAGCGCTGCACCGCTTCTATCTCGATTTTGACTGGAGCGGCTCGCCGCTGCTCATCCAGTCGCGGGCCATCGATGAGACCGGTTTCGTGCAGCCCACCAAGGACGAACTGCGCGCCGCGCGCGGCGAAAACTCCATCTATCACAACAACGGCATCCAGACCTGGCAGGTCAAGGCGGACGGGATGGTGGACAATGTCGAGATTTCGTGACGGCTTCATCGCCCTGGCGCTGGCGGCGACGGTCACGCTGTCGCTGTCATCTTTTGCCTCGGCGGCCGGAGACATTGCGGCGGGTGAAAAGATTTTTCGCAAGTGCACCGCCTGCCACAATATCGGGGTCGGTGCCCGCAACCGCGTCGGGCCGGAACTCAACGGCGTTATCGGCCGCAAGGCCGCGACCGCCCCGGAGTACAGCTATTCCCAGGCGATGATCAATGCCGGGGAGGGGGGGCTGGTGTGGAGCGTCGAGACCCTCACCAAGTTCCTCCACCATCCCAAGGGCATGGTTGACGGCACCCGCATGACCTTCGCCGGCCTCAAGAAGCCTGAGGAGATCGCCGACGTCATCGCCTATCTCTCCGCCTTTGCGGCCGACGGCACCTCAGCGACCGCCAGGACCAAGGAGGTGTTGACCGAGATTGTTCATAAATCGCAGTTCGCCAATGCTGCCGATACGCCCATACCTGACCACGGCATTTATCATCTCGGGCGCAAGGCGTTGCCCGATGAGGTCAGCGCTTGGAATATTGATGTTCGCCCCGATGGGCAGGGGCTGCCTGTGGGCCACGGCACCGTCGCCCAGGGTGAGCAGCTCTTTACCGAAAACTGCGCCGTGTGCCATGGCGACTTCGGTGAAGGTGTCGGGCGTTGGCCGGTGCTGGCGGGCGGCCAGGAATCGCTGAAGGACGATCGCCCGGTTAAGACCATTGGCTCCTATTGGCCGTACCTTTCGACCGTCTACGACTACGTGCGCCGCGCCATGCCCTTCGGCAACGCCCGCTCAATGAGCAATGACGACGTCTATGCACTAACCGCCTACCTGCTCTATCTCAACGACATCATCAACGACGAGAAATTCGACCTGTCGAACAAGAACTTTTCCTCCTTTCACCTGCCAAATGAGGCGAACTTCATCCCCGACACCCGCCACCAGGAGCCGGAATATGCCAGCAGCAAGGAACCGTGCATGAAGAACTGCAAGGCCACCCCGGCAAAGATCATTGGCCGCGCCCGGGTCCTCGACGTGACGCCCGCAAGCGACGACAAGAACCAGGGCCAGGGCAGCGTGGAATAACGGCGTGTGCGTTAGGTGAGACTTCGGCGGAACGCCTTGAGCCAGCTGAGCCCTTCCCAGGTTGTGCCGCGCGGGCGGTATTCGGCACCAATGAAGCCAGCATAGCCCAGCCGGTCGATCTCGGCGATCAGCCGCTCATAGGCGATCTCGCCCTCGTCCGGCTCGCGTCGCGAGGGTACGGCAGCGATCTGGATATGGCCGATGACCGGCAGGTGACGCTCGATGCGCCGGATGAGATCGCCCTCCATGATCTGCACATGATAGCAATCGAACATCATCCGCACGTTGGGTTCGCCCAACTCGCCGATCAGCTGGGCGGCCTCATCCGAAGATGAGAGAAAATAGCCCGGCGCGTCGCGGTAATTGAGCGGTTCGATGAGTATGCCAATGCCATACAGCCGCGCCCGTCCGGCGGCATGGGCGAGATTGGCCAGAAAGACCTCACGCGCACCGTCGACACGCTTGGAGATGCCGGCCATCACATGCACATTTCGGGTGCCGGTGAGGGCCGCATAGTCGACGGCCTCATCGATGGCGGCACGCGCCTCGGCCTCACGCCCGGGTAAGGCGGAAAGGCCCATGTCGCCCGCCGCCAAGTTGCCGCGCACGGTGTTGAGCCCGACCATGATCAAACCGGCTTCGGCAAGTGCTGCCTTGATCTCGACGGCATCGACATGAAAAGGCCAGTGGCACTCCACTGCATCGAAGCCGGCCTCGGCGGCGGCGGCGATGGCGGCGGTGAGCGGGAGTTCGGTCCACAGGAACCCCAGATTGGCTGAAAACTGTGCCATCACGATGCCCCCAGCAACGCGACAGCACGGGCGAAGAAATCCTCCGCACCAAAATTGCCAGACTTTAGGGCGAGTGCCAGATTGCGACCGCGGACCTTGAGCGACGGGACGCCCGGATCGATCTCCGGGCCGATCTCCATGGCCTGGACGCCTAGCCCGGCGACTACGGCGCCCGAGGTCTCGCCGCCGGCGATCACCAGTCGCGTCACCCCTTCAGCGACTGCCCGCCGGGCGATCTCGGCGAACAAGGCCTCCACAGTTGCCGCAACTGGTTCGCGGCCATGCCGCTGCTGAATGGCCTTTACGCCGTCGGGTTCGGCGGAAGAATAGACAAGCGGCGCCTCGCCCCGGTGTTGCGTCAGCCAGGTTGCCACTTCGCCGGCATCAAACTGGCCGACCATCGCCGCCTCGACGTCGATGGTGAGTGCCGGATGGTCCTGGCTATAGCGTGCGATTTGGACGCGCGTGGCGATCGAGCACGATCCCGACAGGACGATGGCAGGTCCTTTCTGTCCCGACCAGACCTGCGGCGTTGACTGAAGCAGCCCCGCCTTGCGAAAATTCTCTGGTAGGCCGAGCGCAACTCCCGAGCCGCCGGTAATCAGCGGCAGGTCCGCGACAGCTCGACTGATGGCGATCAGATCATTGTCGCGGACGGCATCGACGACAACCAGATCGCGGCCGGTGGCCCTTTGCGCATCGAGTGCCTGCCGGATGGCCTGGCCACCTTGCGCCACGTCGCCGTAGCCCACATGGCCGACCTTGTGATGGGCCTGTCGTTGCAACCAACGCCGGATGTCGGAGTCCGTCATCGGGGTGAGGGGATGGCGCTCCATGCCGGATTCGCTTAACAAGCGGTCCTTGACGAACAGATGGCCTTGATAAACCGTGCGGCCAGTGGCGGGAAACGCCGGACAGACGATAACCCGATCTGCCCCAAGGGCGTCCATCAACGCATCGGCCACCGGTCCGATATTGCCTTGAGGCGTGGAATCGAAGGTCGAACAGTATTTGAACAGGAACTGCCGGCAGCCTTGCGCCCTCAGCCACGCCAGAGCGGTCAGCGATCGCTCCACCGCCTCGGCGACGGACGAGGTGCGCGATTTAAGTGCCACTACGCCGGCCTCGACATCGCCATCGGCGGCCGCATCGGGCACCCCGGAATAGAGCACCACCCGCATGCCAGCGCAGCTGAGCGTGTTGCCGACATCGCTGGAGCCGGTGAAGTCATCGCCGATGCAGCCCAAAAGCACGCCTGACCACCTCGCTGCCGCTGCCGCCAGCTATCATTGCTACCCGCTACGATCACATTACAGCTTCACCCCGTGACACAAGGTAGAAAAGTAATGTCCCCGTCGCTAGTATGCGCCCCACCATCATCCCGGGAAAAGTAAATCAGATGAACGTCAGTGACAGCAAACGGCGGCTTATGGCCATACTGGTCGGGGATGTGGTCGGTTACAGCCGGCTGATGGAACTTGATGAGGCAGGCACCCTGGCGCGTCTCAGGGCTCATCGCCTAGAGCTCATCGACCCCGCCATTGCCAAGAATTGCGGCCGCATGATCAAGACGACTGGCGACGGTGTCCTGGTGGAGTTTGCAAGCGTCGTCGATGCGGTAGTCTGCGGTCTGGAGATCCAGTTGCGCCTCGCCCGCCGCAATGCCGACGTCGATCCCGATCATCGCATGCGCATGCGCATCGGCATCAACCTGGGTGATGTGATCGTCGAGGGCGATGATGTGTTCGGCGATGGCGTCAATGTGGCGGCCCGGCTGGAACAGTTGGCCGAGCCCGGGGGCATCTGCGTGAGCAGTGCCGTCTACGACCAGCTCGGCAGCAAAGTTGATGTGAAGTTCGAGGATCAGGGCGAGCAGCAGGTCAAGAATATCGAGCGGCCTATCCGCATTTACCGCGCGGTGCTGGATGACGCCGACGCAGCGAAGGTCGTCATGCCCGCGGTCCGGCCCGCTGAGACGGCCGAGCCGCCATCGATCGCCGTCCTGCCGTTTGCCAACATGAGCGGTGAAGCTGACCAGGAATTTTTCGCCGACGGCCTGACTGAGGACATCATCACCGAGCTGTCACGTTTCAAGGAATTCATCGTCATCTCGCGTAACTCCACTTTCGTGCACAAAGGCAAGGCAGTGAACGTGCAGGAAGTCGCCAGGAGCCTCAATGTCAATTATGTCGTCGAGGGCAGCGTCAGGAAGTCGGGCAATCGGGTGCGTATCACCGTGCAGCTCATCGATGCCGGGCGCGATAACCACATCTGGGCTGAGCGCTACGACCGCGATCTGGAGGACATCTTCGCCATCCAGGACGAGGTGACCGCCTCCATCGTGGCCACCTTGCCCGGTCGTCTGGAGGCCGCCTCGCAGGACCGCATCAAACGCAAGACGCCCGAAAACATGGCCGCCTACGAGTTGGTGATGACTGCCAAGGTCCTGCATCATCGCTCGTGCCATGAAGACAATCTGAAGGCCCAGGAATTGATCGAACAGGCCATTGCACTCGAACCCGATTACGCCCATGCGCATGCCTGGAAGGCCTGCATCGTCGGCCAATCATGGGTCTACAACTGGTGTGAGGATCGAGACGCCGCCTGGCAAACAGCGAACGACGAACTGAAGGTGGCGATGGCGCTGGATGACAACGATGCTGACATGCATCGCATCCAGGCCGCCGTCCATCTTTCGCGCGGCGACCACGAGGGGGCCGAATACCACCAGCAGCGCGGCCTTGCCCTCAATCCCAATTATGACCTGATCGTCGTCCAGCAGGGTGAGTTGCTTACCTGGCTCGGCCTGCCGGAAAAGGGCATCGAATGGGTGAAGAAGGCCATGCGTCTCAATCCCCATCACCCCGAACGTTTCTGGAATCATCTGGGGCGCGCCTATTTCGTTGCCCGGCGCTATGGCGAAGCTGTTGATGCGTTCCGACGCATCGGCCAGCCAGACAAGTTCCAACTGGCATTCCTTGCCGCATGTCATGCCATGCAGGGCGAGGAGACAACTGCGGCCGCCTACGCCGCCGACGTCCTTGCAGCCGATCCGGGTTTCGCAGTCGATGCCTATCTCGACACGCTGCACTATCGTCTAGAAAGTGATGTCGTCCATCACCGCGAAGCGCTCTTGAAAGCGGGACTCCCAGCCTGACCTTCGATGATCATCCCTGCGGCGTAACCACCTTCCTCGCTCTTGCTCGTTCGAGGCCGAGTTGGTGTTCGCGGTAGATGATGAATAGTCCGGCGTTCACCACGATGGCGGCACCGACGAGCATGATCGGTGTCGGTAACTCGCCGAACAGGAAAAAGGCGATGGCGAGACCGAACAGCATGGAGGTGTATTCGAACGGGGCAATCGTCGAAGTATCGCCGTGGCGATAGCTTTCTGTCAGCAATATTTGGGCGATCCCGCCCAGCACCCCGGCCGATATCAGGATCAGGGCCTGCTCAATCGTTGGACGCACCCAACCGAAGGGTACCGTCACGAGCGCTGCAACTGAGGTAAAGACGGAAAAATAAAACACGATGGTTGCCGTGCGTTCCACAAGCACCAGCTTACGCACCGCCACCATGGCAAAGGCACCGAACACCGCTCCACCCAGCACCGCCGATGCACCGATGAACTCCTTGCCGCCCATGCCGCTGTGGGTGAGGAAGGTGAGGCGCGGCGACAGCACGATGAGGACCCCGACCAGCCCGATCATCACCGCGCTCCAGCGGTAGAGTCGCACCTTTTCACCGAGGAATATAGAAGCGAAAACCGTGGCAAGCAGCGGCGAGGCATAGCCAATGGCAATCACCTCGGGCAGCGGCAGGAGGCCGAGCGACAGAAAGCTCAAACCCATGGCGATGCTACCGAAGCTGCCGCGCCATATATGCCCCAACGGATAGCTGGTTATTAGCGCTGCAGCGAGCGCGCCCTGATAGCTGAGATAGGCGAGGATCGGCACCAGGGCAAAGAACGAGCGGAAAAATACCGCCTCGCCTGGCGGGATGGTCGGCGACACCGACTTGATGCAGGTCGACATGATGGTGAAGACCAGCACCGAAATGACCTTCAGCGTGATGGCGCGCGACGGATCAATGGGGCCAGGGTTGGTAAGGCTCATTTTGTTTGGTCAATAATGGAAATGTGGAAATCTCAAATCTTCTGACTTTCGATGAGGCGCCTTGCAACCTCGGGCATGTCAGCGGCCTCGGCGTTGGCAAAGGCAAGACGCAGCATCTCTTCCTGGCCTGGTCCGAACATTGAGCCTGGCAGGACTAGGAGGTCGTGGCGCTGCGCCAGCGTACGGGCAACATCGCGGGCGGGGCGTCCTGGGAAGGGGTGGCGCACCCAGGCAAAGAATGCCCCTGATGTCACGCGCTTATAATGAAGCCCCGGCTGGCCGAGCGCGGAATCGATGGCCGCCAGCCGCTCGCCCATGAGTTGAACTTTTTTAGCCAGCCAGTCGTCCAGTTCCTCCAGCGCGAACAGCGCCGCGTCCTGAGCGATGTGCGGCGCGCAGATGGCCACGCAATCCACCAGCTTTTCGATTTCGCCAATCAGCCGAGGGTGGGCGATGACCGAGCCGACCCGATATCCGGTCATGGAATAGGATTTGGAAAAGCTGAAGAGCTGGATGAAGGTATCGCGCCAGTCGGGGCGCCCGAACAGGCTGTGCGGCGCGCCCGCACGGCCGGTGAAGTCACGATAGGTCTCATCCATCACTAGCGCGATGTCGCGGTCTTGACACAGATCAAACAAGGCGTCGATCAGGTTCGGCGGATAGACGGCGCCAGTGGGATTGTTGGGTGATACCAGCACGATGGCGCGAGTGCGCTCATCGATCAGACGCGTTGCCGCCGCCGGGTCGGGCAGCGGCAAGGCCGGGTCAGTGCTGAGCAGGCGGACGTCGATGCCCATCATCTCCAGCCACATCTGATGATTGAAGAACACCGGAACCGGAAGGACGACATTATCACCAGGCCGCGCGATGGCGTTCATCGCCATGCAGAACGCCTGGTTGCCGCCAGCGGTAATGGCGGCATCGCCGGCCTCTACCTCGCCCGCAGTGCCGGCCATTCGACCCGCCACAGCGGCCCGCAGCGGCGCGATGCCGAGGATGTCGGTGTAAAAGCTGGTGGCGCGCCGCCCGGCGAGACGGGCGATGTGAGCTTGCATCGCCTCGGCCGGCGGATAGCCCGGCACCGCTTGGCTGAGATTGAGAAATGGCCGTTTGCCTGAACCGGCCGGTATCCACGAAAAAGCCTCCGCGATAGGCGGCGTATTGGTGGCCTGGACGGCCGGATTGATCGAATAGGCCATGGAACCGCGAAATGCTCGATATTGGATTGGCATCAGGCGGGATGATCCATCCGGCCCCTTGTTATCAAACTAGCAGCCAGTAAATTGACTTGGCAATGACCGTTAGCGGCGCCGTCGACAAGCAAAACCGATTAACGGTTCGGCGCCACACGCCATTTGAAAGGATGCCAACGAGATGAAAGCCATACGTTTCCACGCCGCCGGCGGCCCCGAGGTTCTCAAGCTTGAAGACGTCGAACTTTCCGCCCCCGGCAAGGGAGAAGTTCGCATAAGGCACACCGCCATTGGCCTCAACTACATCGATACCTATCACCGTAGCGGCCTTTATCCGTTGCCACTGCCGTCCGGGATCGGGCTCGAGGCCGCGGGCATAGTCGAGGAAGTGGGCGAGGGCGTGAGTCATCTCAAGGCGGGCGACCGTGTTGCTTACGGTGCTGGCCCCCTCGGCGCCTACAGCGAGCAACGAAACGCTCCTGCCAGCCGAGTCTCGAAACTGCCCGATGCAATCGATGACCAGACGGCCGCCGCCATGATGCTGAAGGGCATGACAGTGCGCTACCTGCTGCGCGAAACCTATGAAGTGAAGAAGGGCGAGACGATACTCATCCACGCCGCCGCCGGCGGCATCGGCCTGATCGCTGGCCAGTGGGCCAATGCCCTCGGCGTCACCGCCATTGGCACCGTCGGTTCCGAGGCAAAGGCCGACCTCGCCCGCGCTCACGGTTATGCCCACATCATCAACTATGCCAAAGAAGATGTCGCTAAACGGGTGCGCGAAATCACCGATGGCGCAGGCGTCCCGGTCGTCTATGACGGCGTCGGCCAAGCCACTATGGCGGCCTCGCTTGATAGCCTCAAGCCTCGTGGCCTGCTTGTCAGCTTCGGCAATGCCTCAGGGCCGGTGCGCAACTTCGATCTCGGCATCCTGTCGGCCAAGGGCTCGCTCTACCTGACGCGCCCGACGCTCATGACCTATGTGGCCAGCGATGCGGCCCTGCAGGCCAATGTCGCCGATCTCTTCGACATGGTGGCGAGCGGCAAGGTCAAGATCGAGGTGAACCAGCGCTACCGCCTGGCCGATGCCGCCCGCGCCCATGGCGATCTTGAGGCGCGCAAGACCACTGGCTCGACCGTGCTCATACCCTGATGCTTAACCAACCCCAGGTCAGCAAGGTAGAGCAAGGTTTTGTCCGGAAAGTGCCGCACTTGTCCGAGATGGCTCTAGGCTGCCGGGCAACTCTTGGTGTCAGTGCGGCTCAGTTCGCGCCAGCGGGCCGAGCAGTTCGTGTTGGCGCACACGAAACGGGCGAGATTGCTGGTCGATATGGCATGGGCCAGATTGAGCGGCCTGCCGTTACCGTCTGACAGGGTGCTGACCAGCATGCCTGTCAGCTGACCGCTGGCATTGAACACCGGGCCGCCGGACTCGCCCCGCCGGGTGCTCATCGCCAGAACGATGGCGTCGTTGTAGCCGAAACCGCTGTAGCTGACCGGCCGTCCGAAGCTCATGGAGGCGACCGAACCGATGCGGGCGGTATCGCCTTTAGCGTGCGGCTTGCCAAGGGAAAACACCGGCTGATTACGACTCATGCAGGGACTGGCTGCCGGTTCGACTGGTGTGCCGGCGAAATCGCTGAGCTGGATGAGGGCCATATCGGGTGAGCGCGAGATGTCGACCACGCGGCCGCGATAAAGCCTGCCGTCAGCGCCAGTGGCATCGACGGTGTTGCCCTTGGCCAGCGCGACATGGCCAGCGGTGAGCACATGGCCCGATGCATCGACGACAAACCCGCTACCCGAGGTAAGGGCTTCGGGCAGCAGATCGCTGCCCCTACGACCGCGCTGCTGGGCTTCATGCACGATGAGTGTGACGAAGGAGGGGCTCGTCTCCATCACCAGGTGATTCATGCTCGGCGACAGCTGCATGCTTGCCGGGCTGGCGTCGCCCTCTACGTTGATGACCCGCTGAGTGCCAAGATTATTGGTGGTGACGCAACCGGTCAGCAATGCCGCTGCCAAGACAATCCAACTCACTTGCCTCAAGGCGCTTCCTCCAGCGCACGCACATAGGGCGCCAACTGCCGTTCATAGCGCCGCCAGCGCCCACTCGAGGCAGCATTGATTGGCTGGCGGACCTGCCAAACGCTGGCTGTCCTCACATCTCGTTCCACATCTTGCGGATTCAGGCATCGCGGGTCGAACTCGACGCCCACGAAATCCAGCAAGGCGCGGATATGCGGCTCGGGCTCGGCCACCAGTGCATCGTAATCGACGGTGTGTATGGGAATCTTGCAAGTGGAGATCCAGTGTTTCATGATGGAGACGTGCGCCTGATAGGCCTCCGCGATGTCCTCAAGTCGATACGAGTAATTCAATCCAAAGTTAAATTGTTGCTCGTAAAGCGACAGCAAATTGTCACCAGGATGCCGGCGAACGTAGATCAGTTTGGCCTGAGGCAGAACCGAGTGGATAAATCCGAGAAAGGCATAGTTGCCAGGTGTTTTGTCGGTAAAGAAATCCTCGCGCCCGGCAGCGGAGGATATCATCTCGTAGAGGTCGTGGCCAAGGCGCTCGAGACCTACTTCCGTTACGGCAGCAAAGCCGGCCGGCCAGCCGGCGATCTGGGAAACTAGGCGCCTCACATCCCGTCGCTCGCCACCGCCGAAGATGCGCGGGTGGGCAGCAAGGATCTGTTCGGTCAGAGTGGTCCCTGAGCGCGGCATACCGACGACATACACGGGACCGGATTCGTTGTAGCCCCAGGCAGCGCGGTCGCCCAGAAATCCCGGCGTGAAGGTGCTTTTGATATGCTTGAGCGAGACGACATGCTGACTCGCTGTCCCGGGCATCTTCTTCGCTGCCTGCAAATCATTGGCTTGCTGTAAAGCCTCAAAAGCAGATTCATTGTCGCCTGACTTGGTTCGAAGATAATAAAGAGCGAACCAGGCCGATGCGCGCGTTTGCCGCGACAGAGCTGTATCTCCTGCCAAGCGCTCAATTTGAGGAACTGCTTCATGCGCCAGTCGTCGGATCGCAGCTAGACGCTGGTAAGCCCATGCGGGGTCAGAGCTAATCAGATTGCGTAGGTCGGCCTCAGCCTTATCGAATTCGCCAGCGTCGATGGCCATGTTGGCGCGTGTCATCAGCGTCGCGTTGACGTCAATACCTGCCTTGAGACATTTTTCGATGTAGACTGCTGCCCGTTGTGGCTCTCCTGACTGATGCAAGATATCCGCAGCGGCGCCATATGAGGATGAGGGGATGGCGTTTTTGGCTTCCAGGCTGTCAAGGAGTTCGAGCGCCACCCACGGGGCACCAGTCTTCGCCTCTAGCGCGGCCAGATTCAGCTTGGTTTCTACGTTCATAGGATCGAGATGGAGTGCCCGGCGATAGGCAGCCTTGGCCTCGGCTTCCTTGTCCAGATGTTCCAGCGCCAGCGCCCTGACATGGTGTGCCATGGCATCCATGGGAGTGGCCTCTGTGGCCTTGTCCAGTATCTTGATAGCCTCATCGGAACGACCGGCGAGTAGTAAGCATTCGCCCAGATCGAATAGTGCCTCGTGATAAGTTGGGTCGATCTGCAAGGTGTGGCGAAAGAACCGTTCGGCGCGTTCGTACTTGTCCTCGGCCTTGGCGACCTGACCAAGGTTGTAGGAGATATTGGCATCGTCCGGATTAAGTTTCAGGGCCTTTTCGAGCGACCGTCGCGCGGTTGTTAAATCGCCATGCTGTCCGGCGATTACCCCGAGTTCCAAAAGCAGTTCGGAATTACGCGGCATGGCGGCTATGGCCTGGCGATAGGCAATGCGGGCCGCATGGTATTGACCCGACTGGGCGTGGGTGCGGGCCTGGGTTACGAGTTGAGCCGTAGATTGCATGTCAGTGGTTCATTTTTCGGATTGGATATGTGGACGAGCATATTGGAAAAATCCGCCGTTGCGATGGCCATTGCACCTGCCGGGTTTGACTGGCAGGCGAAACTGCACCGCTTCAAATCGGTCATCGGTCGCTGTTCTCGTAGTGATCTATCATGTCCGCCAGGTCCTGCGACAAGGCTTGCAGGTGGGGCTGGAACTTTCGCCATTTGCCGACCGAGGACCTATAGATGGGTTTGCGGACTTGCTCAAGACTTGCCGTTCGCACCACCCGGCGGTCGCGGTGAAAATCAAGCACCCGCGGGTCCCAGTCGAGACCGGCATGCTCGATGAGCCGCCGCGCTTGATCTTCGGGCTCGGCGACTAGGTCTTCGTAACGAAGTGTCAGGATGCGTCCTGGGAGCACGGTTTTCCAATGGTCCATGACTTCGCGATGTAATCGCAAGCGCCGGGCGATGCGTTTCATGTCATAGGAATAGACAATGGCGTTGGGGCTAAAGTATTCGATAAACATGGACCAGGCGGTGTCCATTGGATGGCGTTCGCAGGCGACCAGGCACGCATTGGGAAACATCAGAAATATCATTTCGATATGCTCGAACGAGCTGATCGATTTATCGACCACGCGGTGAGCGTTGCGGGCACTCGCAGGGTACGCCTGGAGATAGAATTGCGCCGCTTCGGCAATGGCCTGCGCGGTAGGTTGCGCCAGGCCTTGCGCCAGCATCGGCAGCAGTTCTAGTTCGCCCAACGTGAAGACGTGGGGATGACTGGCAAGCAACTGCTCGATAAGCGTGGTTCCGGATCGCGGCATACCGATCACGAACAGCGGTCGCGACGTCGGATCGCCATGTCGGGAAAGTGCCTTCAGGGCATCAGGACCGAAAGTAGCGAGGCGTTGGCGCAACCGGGCTTCTGTGCGCTCATCGTCGTTGACCTTGCTGGGAGCCAGCAATTGGTTGGCGGTTGCATAGGCCTCGAACGATGCTTGTGTATCGTCGCGCCGTTCAAGCAGCCTGCCGAGAGCGAAATTCAGCGGTGCTGCTGCAATAGCGACCGGTCGGTCAGAGGTATTGGCGAGCGCTTGGCGGATGCGCCTGATACCCTCGTCCAACTCGTCGTCATCGGTATAGTAGACGGCCTTGTTGAGGTTGGCATAACCATCATAGCGATCGGCTTCCAGGGCTTGTTCTATTTGCTGGCGGGCGGCCTCACGATGGCCTCGCACCTGTTCGATCTGCGACATTGACACGTGCACCGGCGCGGCATCTGAAACAAGCTTCATGGCCTCGCGATACGCATTGAGCGCACCTTCGGCATCACCGGCGCGGTCACGTATAGTGGCCAATTCCATCGGGTCGACGGACTTTTGGCGGGCAAGAAACTCGTAATGGACGAGCGCCCGGTCATAACGGCGCAGGCGGACGAACTCTTCTGCCAGTCCGTGATGAACCACCAGGTTGTCGGGTACCAGCTTCAGGGCCTTGTCGTAATGAGCAAGAGCAGCGGAATGGTCCCCGGTTTCGGCCAATGTCCCGGCGAAATTGACCAATCCAGGCAGGAATCGGGGCGCCAACTCCACAACTTTGCCGTAAGCCTCCACGGCTTTGTTGAGTTCGCCCCGAATCTCGTAAATGGTGGCCAGGGTGAAATGCACTTCAGGATGCAGCGGCTCGATCGGGAGCACCCGCTGGCACAGATCAAGCGCTTCGGCGGTTCGCCCCTCGTCACGCAGTCGACACGCCATGTCCAGAGCGGCGCGCACTTGCGGGAATCGCACTGCCGGCGGCGTCTGAGGGTGGGCGGTCGTGACGGCCTTTGCGGACGCCCGCCGCATCTTGCGGCCTATCGACATGGCGGTTTATGCACTTTGCACAGGTTCTGATGATATCGCAGGTTGTTCCGCTTTCACTATCGGGTGTCAAGGGTGGGATACAAGATGGCCTCCCGTCTATGAAAAAAACCGGCCCGCGGGGTCGCCGCGGGCCAGTCTTCAGGCCGAAGCCTTGTCAGGTGATAGTCTTAGAAGAAGAACCAAGTGCCGAACTGGGCACGAACATCCGACTTCGAACCGCCGCCGACGAAGCTGTTCTGAGCCCACATCACTTCCCAGCCCATCTGCAGCTGACTGACCGGCTTCCAGATAATGTTGGCATGCACCGACTTTACATCCGCCGTCTGATTGGCGGCGTTGGCGCCAGCAACATTATTCAGGTTGTCGAAGTAGCCGAAGGCCGTGTTGAACGTGGTCGTATCGTTGATGTTGAAGCTCAACCCAACGGTGAGGCCCAGAGCCTCAACCGTCTTGCCAGTGTTGGGATTAAGCGTCGTAATGCCACGACCGCCGTAGGTGAACTGGCCGCGTTGCGGTTGACCATAACCGTAGGACACACCAGTCGTCAGATAGGCAATATCGGAGATGTTGATATTGGCACCAGCCTGAACCACCCAGCCGATGTTGGAAGTGGATGCAACACCGTCGAAGTTGGCGCTACTGTAGTCCGCGATATCACCGGTGACGATGAACTGATGGCCACCCGGAAAGTCATACTGAACGTAGCCCGCGATATCCGGCATGTTAGTGCTGTTATTGTTGCTCGTGTTTTGGGTCGGCCGCTGAATGGCCACCGCCCACGACAGCGGACCGTCATGATAGGTCAAGCGGACCTGAGCGCGACGAACGTAGGTCGGACCAACCGGGCCCGAGAAGTCCACCGTCGTGACGCCGATCGGCAACAGACCGGCGGTATTCCAGGTCTGCCCAGCCAGGAACGTCCAGTTCGGGGTGATGTCCCATTCGCCATACGCATGGCGAAGGCGGAAGTTCGGCGAAGTGCCGGAACCATTGGACCCGAAGAAGTCACCCTCGATCACGGTGCGGATCTGGCCGATGGCCGTATCCACCTTCGACTTGATGCCGAAACGGGTCTGCCTGGCATGCAGGCGGATGTGGTCCGTCGACTTGCCAATGCCGGAGGTAAGGCTCGGCGCATAGAAGGTATCGCCCAGGTCGTGATTGAAGTCGTAGATCACGTCGCCCTTGACGTAACCATAGACGACGATCTCGGCTACCGGTGCCGGCATGTCGGCGGTCGGGGTCACGGAGATGGTGAACCCACGATCGGCCGCTTCATGGCTGGGACCGAAATTGGCAAGGGTGCCCTGACCACGCTTAAAGCTGATCAGGCTCGTCCCGTCCGGCATTGTCGTCGTGGCCGGCTGGGTTTCGAGTGTGTTAACGCGGGCCTGCAAGGACTCGAGCTGAGCCTTGAGCGCGCTCAGTTCGTCGGCCTGTGCACCGGCTGCCATGACGCTCAGCGCCACACCACCCAGAAGAGCCCGACGGAGCCACTTCGTATTCGTCATTATCATTTCTCCCACAATCTCTGAAGTTCAGTGGTTTGCCCCCGAATCCCCTGCAAACCGGTATCTGGAGGCCGTACGATCAACACCGCACGTGCTTTCTTGTCTCTTTTCGCTCGCCAAAGGTCAACAACCGTGACGCGTGCGGCGGGCGAATTTCCCCGGCTGTGTCCGAAATGCCACATAGAGCGGCCCGCAACCGGCTGGAGAGGCCGCGAAAGTGCCAGAATGGGCCGTAAATGCAGCATTTTGTTAACAACTTGCCGGTGTTTCGACGCGCTGGCCTTCAACGGGTGAAGCCCTTATAACGGCTATATGGAACGCCGTGAGCTCAATTGGGCTGCTGAGGTGGTCCCGGTTGAGCCGAATCGGTGTGCCGTGATCGGATGGGGTTAAAAGGGGAGAATGAGCAATGCATGACGCTGGAGGCTTGAGCGACATGTTTGCCGTTGCCGGTCAGAACTGGACATGGCTGACCGCCGCCATGGTACTGGGCTTCCTGGTGGGATGGGCGACTTATCGGCGTTCGGGCGCCGAATGACCATACCACGGCAGTATTAAGAGCAGACGGGAGCGCAACACATGGGCACACTTTCACTCGATTTCTCTCTCTGGATGCTACTGGCCTTCTTCATCGGCTGCATCATAGGCTGCATCGTGCACGCCATAGTCGCTGGAGCCCGCAACAATGCGCTGGCCATCGCCGCAGCTCAGCCCGCGTCCGGTCCGCATAGCTGGACCCATTCACCCGTCGATGTTTCGGGTACCCGAGCGCCGCCGCTCGCCAAGTCGGCCAAATCCGTCACCCCCGAACCGCAGGCGGCCCGGCCTCGTGCGTCAGGGCCTGCAGACAGCCCCGAACCGGCGCCTGAGCCGAGCGAACGGCCAAACGCGTCAACCGGCAAGCCGCGGCCACCGCAAGGATTGTCGGCCGCGCCGGAAGGAGGTGGGGACGACCTGCAGCGCATTTCGGGCATCGGAGCCAAGATAGAGCGTACGCTCAACAGGCTGGGCATCTATCGCTACGATCAGATTGCCACGTGGGCCGCCGACGAGATCGATTGGGTCGACGAGCATCTGAATTTCCGCGGACGCATCGCGCGCGAAAAATGGATCGTTCAGGCGCGATTGCTGGCCGCCGGCGACGAAGAAGCCTTCACCCGCCAGTTTGGCACCGGCGGTCCGAAAGATTAGCCGGATCAGGTTTCGGCCCGGCCGCACGACCTGCGGGCGCGATCTTTCACCTGCCTGTCGCGCCGCCGGCTACCCCGCTCACCGGCTCGATGAAGGCAATCATGGTTTGCGCCTGGCGGTGAAGATGGTCCGGGCTCTCCAGCTCATGCACCCGTTTGTAGAACGACATGACCTCGCCCAGACGCCGCAGATAGAACAATGCATTACCGCCATACAAGCCGAATTGATGTGGTCGGGATCGACGCCTTGCGCCTCCCGACCTCGGCGCGAACCGCCTATGGCAGCGAGCGTCACCCCGCAGCGGCGGGATCGTCTACCTGCGTGACGGACGCGTGGCGGGGCGGATCGCCCGAGGGGTATTTCCGATACCAGTCCCGCCAGATGATCTTGTAGACCGGGAGCGCGTAGGGAATCCGGTTCAGCCCGGGGATGAACGGCAGAAAGATCAGCACGAGCGTGAACGCGAAGATTATCATCCCGGCGATCAGATCGGCGTTCGGGGAATTTCCGATTGCCGGAATCTGATAGAGAAACGCATAGGGCATCAGCCACCATGCCCCGGGGTAGGGCCCCGCCATGTGCAGCATGCCCCATTGGCCGCCTTGCTCGTCGAAGTGGTCCGCGACCTTGTCCATGATCGGGCCGCCAAGATAGAGCAAGGAGCGCGTGTAGCTCGTGTTATAAGGCGCAAGCGCGGGATTCGCGTTCTCCGTGAGCGCCGCGTCGAGCAGGCCGGCGCGGGCGAGGTTTAACATCGCTTCCATCAGCGGCGCTACGGGGCCATATTGTCCCGCCGGCAGCACCACGCCTCCCTGCTCAGCGCGTGCCGCTTTGAGAGCCGCGGTATAGTTCTTGATCCAGGTCTTCTGCTGCGCGGCGGAGGTCTGATCGTAATCTTTCAGCGACGCCTCCACCGCCGGATTGAGCATCCCGATCTGCTTGAGCGGCGCCATGACGAGATCACGCTGCGCATCGAGCGGCATCACGACGCCGACCCAGCAGGCGGGGCAAATGAAGCCCACATGCTGCGCGTTCGCGTAGTCGGGTGTGTAAGGCGGACCGTAGGTTTGCAGATCGCTGTCTCCCGAGAAGTAGGAGACCGTCCGTTGCAGGAAGGCGACCGGCTCCTTCGTCGCCACCTCTTGCAGCGTGAGCGGTTGATAGTCGGGAAATCCCCAGAGCACGGCCAGAAGCATGATCACCACCGTCACGCCGGCGAGGACCATGAGCCCTTCGCGAACCATGTCGTAGGGCTTCATCGGAATGCCGCGCAGATTTTCTTCGGAGAGTCGGCTCATCGCGCTTTCTCCCTGGCGCCGTCGGAGTTTTTACTGCCATCAACGATTGGTCGCACCGGGCTTTCGCTGCGCACGGCGAACAGATGGCTCGCCGCAAAAAGGACCACCAGGCCGCCGAAGAAAACCACATGTAGCGTGAGGACTTGCCCGTAATCGAGCCAATGGATCCAGGCCAAGCCGAGGGCGTTGAACGCGTCCTTGCCTTGCTGCGCATTCCATTGCGCGTCCCAATTTTCCTGCAGGAGCGTGCCCGTGATTCCGGAAAAGATGGTCGTCACGAAGATCAGCCAACCGAGCGCCCAGGTGCGGAACCGCCCATCGCGCCACGCCGCGGTGAAGAACTTGAAGAGAATGTGAAGGATCACACACAGATAGAAAATCTCCACGCCCCAGAAGTGGACCGCATTGATGAACCGACCGGCTCCCGACACGTGCCACCAGCCTGGGCCGAACAGCGCCAGGATGATTCCGCTGCCGATGATGACGGCAAGGGCCGCGAGCGTCATCGTTCCGAAAAAGTAACCGAAGGAGTTGACATAGACCGGCATCCGGGTGGGGAACGCATCATCGAGAGTGAGATGCGTCTTGAGTCGATCCTGAATCGATTTATCGATGTTCATTGTGCTCGCCCCCTCGCCGCGAAGCCGAGTCCGATTCCATGAAGGCCGGCATCCGCGCCCAGGCGGCGGCCACGAACACGATGATCACGAGCGCCCAAAATGCGATGTTCGGCCATGCGAGGTTGAAAATGCCGAAAACCACATGGGGGACGGCCGGCTTCGCCATCAAAGCCAATTGATCCACGGGTTCCTCCTTACGGTTTCACATCCCGCCTGCCCAGGTTTCCCATGGTGGCCGCTTATCGTGGCCCGACCAGCGAGACGCCGATTTCAGCGGAGCTTTGATCGACATTCCCCAGATTCCCGATGACATGGATCGATTTTTGCCTTCTTCCGCCTGTTTGGCAATAGTGCTTCCTCACGAATAGACCACTTGGCGAGAAAGCCTTGGCCACGTGAGAATTTCGTCGTCGGCGCTGGCGGATTTTGCCTTTGTCGAGACGCACCTCTTCGATCATCGTCCATAGCTCTGCGCCGCGGTGCTTATCATGCCGGTGCAGGCAGCAGCCACTGCTCCATTGGCTCCAGATGTGGCGCTATTTCGTGGCCTGTTTGATCTGATTCGGGATACACTACATGGCTCCCAATCTAGAGTGAATATTCTCACTTTTTCGGCCGTCCTGCAAACCAGATGTGAGGTAGAAACGGCTTTCGGCACTTTGGGCGGCCCAAACCGTTCCAGATGGCCGAAGTGGCCGTGTCGAGAACCCTGTTCGGCGAGATATTGCGGCTGATCGCACAGTTGCCGCCACCGTCTAATCCTGAGCCGGCGTGAGGCGTCCGTATGACATGCGTTGCAGCCAAAGCCACCGGAGAGGTGCGTCTTGATCACCACAAAATTGACGCTCTCGGGCGTGCCGCCGAGCATTTTTGGTTCATGAAGAGCTTTTTTTGCACCGCCGCCGGCCCAGCCTAGTCAGGAAAACTGAAATGGTCCAAAATGCGCTCTGGTTGCCGGTTCGTATGGGGAATGTCGGATTGAAGAAGGCGGGGAGCATGCGTATTAATTCTTTCCTGATAGTGGTGTCGGCCCTGATCGGTCTGGCGACGATGGCCTTGCCGGCATCAGCGGCGGCACCGGTGGGAACCGCCATATTGGTGCGCGGCGGCGCTCAGGCCGTGGGACCTGACGGCACCCGCGACCTGGCAACCGGCGGCGACATCTTTCTCGGCGACAAGGTGGAGACCGGCGTATTTGGGCAGGTCGATATCAGGTTCTCCGACAACACCAGGCTCGCCGTCGGAGCCAATTCGAGCATGGTCATCGACACCTATGTGATACAATCTCCCGGCAAGCTCAACAACTTCGGGCTGACGGCCTCGCGCGGCGCCTTCCGGTTTCTCACCGGCAACAGCGCCAAGCAGGCCTACAACCTCAAGACCCCGGCGGCGACCATCGGCATCCGCGGCACCGAGTTCGACTTTTCGGTGGCTCGCATCAGGCCGACGGCGTTGGCGCTTTATGGCGGGCTTGTCCGCATCTGCAGTCTGTCGTCGGGCATTTGTGCCAACCTGCGCGCCTCCTGCGATGTCGCTCTCATCAACGACGGCAGCGTGGTGAAGACCCAGACCGCTGGGCTGACCGACCAGCAGATCCGGATAGCTTTCCCGTTCCTGAACCGCGAATCGGACCTGACGCCGGCCATGCGCGTCGGCTCGGCCCGCTGCGGCAACGAGGGTGACGGTCCTGGACCGGCGCCGGGTGGCAACGGTGTCGGCGGTAACGGTCACGCCGCAGGAAATGGATCCAATTATTAGAAACGCTCAACGCAACGCTGACCGGGCCGACGCCTCGCTGGGCCCATGAGGACATCCCGCTTCTTCGCCTTGCTGTTCGGGATTGCGGTGGTGGTGGCGCTATGCGGGCTGCGTGCCAACGACCCTTACGTCGTCAATCAGGTGCGTCAGCTGGGCTTCGACCAGTTGCAGCGCCTCAAGCCCCGGGAAAATGGCGACCAGCCGGTGCGGGTCGTCGCCATCGACGAACAATCGCTCAAGGCCTATGGCCAGTGGCCGTGGCCGCGCGATCTCCTGTGGAGTGGCCTTTTTCAATTGCTGGCAAATGCGCAGCGTTTCGTTGAAATTGTGGGCTGCGTAATGGTCTTTGGCCTGAGTGAGCAGATCATCGACGTCCGACATGGTCGCAAATTTAACGCACCGCGCGCGGCCGTGACAGAGTCTTGCGCGGCGGTGTACCGATATCCGGCAGGCATCAGTTGACGGTCGATGCTGTCGAAAAAGTCGCCGACTTGAAGGGTGTTCCCGTTCAATATCGC